>NZ_VJVX01000119.1:0-6898 GCF_008033685.1 Microbispora sp. CSR-4
TGTCGTCCACCCGGAAGACGTCGATGTCGGCCAGGTCCTCCCACAACACCGGGTTGGAATAGGTCGACGACGGCGGCCACGACCCGCTCGTCGGACTCGCTGACGGCGACGCCGACGGCGAGGCCGACGGTGACGGCGAGGGATCGGAGACGCTCCCGACGGGGACGAGCTGCCACTGCTGGTTGTTGCCGCCCCAGTCGGAGTACTGCACGATCCTGCCGCCGTCCGCGGTGGAGGCGTTCTGGACCTCGACGACCTTGCCGCTGTTGCGGTTGACCAGCCGTACGTAGCCGCCGGACGAGTCCGCGAGCCGGAACTGCTGGTTGGTGCCGTTGTGGTCGCTCCACTGCACGACGTCGGCGGCGTCGGCCGTGGAGAGGTTGGCCACGTCGATCACCTTGCCCGAGTGGCGCGACTGCAGGCGGTAGTAGCCGCCGCCGGAGTCGAGGAACCGCCACTGCTGGTTGTTCCCGTTGCTGCGGCTCCACTGCACGAGCGCCCCGCCGTCGGCGGTGGAGAAGTTGTAGACGTCGAGCGCCTTACCGCTGTTGCGGTTGACCAGGACATACCAGGTGTTGGTGTCGACGGTCGCCGCGGAGGCCGGCGCCACCCAGGTGACGGCGGACGCCAGAACGGTCGCGAGCGCCGCCAGCAGGCAGGCGAAGACGGTGGCCGGCGCGCGTCGCCGGCCACTCGTCGTACGGACGGGGGGTTGGTGCATCTTCTCTCCTTCAGCGGAGACACGGCTGGGGATGGGGACAATGCGCGGTCGGTGGTGCGTGGCCCGCGCCAGGGCACGAGGGCGCGCCTCGCCGGAAGGTGAAGGGAACGGCAGGGCTGCGGATCGGCCGCCGGGGCGGGTTCGACGTGGTCGCCCCCGAGGGGCACCCGGCCGGATCGGCGGACGGCGTCGTCGCCCGGCACGCGGCGGAGGCGGCCCGCCGGCGGACGCCGCTTGTGTCGAACGCGGCGCCGGAACTCCCGGAATTCACATGCCGGAAGTCACGGCGCCAAAGAGACGGCGCCATACGCCCAGCGCCGGACTACCAGCGCCACGCTCTCGGTGCCGAACTCTCAGCGCCATACTTTCGGCGCCATACTTTCAGCGCCGAAAGCCGGCGTACCGGAACTCGCGGCGCCGGAACCGACGCGCCGAAAGGCGTGACGGTGGAAACAGCGACCGGCTCGTGATCCCTTTGACAGCCGTCTGCCGCTCACAAGTGCTGCGGACGGGCGCGTGCCGGCCGGAAAGTCATGTGGGTCTACGAGGCCGATGTTAGCGCTAACAATTCTGCGACCAATACTCCTCTCTCATCGAACGGCCCGTGCGTGGTGGTGTAGCGCGGATCAAACCCGACGCGGCACGCCGCGTCAACCCTTGCCCCTCCGCGTCCGGGTCGTCGCGCCGACCGGGCGCGGCCGACCTGCTCTTCCGTGGACGCGGGAACTCCCTCCGGAGTCCGGCGCGCGGGAAACTTTCATCGCGACCCACGTGATCCGTGGGCGGCGCGAAGGAAGTCGCGCCCTTTACGAACGACATTTCGCGCCGTACACCTGCGCAGATGACGCATGCGCGCGAAAGCTGCTTCGAAACTTACAGGCAACACTCTTGACACGTTTCGGGATGATTTCCAGACTGACTCCCCGGAGGCGGCTCCTCCTGCCGGATCGGTGGTGCGCGGCAGGGGCCACCGTTTCGGCTTCAAATGACGGCCGACGGCGTGGTGTTCCCGCGGACGTCTTTTCCGCGTTCCCTCATCTATTTCGCAGTTGGAGGCTCAAGCATGGGCGAAACAGCCCCACGACCCGCCGACGGAAGACGGCATAGGCTCGCCGGCACCCGCCGGCTGCTGATCGCCGGCGCCCTCGGCGCACTCGGCACGGTCACCGCACTCTCGGCATCCGTCCCCGCTGACGCGGCAGCCGGCACCCTGGGCGCGGCCGCCGCCCAGAGCGGCCGCTACTTCGGCACCGCGATCGCGGCCGGGCACCTGAACGACTCGACCTACGTGGCCACCTGGGACCGGGAGTTCAACTCGGTCACCGCGGAAAACGAGATGAAATGGGGCCCGATCGAGCCCTCCCGCAACTCCTTCAACTGGGGTTCGGCCGACCAGATCGTCAACCACGCCGTGAGCAAGGGCATGAAGGTCCGCGGCCACACCCTGGTCTGGCACGCCCAGCTGCCCAGCTGGATCAACAACAACATGTCGGCCAGCGACCTGCGCTCGGCGATGACCAACCACATCACCCAGGTCATGAACCACTACAAGGGCAAGGTCTACGCCTGGGACGTGGTCAACGAGGCCTTCGCCGACGGCGGCTCGGTCGGCAGCCTGCGGAGCTCGATCTTCACGCAGAAACTCGGCAACGGCTTCATCGAGGAGGCCTTCCGCGCCGCACGCGCCGCCGACCCCAACGTCAAGCTGTGCTACAACGACTACAACATCGACGACGCCAACGCGAACAAGACCCGCGGCGTCTACAACATGGTCAAGGACTTCAAGGCCCGCGGCGTGCCCATCGACTGCGTCGGGCTGCAGTCCCACTTCGGCAACCCGCCGTCCAACTACCAGCAGAACATCGCCCAGTTCGCCGCCCTCGGCGTCGACGTCCAGATCACCGAGCTCGACGTCGGCGGCTCCGGCTCCACGCAGGCCGACGCCTACCGCCGCGTCGTCCAGGCCTGCATGGCCGTGTCCCGCTGCACCGGCATCACGGTGTGGGGCATCACCGACAAGTGGTCCTGGCGCAGCGGGGACACCCCACTGCTGTTCGACGGCAACTTCAACAAGAAGCAGGCCTACACCGCCGTCCTCGACGCCCTCAACGGCGGGACGTCCAGTTCTCCCCCGCCCACCGGAAACGGGAACGCCATCAAGGGCGTGGGATCGGGCCGCTGCCTCGACGTTCCCAACGCCTCCCAGACGAACGGCACCCAGGTACAGATCTGGGACTGCAACGGCCAGAGCAACCAGACGTGGACGCAGACGAGCTCCGGTGAGCTGCGGGTCTACGGCAACAAGTGCCTGGACGTGAACGGCGCAGGCACCGCCGACGGCACCAGCGTGATCATCTGGGACTGCAACGGCCAGAGCAACCAGAAGTGGCAGTTCAACTCCGACGGCACCATCACCGCGGTCGGCGCGAACAAGTGCCTCGACGTCATCGGCGCTGGCACCGCCAACGGCACGAAACTCCAGATCTACTCCTGCTGGGGCGGCACCAACCAGCAGTGGACCCGAGTGTGACACCACTCCGCCCGGGGCGGCCCCGTGGCCGCCCCGGGCGGATCGCGGACCCGTCGGCGCGGATCAGCACCGACAAGTCAAGAGGAGAAGGCATGACGCAGGATCAGCATGGGCCCGTGAGCGGCGAGCGGCGGTTGCTGAGCCGCAGGTCCGTCCTGGCGACGGTGGGGGCCCTGCCGGTCATCACGGCCGCGACGTCGGTCCTGGGGGCCTCGGCGGCCTCGGCGGCCACCGCGACCGTGAATCCGTCGGCGCAGCGGCAGACCATCCGGGGCTTCGGCGGCATGGCCCACGCCGCCTGGATCGGCGACCTGACCGCCGCCCAGCGGGACACCGCGTTCGGCAACGGCGAGGGCAAGCTCGGGTTCTCCATCCTGCGGATCCCCGTCGGCGAGAACCAGTCGGACTGGAGCCGTGACCTTGCGACGGCGAAACGCGCGGCCGAGCTCGGGGCGATCGTCTTCGCCTCGCCGTGGAATCCCCCGGCGTCCATGATCGAGACTTTCAACCGCAACGGCCAGACCAACGCGAAGCGTCTCAGGTATGACCAGTACGCGGCGTACGCCCAGCATCTGAACTCCTTCAGCACGTACATGCGGAACAACGGGGTGAATCTGTACGCCATATCCGTGCAGAACGAGCCCGATTACGCGCACGACTGGACGTGGTGGACGTCCACTGAAATCGTCCGGTTCCTGCGTGAGAACGCCGGCTCTATCAACACCCGGGTCATCGCGCCCGAGTCGTTCCAGTACGTCAAGAGCATGTCGGACCCGATCCTCAACGACTCCACGGCGCTCGCCAACGTGGACATCATCGGGGCGCACCTCTACGGCACGCCGTATTCGAACTTCCCCTATCCGCTCTTCAAGCAGAAGGGCGCCGGCAAGGACCTCTGGATGACCGAGGTCTACTACCCCAACAGCTCCGACTCGGCGGACACCTGGCCCCAGGCGCTCGACGTGGGTGAGCACATGCACCGCGCCATGGTGGAGGCCGAGTTCCAGGCGTACGTCTGGTGGTACATCCGGCGCAGCTACGGCCCCATGCGCGAGGACGGCCAGCTCAGCAAGCGCGGCGCCATCATGGCGCAGTTCGCCAGGTTCGTCCGCCCCGGATACGTACGGATCGACGCGACGGCCAACCCCGCGTCCAACGTCTACGTCTCGGCGTACCGGAACGACGACACCGTCGTCATCGTCGCCATCAACAAGGGGACCTCCGCGGTGAGCCAGCAGTTCACCGTGGCCAACGCCGGCTCGGCCGCCGTCTCGTCCTGGCTGACCGACGCGAGCAGGAACGTCGCTCCCCAGGCGCAGACCACGATGTCGAACGGCTCACTGACCATCACGCTCCCGGCCCGCAGCATGACGACGTTCGTGACCAGCCTGAGCGGCGGAGGCCCCTCGCCCTCCCCGTCGCCCGTCGTGTCGCCGAGCCCGGCGCGGAGCCCCTCGCCGAGCCCGTCGCCCAGTGGCGGCACCGGCACCGGGCCCCGGGTCACCTACACGATGAACGCCTGGGACACCGGCTTCACGGCCGCGATCAGCATCACCAACACCGGGACCTCCACGATCAGCGGCTGGACGCTGAGCTTCACCCTGCCCTCCGGGCAGTCGATCACCTCGGGCTGGAACGCCACCTATTCGCCCTCAAGCGGCCAGGTGAGCGCCAGCAATGTCAGCTACAACGGCACGATCGCCCCCGGAGCCACCGTCGACATCGGTTTCCAGGCCACCCACACCGGCAACACGGCCAAACCGACCGCCTTCACTCTCAACGGCGTGCCCTGCGTCGTGGCCTGACCGAGGCCGCGACGTCGACCTGACCCCGCCGCTGCCCCGGACTCACCGGTCCGGGGCAGCGGCGGAGGATCATCCGAGCGCGGACACGAAGGCGCGCAGCACCCGCCACTGCTCGGCAAGCGCGTGGGGCACCTCCCCGAGGGGGTCCTTGAAGAAGAAGGCCAGCTCGGTGAGCGGGCCCGTACACCCGGCCTGCTGGGCGGCCGCCGTCAGCCGGGCCAGGTCCAGGACCAGCGGCGCGGCCAGCGCCGAGTCGCAGCCGTGCCAGGTGAACTCCATGCGCATGCGCGTGCCGAGGAAGCCCTCGAAGGAGATCAGGTCCCACGCCGTCTTGAAGTCGTCGAGGTCCTCGACGAAGTCGATCCGGGTGTCGCCCTGCGGGGTGTAACCGAGCGTCTCGCGCAGCACGCGCTGCTTGCTGGCCGACTTGGCCGCGTTGGCCGCCGGCTCGGCGAGGTTCGCGCCGTCGCCGCCGCCCAGCAGGTTGGTGCCCGACCAGGCGCGCACTTTCAGGTTGCGCAGCCGGAACATCGGGGCGAGCACCGACTTGACCAGGGTCTCACCTGTCTTGCCGTCGTGACCGGCGTACGGCAGCCCCTGCACTCGGGCCAGGGCGTCGAGGGCGGGCAGCCGGGCGCCGGTGGACGGCGTGAAGTCGACGTACGGGCAGCCGGCGCGCAGGGCGGCGTAGGCGGCCAGGGCGCTGGGCGGCAGGACGGGCTCCGGGCCGTCGAGCGCGACCCGCAGCGCGTCGAGATCGGCGTGGGCGGGATGGGGCGGCGGCGCGGGTTCCGTGGTCGAGACGTTGATCACGACGACGTGGTCCAGCCCGTGCCGGCGGCGGAACCGGTCCAGGTCGGCGCCGATGGCGTCCGCGACCCCGGCCTGGGTCTCGTGGAGCGGCAGGGGCCGCACATCCTGCTCGATTTCGAGCAGCGCGTCCTGCACGGCACCGGCGAGCCGGGCCGGGACGATTCCCGCCTCGGCCAGCGCGGCGGCCTTCTTGACCAGGGGGATCGAGGAGATGTCGTGGCCGCCGAAGACCAGGTCGCCTATGGCGGGGAGGGCGTCGCTGTGCAGCTCGGGCGACTCGAGGACGCATCCTGTCGGCTCGGCCAGGCCCGCCCGCACCGCAGACGCCCCGAGCATGCTGGTGACCGCGACCGACCCGCGTGCTCCTATCAGCCATACTCCGGTTTTCATCTGTCTCCTCTCCCCGGCCGGTCGGCCGGGATGGTGCGGGTGCTGCTCAATGTGAATCGGCGCAGGGTGAATCGGCGCAGAGTGAATCGGCGCAGGGTGAAACGCATCAGGGTGAAGCGGCGCAGAGTGTGCCTGCTCGGGGGTGAATCAGCGTGGGGGGTGAATCAGCGTGGGGGGTGAATCAGCGTGGGGGGTGAATCAGCGTGGGGGGTGGATCGGCGTGGGGGGTGAATCGGCTCAGCGCGGATCGGCATGGGGGGTGAATCGCTCAGCGCGGATCTACTTCGGGATGGGTCCGCTCCACCGGGCGGCGGCCACTGTGTGCCCAACGTGCGAAGCACTTCGCAGCCGGCACGCCGAGCACTGTGTGCCCAGCGCACCGGCCACGATGCGCCACTTCGGCAGCACCGCGCTACCAACGCGCGAAGCACTTCGCGGCCAGCACGCGGAGCACTATGTGCCCAGCGTGCAGAGCACTATGTGGCCAGCGTGCGGAGCACTATGTGGCACTGTGCGGCCGCCGCCCGGCGTGCCGGGTCACTCGGAGGAGAAGGCGGCGTCGAAGGCGGCGTCGGGCGGGGTGATGGCGTTGAGGGAGCGGATGTAGGCGAGGGCCTCGGGTGCGCCGTGCAGCCGGTC
>NZ_VJVX01000012.1:0-143950 GCF_008033685.1 Microbispora sp. CSR-4
TCATAGCGGCAGGGAAACACCCGGTTACATTCCGAACCCGGAAGTTAAGCCTGTCAGCGCCGATGGTACTGCACCGGGGACGGTGTGGGAGAGTAGGACACCGCCGGACAATCTTTGATATGTGGTTGGGCCATCCCTTGTGGGGTGGCCCTTCCGCATTTTCGGGCACCTTTCTTTTTCGCGGGTTTGTTTCCGGGGTTTGTTCCTGGGGTGTGTTCCCCGGCGGGTTGCTGGGTGTTGGTTCCCGCTGCTTGTTCCTGCGTGTGTGGGGGCGGGTGTGTGGTGTGTGGTGGCCCCGGCCGGGGTGTGGCCGGGGCTTTCGCATGTCCAGGGTGTGTTGGCCGGCCGGGGCGCGAGCGGGGATGGGGGAGGAGCGGAGCGGGCGGGAGTGAGGACCGCAGCGAAGGCCCAGCGGAGCGGGCTTCGCGAGGACCGGAGCTTCCGGCCGGCGCAGTGACGTCCCAACCGCACCTATCTAGGCCCCAACCCACCCATTCAGCACGCCAACCCGACCGTCCAAGGCCTCGATCCAAGCGGCTCGAACGCCGATCTCGACACGCTTGCCCCCGGCCCAACTGGCCTCGACGTAGCTGGCGCCGACCCAATGCCTCGGTCCACTCGACCACAAGGCCCGCCTCATCGCGAAAGCCTTCCGCGCTTCACACGCCACGTCCCAGTCTCGATCAAGATCCGGGTCCGCGCCGCCGGAGAGCCCGAAATTCAGGGGTGGGGGCCATCGACCGGCCCAGTGCTCGCGCGAGAGAATCGGCAGGTGCTTCTGGAGAGACCACGGCTGTGGGTACGCCGCTGCCGGGCTGAGACCGCGACTGCGGTCGATGCGGACCGCCTGCGATCGGGGCGACTTCAGCGACCGCACGGGCTTCAGCGACCGCACCGGCTTCAGCGACCGCACCGGCTTCAGCGACCGCACCGGCTTCGGCGAGCGCGGCGGCTCCAGGCACAGGGGCGCGAAGGCACTCATGCGCTCCGGCCGCCGCAGCGAGCGCAGCTCCACAAGCTCCGAGCTTCCCAAGAACCCCGAGCATTTCAGCGCCCGCTGTGGCCGCACTGGGCCGTACGGCGTCCTGGGTTGTCCACCGCTGGAGAGCCGGCCTCGTTCACCAGTCCGCGGTGCGGCCGGTGTCTCTCGGCGGCCGTGAGCTCGGAGGGACGGCCTGGCTCCTGGGTTTCCACCGGCCTCGGCCGCTTCTCCAGTGCATCTGCCCTCCCTACGCGGAGGGTGAGTAGGACGCGGGTCCGTACGGCTGCAAAAACCGATGGCCGGTCGAAATTGTGCTCGATATCGTTTCCGCGGAAGGTGCTGAGAAGAAAGAGTTCTCGCTGGCTGTTCCCGAAATTGCGGCCGGTGTGGTTCGCGGCCCGCCGCCTGGAGAACGATGATCAACTCGGCGCGCTACCGTCGAAAATGTTTTCGATATGCGAATTCGGAGGGTCTCGGTGCGTAATTCGATCTTCATCGCTGCCGCCGCGAATCGCGGCTCCCGTCGATGGCGTACCTGCTCCGACCAGCAAGATCGTATTTCGGGAACCCGACATCGGCAGCATCCGTTGTGATCTACTGAAGGTGTGCCGTCGTTAGAGGTGACTGTGAAAAATGTTTGCGAAGGGTTCCATGGGGTAGACGGGTTCGCGAGTTACCCTGGAAGGGCTGACAAATTGACGATGAAGACACGCTTACCCGGCCTCCACATTCTCCGGCCAACAACACTTAAACGGCCGGGCGTGTCGGCGGGGGTTCGCTGAATCGTCGGATACGGTCCCGTGTGTCGGGACGAGCCCGGAAAAGGACAAGCCGGAAAAGGACGAACCGATGGGGGCTGTGCGCAAGGTGGCGAGCTACCTTGGCCTGGGTGGGGCAGAGCAGTACGACGACGAGACCTACGCCGAGGACGAGTACGAGGACGACTGGATGCCGGCGGCCGAGCGTGCCGCCAAGCGTTGGCAGCCCAACGCCGATCCGGCCCGTATCGTTATGGTCCGCCCGAGGAAGTATGACGACGCCCTGACGATCGGCCGGCACTTCCGCGAGGGCCACACGGTGGTCATGGACGTGGCGGGCATGTCGACGGCGGAGGCCACACGAATGGTGGACTTCGCCGCGGGCTTGGCCTACGGCTGCGAGGGACGTATCGAGCGGATCGCGGACAAGGTCTTTCTGATCACTCCGGCGACGGTGGAGGTTTCCACGGCCTGAGCCGGTCGGCTCGACTTCTGGTCGTGTGCCCGCCGCCCACTCGGTCGGCGGGCGCAGTGGCGCCTGGCCCGGTTTCATGCGCATGAGCAGGCCCGGCGCCAGCCGTTCCCCCGCGTTCTTGTGCCTTGTGGCAACGTGCGGACCGTCTCGCGCGCTCACAGCGCCGGGTGAGGCGTCCGCGGCCAACACCACACGTAGGGCTCACACGCGCGGGCTACACCCCCCACGCCCAGACCGTCAACGCAGTGAGTCCACATCGGCAGGCTCCGCACAAGCACCTGGCCGACAGCGCCCGCGCGGCCGACACCGGGCAGGCTCCGCACCATGCTTACGGCCCATCCGCTCGGCGCACTCGCGCTCCGTAGCCGGCTTGGCCGCAGGGGTCGGCGCGGCGTCCCTATGCGGCCCGGGGGCCGCGGCGCAGGAGCGTGGACACCTCGGTCAGGTCCCGCTCGGCCACGGAGACGCGCTCCTCGGATTCTCTGGCGTACTCGTGCAGAGCCCAGACGGCCTTGTCGGCGAGGTCGGCGAGCTTGCCCGCCCGGGTCTGGACGAACCGTACGTCGGAGTGTTCCCGGACGCGGTGCCGCCACAGCAGATGCCCGCCTACGGCGGCGATCAGCAGGCCGACGAGGGCGAGCGGCAGGGCGACCACGAACCCGCTGACGATGACGACGACGGCGAGGACCAGGAGGACATATCCGGGCCATGGCCGGGTGCGCTTCGGCACGCACTCGGTGACGAGCCGCTGCTCGGCGGCCGCCATCGACTCCTGGTCGGGTCCTTCGGGTCTGAGCCTGATCGGATAGCCGAGGATCGGCACGTCCAGGGTGTCGGGTGGCGGCTCGCGCACCACCTCGACGAGGGACTCCGCCGCCGCCTTGATCGCCGGCGCCGCCACGTGCAGGGCGAGCGCGGCGATGTGGGGATCGGCGTCGGGAGCGAGGTCCTGGAGCAGATGCCCGGTGAGCGAGCTCAGCGGCCCCTCCTGGCCGCCCTGCCCCGCCAGGGCGCGGAGCACGGCCAGCGGCTCGTCCTCGGCCCATACGGTGCCGCGTACGACCCTGGTGATCTCGCCGGCCTGCCGGATGGAGGTGATCTCGGTGCAGCGTTCGCGCAGACGGCGCAGGGTGGCCGACGCCTGCAAGGACCGCTCGATCTCGGCGACCTTCGCCAGCTCGGGGAACGGTTCCAGAGAGGCGGGTACGGACGTTTCCGGCAGGCCGGGCACGAGGGCCTTCAGCCACCGGTCGTCGGTGGCCGGCACGTCCACCGCGTCGAGCTTGCGGAGCACGAAGATCTTGCCGACCGGCCCGTACGCCCCGCGAGCGGCGGCGAGCCACAGCGCCCGCTGGCCGGGTGCCACCGGACGGTCTTCGGACAGGTCGCCGAAGGCGGTGCCGAGCCAGGAGGCGTGGATGCGGTCGCCGTGACCGCAGACGGCGAGGGCCAGGCACAGGAACAGAGAGGTGCGCCGCTCGTCCAGCTCGTTGGCCAGGGCCAGCGGCTCCAGGGCGTCCTTGCCGGACAGGATGAGGACGAGGGCCTCGACGGCGGGCCCGAGCCAGTAGCCCGGCACGTCGTTGATCCCCGGCGGCAGGTCGGGCGCCGTGCCGTCGGCCGCCAGGCTGACGATCAGCGCCTCGGCGTAGCGGTGCAGTTCCGTGGCCTCGGCCAGGTTTCCTGGGTCCGGACTCGTGGTCAGGTCCATGCTCACGCGAAACGCTCCCCGAGGAGTCGGCTGGCACTCCCTTGACCGCGCCAGACTAGAGGCTTGGTGCGACAGTCACGGACGAGGCGCGCCGTGGACGGGCCTGACCGGCGGGAACGGAAAGGACGGACCGCCCTGAATCGGACGGCCTGTGATCGCGTAAGGGCGCCGTTCCCGGCCTCACGCGGGCGATCTCCTGCCTTGGAGGCGCCATCTCCGGTCTCGCGCAGGCGATGTCGTGCCCCGGGGAGGCTGCCCTTGGTCGCGCAGAAGCGATCTCCCGCCTCGAAGGCACCATCTCGTGCCCCGGGGACGTGATCTCCGGGCTCGACACCGGCGCCTCCCGCACTGGAGGTGCCGGTGTCGCCTTCTCCCGTGTCCGCCGAAGCGGAATCAGGCACCCCGCTCACATCCGTTCGGGGACTTCGATGCCGAGCAGGTCGAGCCCGCGCAGCAGCACCCGCAGGGTGAGCGCCGACAGAGCCAGCCGCGACTGCCGTACGGACTCGTCCTCGGCCTTGAGGACCGGGCAGCTCTCGTAGAACGAGGTGAACGCCTGGGCCACGTCGAACAGGTAGTTGCACAGCCGGTGCGGCTCGGACAGCTGGGCGACGGCGGCGACGACCGAGCCGAAGCCGAGCAGCTGCAGCGCGAGCGTCCGCTCGGCCGGGTGGCCCAGCGTGATCGGACCGGTGACCGACTCCGGATCGATCCCGCCGTTGCGGAAGATCGACCGGATGCGGGCGGTGGCGTACTGGAGATAAGGCCCGGTGTTGCCGGTGAGGGCGAGCATGCGGTCGAAGTCGAAGACGTACTCGCTGTCGTGGCTGACCGACAGGTCGGCGTACTTGACCGCGCCCATGCCGACCTGGCGCGCGATCTGCCTGCGGGCCTCCGGGTCGTAGCCGCGGTCGGCGATGACGGCCTCGGCCCGTACGACGGCCTCGTCGAGCAGCTCGGTGAGTTTGATCGACTCGCCGCTGCGGGTCTTGAACATCTTGCCGTCGCTGCCGAGCACGCTGCCGATCTGGACGTGCTCCGCCCTGACGTCGTCGTGCAGCCAGCCGGCCATGCGCGCCGCGGCGAAGACCATCTGGAAGTGGAGCGACTGGGTGGCGCCCACGACGTACAGGATGCGGTCGGCCTTCAGGTCGCGCACCCGGTAGCGGATCGCGGCGAGGTCGGTCGTGGCGTAGCCGTACCCGCCGTCGCTCTTGCGGACGATGAGCGGCAGCGGCTGGTCGTCACGGCCCTTGAAGCCGGGCGGGAACACGCACAGCGCGCCCTCGCTGATCTCGGCGACGCCGGTGCGCTCCAGCTCGTCGCAGACGTCGGGGAGCATGGGGTTGTACATGCTCTCGCCCGCGATGTCGTCGTCGGTGAGCGTGACGCCCAGCGTCTGGTAGACCTTGCGGAAGTAGCGGTTGCTGTATTCGATGAACTCGCGCCACAGGCGCAGGGTCTCCGGGTCGCCGCCCTGCAGCAGCGGCACCCTGCGGCGGGACCGCTGCTGGAACTCGGGGTCGTTGTCGAACTTGTGCCGCGCCGCCTGGTAGAAGGCGTTGCCGTCGCCGGCGGCCAGCATGCCGAGCGCCTTGTCCTCGCCGATGTCGAGGAGGTGCTCGATGAGCATGCCGAACTGCGTGCCCCAGTCGCCGAGGTGGTTCTGCCGGATCACCCGGTTGCCCAGGTGCTCGTGGGTGCGGGCGAGGGTGTCGCCGACGATCGTCGTGCGCAGGTGGCCGACGTGCATCTCCTTGGCGGCGTTCGGCGCGGAGTAGTCGACGACCACGGTCTGCGGGGCCGGCTGCGGCACGCCGATGCGCTCGTCGAGCAGCCGCTGCTCGGCCTGCCCGGCGATCCAGCCGTCGCGCAGCGTCAGGTTGAGGAACCCCGGCCCGCTGACCTCCACGCTGACGTCGGTCGTGTCGAGGTGGTCGGCGATGGCCTGAGCGACCTCCCGCGGGGCACGTCGGAGCCGCTTGGCCAGGCTGAGCGCGACGTTCGCCTGATAGTCGGCGAACTGGGAGGGCCTGATCAGCGGATCTTCGGTGGCGTGCTCCGGACCGAAGGCGGAACCCAGCGCCTGCTGGACCCGCTCGGTGAGCACGAGCTGCGGGTCGGTCATGAAGCCAAGCTTATCGGCGTACGCCTTCTGCCCGCCTTTCCATATCGGGGGTCACCAGCGGCGGTGCGACTTGTTGGTGGAGGCGACCCGCTCGCCGATCCTGGCGATGATGCCCTGGGCCGACAGGCGGGCCGCGAGCTCGCAGGCGGCGGCCACACCACGTGCCCGCGACGAGCCGTGGGCGATCACCACGGTGCCGCTGAGGCCGAGCAGCACGGCCCCGCCATGTGCCTCGGGGTCGAGCCGGCCGGCCAGCTCCCGCAGCCGGGCGCGCTGCAGCATCCCGCCGAGCCTGGCCACCCGGCTCTCCGCGATCGTCTCCCTGACCTGTTCGAACGCGTACCGCACGGTGCCCTCGACGGTCTTGAGCGCCACGTTGCCGGTGAACCCGTCGGTGACGATCACGTCGACCTTCCGGGTGAGCAGGTCGTGCCCTTCGATGTTGCCGGTGAAGTCGATCCCGGGCGCGGCGGCGAGCAGTTCGTGGGCCCGCTTGGCGAGTTTGTTGCCCTTCTCGGGTTCGGCGCCGATCGTGAGCAGGCCGACGCGGGGGCGCCACATGCCGAGCGCCGTCTCGGCGTACGCCACACCGAGGTGGGCGAACTGCACCAGCATCTCCGGCTTGGCGTCGGCCGTGGCACCCGCGTCGAGCAGCACGGTCGGCTGGGGCAGGGTCGGCAGGCCGACCGCGATCGCGGGGCGTACGACTCCCTGCTGGGCCCGCAGCCGCAGCCGGCCGGTGGCGACGACGCCCGCCGTCGAGCCCGCGGACACGACCGCGCAGGCGTCGCCGCGCCGTACGAGATGGCAGGCGATGGCGATGCTGGAACGGGGGCGTCGCAGGCTCGCCAGAGCCCCCTCGTCCATCGCCAGCGCCTCCTCGGCCCGCACGATGGGGATCTCGGTGACCGCGTCGTGCCGGGCCAGCTCCTGGTAGAGCAGGCGGGGATGGCCGACGAGCACGACGGGCACGTCCCGCTCCCGGACGGCCTGTACGGCTCCCGCGACGATCTCCCCGGGCGCGTTGTCACCGCCCATGGCGTCGAGGGCCACGGGCAGCGCACGTCCGGCGGGCTGCATGGCCGCATCGTAGGGCGTCAGCGACGGGTCCCGCGGTAGACCACGATCTTGCCGAAGCGCGCGTTGCCGGTGACGCGGATCAGCGGGCCGTCGCCGTCGGCGCTCCCGCCGGTCACCGAGCGCTTGGAGAAGATCGCGCTGCCCTCGTCGACGACCCTGGCGTCGGCCGGCACGGTGACGATGAGCTTGCCGCAGAGGGAGTTCAGCTCCAGCGTCACCTCACGGCCGGGCAGGACCGCGTCGCTGAGATCCACGATCAGCGCGCCGAACACCGAGCTCAGCTCGGTGTGCCGCCCGGCGACCCAGCGCCCACGACGTATGATCTTGCTGAACACGGCGGAGACCTGCTGCCGTTCCGTGGAGAGCACGGTCGGCGGGTGGGCCGTGTCGGGCAGGTCCTTGATCAGAGGTGCGAGGTCGCCGATGGTCACGGCGCTGTAGGCGGCGTCGAGCCTGTCGGCGTGTTCGACGCTCGTCAGGCGGCCGGTGGCCAGCGCCTCGCCGAGGACGGCCGCCACTCGGTCGCGGTCGGCGTCCGAGGCGCGCTGTGCGGGGTCGTCTCCCGCGTACGGGGTGAGGGAGGTCACCTCACCAGCGTAACCCCTATCGAGATATGTCGCGATAGGGCGGATTCGTGGACGGCCTCCGACCGGCCGGGCCGCGACGTCCGCCGGCGCGTCGCTAAAAGTGAGCGGAAAGATCTGCCCCGGGGCCTGGGCGCGGTGTTTACCGTCGCTTTCTCCGGAGGCGGGATTGGGGTGACCGTCAAGTGCTCGTCCGGTGCTCGATATACCGACTTTCCGGACGGGGTGCCGGCCCTACATCCCCTGGTCAGCAGGGCTTTCCCCTGTGATCGGCAGTGATAGAAATGCCGACGTCTTTGTCGGCGTGCTCGCCGACGCACGGGGGTTCTTGGGTTCGTCATTCCCACTCTCGTGAAAAGGAATATGAACCGGGGGCAAGTCAATGAAACGAGTGGTTAGGACAGCCGTCGTCGCCGTCACGATCGGCATCGCCGGCATGCTGGCCGCGCCCGCACAGGCTGACGTGTGCGCCAAGAAGTGCACGGAGAAGCGGGTCACGACGGTGGCGAGGCTTCTGGCCGATCTGCAGGGCACGGTCGTCGGCGGGGCCACGGGCGGCGTCGTCGCGCAGGCCGACGCGGCAGCCGACGTGGCCGCCGACGTGGCCGCCGGGGTGGCGGTGGACCTGACCGCTGACATCAGGGCCAACCTCGTCGCGGTCGCGAAGCTCGCCGGCACCGTCACCGCCAACCTGTCCGCCGAGGCGAACGCGCACATCTGCGCGGCCGCCGCCATCGCGGCCGACATCGTGGCCGACGCCGCCGTCACCGTCGACGCCAACGTCATCGCCCGGCTGGAGGCCCACCTCTCCGCCGCCCTGGTCGCGGTCGCGGACGTCAACGCGGCTCTCGCCGCCAAGGCGACCGTCGCCGCGGGCCTCGTCGCCCAGGTCGGCAAGCCGGTCGTCGCCGCTTCCGGCCAGGCCGCCACGGCGGTGGACGCCTCGGCGGCGGCCGTCGCGAACGTGGGCGCCGTGGTCAACGCCGGGCTCAACGTCACCGCGCGGCTCAACGCGCTGCTCAGCCTCAAGGGCGCCGTGGCGGCGACCGCCGGCAGCGCGGGCGGCCTGCTGGCGCTGGTGCCGTGCGAGACGCCGGCGGACAGCGCCATGAGCAGCACCCAGACGGCGGCGACCGACGCCGCCACCCAGGCCGACGCCAACACCCGCGCGGTCACCAAGACCATCAGGAACACCGCGGACGCTCCGGCGCAGGGTGCCGCCGCGACGGCGGGGGCCGCGGCCGACATCGCCGCCTCCGCCTCGGCCACGGCCGACGCCGCGGCGTCGAGCACGGTCTCGTCCGCCCCTGACACGGTGGCCGACGTCGCGCCGACCGGGAGCCGCGGGTACGGCCGGTGAGCCTCGCCTGAGGCCGCCGTCACCGTCGAGGCGGCTCGCCGGTGACCCTGCTGCACGGCCATCGGACACGTACGGCAGGGCTGTCAGAAAGACGTCGAACGACGAGAACGGCCGGCACCCCCGAGGGGCGCCGGCCGTCCGGTGTCATACCAAGGCGTTATGCCGGACCGTTGTGCCGGACCGTTGTGCCGGGCCGTAACGCCTGGTCGTTGTGCCAAGGTGTCCACGCCAGGCCGACCTGCCCGATCGAGCCCTGCCGGATCGAGCCCTGCCGGATCGAGCCCTGCCGGATCGAGCCCTGCCGGGGTGCCCGCCGTGGAGCGGACACGGGCGCTCACCCGCGGCCGCCCGGCGGCGAACACCATGCGGCAGGGCAGGCCGGGCCTCAGTTGGGCGAGGCCGGCGAGTCGAAACGTGCGCGCAGGTGGGTGCGCCTGGCGATCTGGGCCTGCAGACGGGCCATCTGCCAGTGCAGCTCGATGAGCTGCTCCGCGATCAGCCCGACGGGAAGCTCCGAGGGATCTTCAGCGGCCAGATTGTCGATCGCCGTCGCGAGGTCGCTCATCCGCCCCTCCCCTATGTCGAATCTCCGTTCGAATCATAGTGGAACGAGCGGCCCTTCCGCGTCAGGTTTCGTACACAGGTGCGATATAACCCCGGGCGAGCGTGTTGGCGGTGATGTTGAAGCCGACCACGGCCGGTGGCGTGTCGGTGTCGAGGCCCAGGGACTCCACGCCCAGGGCGTGCACGGCGAACACGTAGCGGTGCGGGTGGCCGGGCGGTGGCGCCGCCCCGCCGTACTCCTTGGTGCTGAAGTCGTTGCGCGCGTGCTTGGCGCCCTCCGGCAGGCCCTTGAAGTCGGGGCCGTTGCCCGCGCCGGTCGGCAGCTCGGTGACGGTGGCCGGGATGTCGTACAGCACCCAGTGCCAGAAACCGCTGCCCGTCGGCGCGTCGGGGTCGAAGCAGGTGACGGCGTAGCTCTTGGTGCCCTCCGGGGCGCCCGACCAGCGCAGGTGCGGGGAGAGGTTCTGCCCGTTCATGCCCCAGTCGTTGAACACGTGGGCCTCGGGGAGCCGCTCGCCGTCGCGTATGTCGTCGCTCTCGACGGTCAGCGCGGGCACCTCGGGCAGATGGTCGTACGGGATCGGTGGCGGCGTCGGCACGGTCACCCCTCCGTTTCTGTCAGGCCTTGTTGTACGCCTCCAGGACCTCCTGGGGGTCGCCTTCCATTCTGATCTTTCCCTTGTGCAACCAGATCACCCGGTTGCACGTCTCCTCGATCACGTCGAGGTTGTGGGCGACCAGGAAGACCGTGCCGGCCGCGTCGCGCATCTGCTTGATGCGCTGCTGGCTCTTCTTCTTGAACTCGCGGTCACCCGTCGCGAGCGCCTCGTCGATGAGCAGCACGTCGTGCGTCTTGGCCGAGGAGATGGCGAAGCGCAGCCGGGCTCCCATGCCGGACGAGTACGTCGACATGGGGAACTGGACGAAGTCTCCGATGCCGGAGAAGTCGACGATCTCGTCGTACTTCTCGCGCACCTCGCTCGGCGTCATGCCCATCGCGTAGCAGCCGAGGATGATGTTGCGCTCGCCCGTCAGCTCCTTCATGAGGGCCGCGTTGACGCCGAGGAGGGACGGCTGGCCGTTGGTGTAGACGGCGCCCTTGTGCGGGGGCAGGAGGCCGGCGATCGCGCGCAGCAGGGTCGACTTGCCCGAGCCGTTGCGGCCGATGATGCCGATGGCGTCGCCGTGGTGGGCGACGAAGCTCACGCCCTTGACGGCGTGGACCTCCTTCATCTGCGGCCGGCCCTGCCGCCGCAGGATGCGCATGAGCGCGCTGGCCGCGTTGCCCTTCTCGGCGTCGCTGGCCGAGCCGTACACCTTGTAGACGATGTGGAGGTCGTCGACGATGACGGTCGGGGTCCCGGCCTTGGGGTTCTGCGTCTCGTGGTTCTGCGTCTCAGAAGTTTGGGGCGCCACCTGCGACAGCTCCTCGGTCAGCTCAGCCACGGCCGTACCTCTCCTCGGCCCGCCAGAAGTACCAGAAGCCGACGATCAGCGCGAACACTGCCCAGAATATGCAAGTCACCCACGCCCAGCGCTCGGGGAACCGCTGGTAGATCAGCAGATCGCGCATGAACTCGATGTACGCGGCGGCCGGGTTGAACTCCAGCGCCCACCGGAGGAAGTCCGGCAGGTCCTTGGTGCGATCGTCGATCGCGTAGAAGACGCCGGAGGCGTACAGCCAGGTGCGCGTGATGAACGGCAGGAGCTGGTTCATGTCCCGCATGAACGCGCCGAGGCGGGCCATGAACATGCCGGTGCCGATGTTGAAGACGAGCTGCATGAGCAGCACCACGGGGATCAGCAGCCAGAGCAGGCTCACCGGCTCTCCGGTGACGAGCACCAGGAGGAGGAGCACGGCCATGGAGTAGCCGAGCTGCTGGAGCTCCTGGATGACGTACGCCAGGGGGAGGGCGGCCCGGGGAAAGTGCAGCGCCCGGATCAGGGAGAGGTTCGACGAGATGGACTTGGCCCCGCTGATCACCGTGCGCTGGGTGAAGGTGAAGACCATGACGCCGGTGATGAGGAAGGCCGGGTAGTTCTCGATCTTCTTGCTCTGCCCGAGGATGACGCCGAACATCAGCCAGTACACCGCGGCGTTGAGCAGCGGGGTCAGCACCTGCCAGAGCTGGCCGAGCATCGACTCGGAATACTTGGAGACGTTGCGCGAGGTGGCGTACGTGAGGATGAAGTGCCGCCGGTCCCACAGTTGGCGCAGGTAGGCGGGCATGCTGGGGCGTGCGATGGCGCGTCGTAGTCCGTGACGCTCGGCAAGCGCGGCCAGCGACTCCGGGGCTCGGCCGCCACCCTGGGCCTCCGCGAGCGCGGATTCCGGCTGGCTCATGGCATGGACTCTATTGGATGGAGGTCGGTGGGACGGCTGTCGCACCGAACGTGGCTGCGACTGGTCAAAGGTAGCCCAGGACATCTTGATCCGGGGACCGGGGCACGGGGTGTCGCCCCTGTTCCGGATCAAAGGACTGGCGTTCTGTTGGTATATGTACCCTAAAGGGGAGTTTGATGCCGTGCTGGGCATTTAAGGTTGGGCTCGCAGGATTGTGTGTGACGCCCGACTGACGCACGTGTGACCGAACTGCAACGTGCTGGAGACTCCTCTGGTGCGTCCGGTAAGGGATGCTCCGGACGACTGGCAGGACGTCAGCTGGTTTGACGATGCCCGGCAAACCGGGTGCCAACCAGCGCGAACGCCCATCCTTAGAGGGAGGACCAATCCACTATGCGCGTGACTAAGGGCGCGAAGATCGCCACCGGCACCGCGCTGCTTGCGCTCGGCGTCGCCGCGTGCGGCGGGGGCGGCGGGTCCAGTAGCGGCGGCGGGGACAACCCCCGGGCCGCGACCGGGACCGTCTACATCCGCGGTTGTGAGCCGCAGACCGGCTTCGTCCCCGGAAACATCAACGAGACCTGCGGTGGCACGATCAACGACTTCGTGTACAGCCGTCTCGTCAAGTACAACTCGGACACGGCCGCTCCCGAGCTCGACCAGGCGGAGTCGATCGAGACCACCGACAACAAGGTGTGGACGATCAAGCTCAAGCCCGGCCTGAAGTGGACCGACGGCACGCCGGTCACCGCGAAGAACTACGTCGACGCGTGGAACTACACCGCGTACTCGCCGAACGCTCAGCTCGGCAGCTTCTGGTTCGGTGACATCGAGGGCTTCGACAAGGTCAACACCGCCGACCCGGACGGCCCCGACGGCCCGAAGGAGGCCCCCAAGCCGGAGACCGACAAGCTGAAGGGCCTCGAGGTCATCGACGACCTCACCTTCAAGGTCACGCTGACCGCGCCCGTCGCCGTGTTCCGCACCAAGCTGGGGTACTCGTCGTTCTCGGCGCTGCCCGACGCCTTCTTCAAGGACCCGAAGGGCTTCGCGCAGAAGCCGGTCACCAACGGTCCGTTCAAGTTCGTCCAGTGGGACCACAACTCGCAGATCATCGTCGAGGCGAACCCCGACTACCCCGGGCCGGAGAAGCCCAAGGTCAAGAAGATCGTCTACAAGATGTACAAGGACGACAACGCGGCCTACGCGGACCTGGTCTCCAACAACCTCGACTTCACCGAGCTGATCCCGCCGTCGGCGCTCGCCGGCGACAAGTGGAAGACCGACCTCGGCGACCGCGCGATCGACGGCCAGCAGGGCGTCATCCAGACGATCACCTTCCCGCTGTACGACAAGGAGTTCGGCGGCAACGCGGACTTCCGCAAGGCCGTGTCGTACGCGATCGACCGGAAGACGATCACCGACAAGATCTTCAACAAGGGCCGTGTGCCGATCAACGGCTGGGTCTCGCCGATCGTCGAGGGCTTCAAGGACGGCGCCTGCGGCGACCTGTGCACCTACGACCCCGCCAAGGCGAAGGAGTACCTCGCCAAGGCCAAGGCCGAGGGTTACACCCCGCCGGCCGAGTTCCCGATCTGGTCCAACGCCGACGGCACTCACAAGGAGTGGATCGAGGCCACGGTCAACAGCATCAACCAGGCCTTCGGCGCCGACTCCGGCGTGAAGTTCGTGCACAAGGACATGCCCACCTTCGCCGAGCTGCGTGACACCATCACCCAGCACAAGATCAAGGGCGCGTTCCGCACCGGCTGGCAGATGGACTACCCCCACATCGAGAACTTCCTGAACCCGCTGTACAAGACCGGCGCTTCGTCCAATGACGGTCTCTACAGCAACAAGGCTCTCGACGCGAAGCTCCACGAGGCCGACACCGCCACCGATCCGGCCCAGGCCAACGCCCTCTACCAGGAGGCCGAGGCTATGCTGCAGCAGGACATGCCCGCTATTCCGCTGTGGTCGTACGGTCTGCAGGCCGGCACCTCCAAGTGGGTGACCGGCGTGAAGGTCACTCCCTTCGGCGTGCTCGACCCGCTGTCGATCGCGATCAAGGAAGCGTAGGACAGCTCGTAGGTGAACCCCCCGAGGCCGGTTCCCCACCCGGGGCCGGCCTCGTGGGCTGTCCATTCGCGACTTCCCGTGTTGACCCACGGGGAGCGCATGTACGACCTTTAGCGTCAGATCGGAGGTGCGCATGGGCCGATACGCGATCCGGCGCCTGCTGCAACTCGTGCCTGTCGTGCTGGGCACGACCTTCATCATCAACTACATGGTCTGGCAGCTCCCGGGCGACCCGTTCGCCGGGAGATGCGGCCAGCGGCCCTGTCCGGACAGCTATGTCACGGCCATGCGCGAGCAGTTCGGGCTGGACCAGCCCATTCTGGTGCAGTACTGGAACTTCCTGAAGAACCTGTTCACCGGCAACCTCGGCACCGACTTCAACGGCGTTTCCGTCGCGACCCAGCTCGGCGACGCCTGGCCGATCACCATCAGGCTCGCGCTGATGGCGGTGCTCTTCGAGGCGATCATCGGAATCGGCGCCGGCGTGCTGTCGGGGCTCAAGCGCGGCGGCTTCGTCGACAACGTGGTGACGGTCGCCACGCTGATCCTGCTGTCGCTGCCGATCTTCGTCACCGGTTATCTGCTGCAGTGGATCCTCGGCGTGCAGTTCGGCGTGATCGAGCCGACCGTGTCGGACGCGGCGACGGTCCCCGAGCTGGTCGTCCCGGCGCTCGTGCTGGCCAGCCTCAACATGGCCTTCACCGCGCGGCTCACCCGTACGAGCATCGTGGAGAACCTGCGCGCCGACTACGTGCGGACGGCCGTGGCCAAGGGACTGAGCAACCGGCGGGTGGTCGGGATCCACCTGCTGCGCAACTCGCTCATCCCGGTGCTGACGTTCCTCGGCACCGAGATCGGCTCGCTGATGTCCGGCGCGATCATCACCGAGGGCATCTTCAACATCCACGGCATCGGCGGCCTGTTGTGGCGGGCCATCAACGGTCAGGACTACACGATCGTGGTCCCCGTGGCCACGCTGCTCGTGCTCGTGTACCTGGTGTCCAACCTGCTCGTCGACCTCCTCTACGGCGTGCTCGACCCGAGGATCCGCTATGAGTGACCCGACCGTGACGCAAGACCTCATCAAGGGTGCGGACGAGCCGGCCGCGAGTCCGGTCGCGGTCCGGGGCGACAGGCGCAGCCTGTGGCGCGACACGTGGGACATCCTCAAGCGACGCAAGATCTTCTGGGTCTCGCTCGTGATGCTGATCCTGTTCCTCCTGATGGCGGCGTTCCCGACGCTGTTCACGCACAAGGACCCGGAGTACGCCACGCTCGCCAAGAGCATGGAGGGGCCGAGCGCGGACGCCTGGTTCGGCTACGACCTGCAGGGGCGGGACGTGTGGGCCAGGACGATCTACGGCGCCCGCACCTCGATCATCGTGGGTGTGCTGGCCACGCTGGCCACCATCCTGCTGGGCGGCCTGACGGGCGTGCTCGCGGCCTACTTCGGACGCTGGATCGACGCGATCGTCTCCCGTGTCGGCGAGATGTTCCTCGGCCTGCCGTACGTGCTGGGCGCGATCATCATCCTCGGCACCGTGGCGCCTGCCCAGTCGAACCCGGGCAAGGCGATGATCATGGCGGTCGTCATCATCGTGCTCGCCCTGCTGGGCTGGCCGATCCTGATGCGCATCGCCCGCTCCGCCGTCATCCAGGCCAAGCACCAGGACTACGTGCAGGCCGCGAGAGCGCTCGGGGCCGGGCCGCTGCGGATCATCTTCCGGCATCTGCTGCCCAACTCGCTGGCGCCGATCCTCGTGTACGCCACGATCACGATCGGCAGCTACATCGGCGCCGAGGCCACGCTGTCGCTGCTCGGCATCGGCCTGCGTCCGCCGGTCATCTCCTGGGGTATCGCGATCGCCGACCACGCGTCGTACATGCGGACCGGGGCGCACGCGCTGCTCTTCCCCGCGGCGTTCCTGTCCCTGTGCGTGCTGACCTTCGTCATGCTCGGCGAAGCCGTACGCGACGCCCTCGACCCGAAGCTTCGATGAGGAGGCACAGCGAGTGACGGAAGTGCTTTCCGAGCAGGTGGGCAGAGGCTCACACAGCGGCGCCCTGCTGGAGGTGGACAACCTCCACGTGGAGTTCCGCACCCGGGCGGGCGTGGCCAAGGCCGTCAACGGCGTGACGTACAGCGTGGACGCCGGTGAGACGCTCGCCGTGCTGGGCGAGTCGGGTTCGGGCAAGAGCGTCACCGCCCAGACCATCATGGGCATCCTCGACATGCCCCCGGGCAAGATCACCGGTGGCGAGATCCGGTTCCGGGGCGTCGACCTGCTCAAGCTCCCGGACGACCAGCGCAGGAAGATCCGCGGAGAGGGCATCTCCATGGTCTTCCAGGACGCGCTGTCCGCGCTGAACCCGGTCTTCCCGGTCGGCTGGCAGATCGCCGAGATGTTCCGCATGCACCGCGGCACGTCGCGGGCGGACGCCAAGAAGAAGGCCATCGAGCTGATGGACCGGGTCAGGATCCCGGCCGCCAGGGACCGGGTCAACGACTTCCCGCACCAGTTCTCCGGCGGCATGCGGCAGCGCATCATGATCGCCATGGCGATCGCGCTCGACCCGGAGATCCTGATCGCCGACGAGCCGACCACCGCGCTCGACGTGACGGTCCAGGCACAGATCATGGGTCTGCTCGCGGAGCTGCAGCGCGACAGCAACATGGGCCTGATCCTGATCACCCACGACCTCGGCGTCGTCGCCGACGTCGCGGACAAGATCGCGGTCATGTACGGCGGGCGCATCGTGGAGAACGCCCCGGTGCACGACCTGTACAAGAACCCGGCCCACCCCTACTCGAAGGGGCTGCTGGAGTCCATCCCCAGGGTGGACCACAAGGGCCAGGAGCTCTACGCGATCAAGGGCCTGCCGCCCAACCTGCTGGAGATGCCGACGGGCTGCGCCTTCCACCCGCGCTGTCCGTACCGGCGGGACAACTGCGTGACCGACGTTCCCCAGCTGTACACGATCAGTGGCACCCGCGGCAGCGCCTGCCACTACTGGAGGGAGGTCATCGATGAAGGCGAACGCTGAGTCGATCCTCGAAGTCCGCGACCTCGTCAAGCACTTCCCGCTCACCCAGGGCATCGTCGTCAAGCGGCAGATCGGCGCGATCAAGGCCGTCGACGGGGTCTCCTTCGACCTGCACCGGGGCGAGACGCTCGGGATCGTCGGCGAGTCGGGCTGTGGCAAGTCCACCCTGGCCAAGCTGCTGATGGCGCTGGAGCGGCCCACCTCGGGCTCCGTACGCATCCATGGCAGGGACATCGCCTCGGCCAGGGGCGCCGAGCTCAAGCGGATGCGCCGCAACATCCAGATGGTCATGCAGGACCCCTACACCTCGCTGAACCCGCGGATGACCGTCGGCGACATCGTGGGGGAGCCGTTCGAGATCCACACGGACGTCGTGCCGAAGGGCGGCCGCCGGCGCCGGGTGCAGGAACTGCTCGAAGTGGTGGGCCTCAACCCCGACCACATCAACCGCTACCCGCACCAGTTCTCCGGCGGCCAGCGTCAGCGCATCGGCATCGCCCGCGGCCTGGCGCTCCAGCCTGAGATCATCATCTGCGACGAGCCGGTCTCCGCGCTCGACGTGTCGATCCAGGCCCAGGTCATGAACCTGCTGGAGCGGCTGCAGAACGAGTTCGACCTCGCGTACATCTTCATCGCGCACGACCTGTCGGTGGTCCGCCACATCTCCGACCGGGTCGCGGTGATGTACCTCGGCAAGATCGTCGAGCTGGGCAGCGACGCCCAGATCTACGAAGGCCCGACCCACCCGTACACCCAGGCGCTGCTGTCGGCCGTGCCCGTGCCCGACCCCGAGGGCCGGGAGACCCGCCAGCGGATCATCCTGCAGGGCGACCCGCCCTCGCCGGCCAACCCGCCGTCGGGCTGCCACTTCCGCACGCGCTGCTGGAAGGCGCAGGACATCTGCGCCGAGCAGACGCCCGCGCTGGAGCCGCGCCCGGGCAGCGACCACCCCAGCGCCTGCCACTTCGCGGAGGTCCGCGACGTGGTGAACGCCCAGTAGGACCGGCCGGGTCAGCGCCCGGGCGACAGCCGTACGTGCGCGCCCGGGGGCAGACCCAGGCGGTCGGAGGCGTCCCCGGCGTTGATCGCCATCGCGACCAGCCCGGCGGAGTCGGTGAACGCCACCAGATCGCCGGGCGGCACGGCGGTGAACGTCTCCCGGTACGGCACGGCGACCTGGCGGCGCCCCAGCCACACGGCGACGGTGTCGCCGAGCCGTACGCCGATCTCGGCCATGTCGGTGGCGGTGATCGACAACTGGACGTTGCCGTGCCTGTCCACCGACAGCACCTCGCCCTCGGCCGCGCCGTCCCGCAACCGGCAGGTCGGCGCGGGCAGGGTCACCAGGCGGTCCACCGGCATCGGCGGCCCCACGTCGGCGACCGAGCGTCCGGTGCACAGGTGGGCGGCCACCGGGGCGAACAGGTCCCGTCCCGGGAAGGTCGGAGAGACGTTCTCCAGGCACAGGTCCTTGTTCGTGATCTCGTAGGCGGCGTCGGCGCCCCCCGCGGCGCGGACGGCCCATGACAGGATGCCGTTGTCAGGGCCGAGGAACACCCGTCCCCCCGCCTTCACGGCGACCGGTCGCCGGTTGCCGCCCACCGCGGGATCGACCACCGCCAGGTGGACGCCCGCCGGCAGGTAGGGCAGGGTCTGCGCGAGGATGGCCGCGCCGCGGCGTACGTCCCCGGAGGGGACGAGATGGCCCACGTCGATGATCCGAGCCTGCGGGGCGATGCCCGCGATCACGCCGTGGCACGCGGCGACGTACCCGTCCTCCAGCCCGTAGTCGGTCAGAAGCGTGATTACAGAGCTCACACCACGTGACATTACGTCTGTCCCGCCCGGCCTGAACACCCCGGGTTCGTCTCGCGGGCTTGGCATTACCATGGGACGGGCCCGCGAGCCGATCGAGGAGGAGCCGATGGACACCGAACCGGCCGGCGGCGACGGGCCGGACCTCTCGGACCGCGACCGCGAGATGCTCGCGTTCGAGCGCCAGTGGTGGCGTTACGCGGGCGCCAAGGAACAGGCGATCAGGGAGGCGTTCGGCATCTCCGCGACCCGGTACTACCAGTTACTCGGGGAGCTCATCGACCGGCCCGAAGCGCTGGAGCACGACCCCATGCTCGTCAAGCGGCTGCGCCGGATGAGAGCCGGGAGGCGGCGCGACCGCTCGGCCCGCCGCTTCGGGTTCAACTCCTAGCTTTCCCTCCCCTTCACGCATGAGCCCCGCATCCGGGGCATGAGGCCGTCGAGGCGTACGCACGGAACCCCCTTCGGAGTGAGGCCATGACCCTGCCCGAGCACGCAGGACTCGACGCGATCATCGCCGATCCGGCCGGAGCCGTGATCGGGCTCGACTACGACGGCACGCTCGCCCCGATCGTGCCCGACCCCGCCGCCGCCCGCGTGCATCCCGGCGTGCCCGGCGTGCTGACCGCCCTCGCCCCGCTGGTGCGCGCCGTCGTGATCGTCACGGGCCGCCCGCCGCGTACGGCTCTCGCACTCGGAGAGGTAGCCGGCGTGCCGTCCCTCGCCGACGTGCCCGGCCTGGTGATCCTCGGCCATTACGGGCTG
The DNA here is from genome assembly GCF_008033685.1 of Microbispora sp. CSR-4. Taxonomy (NCBI): domain Bacteria; kingdom Bacillati; phylum Actinomycetota; class Actinomycetes; order Streptosporangiales; family Streptosporangiaceae; genus Microbispora; species Microbispora sp. CSR-4. The sequence goes on from NZ_VJVX01000012.1 coordinate 19,691, forward strand.
GAACGCTGGGAGGACGGCCGTCTGACGGCCCCGCCGCCGCCTCCCGGGCTCGGCCTCGTCCGCGCCCGGCTGCCCGAGCTCGTGAAGGGCCTCGACGGCGCGTGGATCGAGGACAAGGACCGCGCCGTCGCCGTGCACACCCGGCGGTGCGCCGACCCCGCAGGGGCGCTTGAGGCGCTGCGCGGGCCGGTCGCGGCGCTGGCCGAGGAGGCCGGGCTGGCGGTCGAGCCGGGCCGCATGGTGCTGGAGCTGCGGCCGGCCGGAATGGACAAGGGCAAGGCCCTGTCGGCCTTCCTCGCCGAGCGGGACGCCCGCTCGGTCATGTTCGTCGGCGACGACCTGGGGGACCTCGCGGCCTTCGACGCGGTCGAGTCGGCCGGCATCCCCGGCGTACGGGTCTGCAGCGGCTCGGCGGAGGTGACCGCCCTGGCGGAGCGCGCCGACCTGGTGGTGGACGGCCCCGACGGCGTCGTGGCCCTGCTCGGCGACCTCGTGGCACGCCTCGGCAAGTCGTCTGCAAGCGGCGGGGCCTAGCGTGCCGGGCATGAGGACAAAGATCCCGGCCGTGGCGGCCGGTCTGACCGTGCTCGCTACATCTCTCGCCGCGTCACTGGCGGCGTCCCTGGCGGCTCCGGCGGCGTCTGCGGCGTCTGCGGCGGCGTCCATGACGGCTCCGGTGGCGTCTATGGCGGCTCCGGTGACGGCGTTCGCGAGCGGCAGTGCGGCGACGAAGGCTCTGCATCTGCGCAAGGGGCTGACGCTGAGGATCCCGTCGTCCTGGAAGGTCGACGCCGTCCGCAAGGACTGGCTGCGCGTCATCACCGGCTCGTGCCCCACCAAGGGCACGGACATGTACGGCTTCCGCGACTCGGGCTGCCACAGCTTCTGGATCATGGGGCCGAAGGCCATCGCCATAGGCCACGAGCTGTTCCAGAAGTACACGCCGGACGGCCCGTTCTATCCGGCCACCGACGTCGGGCCCTGCCCGGTGAAGAAGAACCTCGTCATCCGCAGGACCACGCTCGCCGAGAAGGGGCTGCGGCAGATCGGGCCGGGACACAAGGCGTACTACCGCGACTGGGCGGGCACCTGCGGCACCATGACCTCGGGCAAGGTGAGGGCCCGCTACAACCAGCGCGAATGGTATCTGCCGATGTCGAAGATCCTGGTGATCGACCAGTGGCGGACCCCGGGCCTGAGCACGATTCTCAAGAACGCGACCTGGCACTGACGACCGGCTCCGGCCTGCGCCTGGGGCACGTCGGTCGCTGTGCGGGGGGCTTTGGTTCTTGGTGGTGCCTGGTGGACGTGTCGCCGGATCTTGGGCAAGTCGGTCACTGCGCCGCAAGGAAGCTCCGGTCCTCGCGAAACCCGCTTCGCTGGGCCTTCGCTGCGGTCCTCGCTCCCTTCCGCTCCGCTCCCTCCACGCGCGTCGATGGACGGCGCTAGGAACGCGTCCGGGAGGCGGCCGCTCCTCCGGCGGCCACCGCGATCAGGGCGGGCGCGAGCAGGAACGCCGTGTGCGTCCCGAAGCCGTCGCCCAGCGCGCCGAGCACGAACGGCCCGCTGCCCGAGCCCACGCCCGCCCAGATCGAGGCCGCGCCGGACGCCTGGTCCGGCCGGCCTCCCGACACCTCGATCATGCGGGTGAGGCCCATGGGGAACTGGACCGAGATGCCGAGCCCGCTGAGCGCGAGCCCGGCGTAGCAGACCGGCGCCGAGGTCCCGGCCCAGAACAGCGCCCAGCCCGCCAGGGTCACCCCGAGCGAGCCGAGCAGCACCGAACCCGGCGCGAAGCGCAGGGCCAGCCGGGCGCCGCCGAACCGGCCTGCCGCCATGCCGGCCAGCATCGCGCTCAGCCCGGTCGCCGCCAGGCCGGGCGACAACCCGGTCCGCTGGGAGAGCAGCTCGGCGGCCCACAGGTTGAAGGCGAACTCGATGGCCACGCAGCACAGCAGGACCACCCCGGCGATGTGGAAGCGCCAGCCGTACGGCGCCCTGCCATCTGATGCCTCCGGCATTGTGCCGCTGCCCGGCCCCTCTGGCACCGCCGCGGACGGTGATGGCACCCAGATCCGGCCCATGAGCAGGGCCAGCAGGAGGGTGGAGGCCACCGGCACGAACAGCGCGGGCCGCCAGCCGGCCGGTGATTCGGCCACCACGCTGAAGGCGTAGGTGGTGGCGATTCCGGCGATCACGCCGACCGCGTTGGCCTCGCTGATGACGGCCGCCCCAGCCTGGCCGTGGTGGTCGCTGAGCACCGCCATCATCACGTAGAGCGCCGTCGAACCGCAGCAGCCGGCGAGCGTGAAACCGGCCAGGGTGAACGGGAGGGCGTGTCCGAACACGACGAGGAGCACCCCGGCGTTCATCCCGGTCAGGCCGGCCCAGGTGACGACGCGCCGTCCGAATCGCCTGGTCAGCGCCGGCAGGGCCAGCCCGCCGGCGATGCCGCCCAGCGCCATCCCGGTGCCGTGCAGCCCGGCGACGGCCTGGGAGACGCCGAGCTCGGCGCGCAGGAGGGGGAGGGCGGCGGACAGGCCGTAGAGGTAGGTGGCGAAGGTGGCGAGCTGGAGATAGATCAACCAGGTGGGGCTGTCCCTGATGACCTTTATGTTGCGGTCCAAAGTCAGGCAAGGCTAGCGCAGCCGATCATCCGGGACGAGGGCCGGACGCTGTGGCGTACAGCACCCGCACCGGATCAGCGCAAGGCGACGGCACGTCAGCGCCGGGCGGGGTCGGCCGGGATCAGGGCAGTGCGGCGAGCTGGTCGTCGAACCAGCGCTGGGGCGGCAGGGCGGTGGCGGCCTCGCGCAGCCGCAGGCCGCGCCTGAGCCGTTCCTGCTCGGGCAGCGTCAGCGCGTCGTGCAGCGCCGCAGCGGTGCCGGACACGTCGTAGGGGTTGACGAGCAGGGAGTCGGCCCCCAGCTCGGCCGCCGCGCCCGCCTCGCGGGACAGCACGAGCGCGCACCGGGGCGACAGGATCGGGCCCTCCTTGGCCACCAGGTTCATGCCGTCCCTGATCGGGTTGACGAGCAGCACGTCGGCCAGCCGGTAGGCGGCCAGCGAGCGCGGATAGTCGTCGTTCACGTTGAGGATCAGCGGGTCCCAGTCCTCGGTCGCGTACTCGTCCTCGATCTCCTTGGCGCAGCGCTGCACGGCCGCTGTGTATTCGCGATATTCCGGCAGGTCGTGGCGGGAGGGGTAGGCGAACGCTAGGTGGACGACCCGGCCGTGCCATTCGGGGTGGGTGGCCAGGAACTCCTGGTAGGCGCGCAGGCCGCGCACGATGTTCTTGGACAGCTCGGTGCGGTCGATGCGCACGATCAGCTTGCGGTCGCCCACGAGGTCTCTGATCACGGACATGTGCGACTCGACGTCCTGCTCGGCGGCCCGGGCCAGCAGCGCCTCGCCGTTCACGCCGAGCGGGTGCACGCCGATCCTGGTGGTCCGCCCCTCGTACGTGACCGTCCGGGCGGCGTGGTCGACGTCGGCGCCGAGCAGGGCTTCGCAGCAGTCCATGAAGGCGCGGGCCCAGCGCGCGGTGAGGAATCCGGCGTGGTCGGCGCCGAGGATGCCGGTCAGCACCTCCGCCACGACGTCCTCGGGCAGCAGTGCGAAGTATTCCGGCGGCGCCCAGGGCGTGTGCGAGAAGTGGGCGATGCGCAGGTCGGGCCGCTCGACCCGGAGCATCGCCGGGGTCAGCGTCAGGTGGTAGTCCTGCACCATGACGCGCGCCCGGTGGGCCGCCTCCTCGGCCAGGGCCAGCGCGAACGCGCCGTTGTACGTGCGGTACGACTCCCACTCGCGGCGGAACCGCGTGCCGAACTCGGGGGAGAAGGGCGTGTTGTAAAGCAGGTGGTTGACGAACCACAGGGTCGAGTTGGCCACGGCGTTGTAGGCCCGGTGGAAGACGGCGGGCGGAATGTCCAGCATGCGGATCGGGCCCGTGTCGAAGGCCCGGTCGAGCCGCCCGCCGTGCGTCCGGCGCACCGCCCCCCGGTCGCCGTCCGACAGCGCCGCGCAGACCCACAGGACGTCGGTGTCCTTGACCACCTCGGACAGGCCGGAGACGAGCCCGCCGCCGCCCCTGCGCATGGTCAGGCCGCCGTCTTCAGACAGCGTGAAGGACACCGGGCCCCGGTTGGACGCGATCAGAACGGTGCTGCTCATCTTCGGGTTCCCTCGATCAGAGCGGGCGCGCATGCCGGAAGATTAATAAAAGCCGACCTCCGTCAATAGGATGTCAACCGATCGCGGGAGGGCTGGATACGGCATGGCACTGGACGACACCACCGAGGACCTGGCCCGATCTGCTGCCCGGGGGGACCATCGCGCGCTCGGCGAACTGCTGCGGCGCATCGAGCCCGACGTGCTGCGGCACTGCGAGAGGCTTCTACCGTATCGGCAGGACGCCGAGGAGGCGGCGCAGGACACGCTGCTCGCCGTGGCGCGCAACATCGCGAGGTTCGAGGGGCGGGCAAGGTTCAGCACCTGGCTGCACATCGTGACCGTCAACTGCGCCAGGACCACCTATCGCTCACTCAAGCGGCGTTCGTCCGAACAGGTGGAGGAGCTGCCCGAGCAGCGGCCCGATCCCCGGCGGGTGAGCGTCATCGCCGGCTCGCGGCTCGACCTGCTCGACGCGATGGAGGCGCTGGAGGCCGAGCGGCCCGACCTCGCCCAGGCGCTCGTGCTGCGCGACATCTGCCAGCTCGACTACGCGGAGGTCGCCGACCAGCTCAAAATCCCCCTCGGGACGGTCAAGTCCCGCATCCACCAAGCGCGCAAGTACGTGCAGAGCGCCCTCGGCGAGGCGTACGGCTGATACAAAACGTCTCGCCATATGAGACGTCAGAACGGACACCGGGGACGCCGGGGTACAGTGCTAGTGCCGCGACTGACAAGATTTGCCCGCACGGGGCGGTGGCCAGACTGGTGCATCGCAAGGCGGAGGAGGAGCTCGTAGCCGGAGGCCACGGGCGACGACGACAACGCCGCGAGGTGCCGCTCTGGGTGACGCGACGGGGCAAAGATTGGCAGGAGGGGCACTTAAGGACCTTCTCTGGAAGGTCCTACAACTGAACATGCTCATCCAGAGGGGTGGAGGGACCGGCCCTGCGAAGCCCCGGCAACCTCCCCGGTGTCGAACTCGTGCCCACGAGGCCCGGCCGGGACAGGTGCCAATTCCGGCTCGTGGCCAAGGTGGTCGCGAGCGAAGATGAGGGAAAGGCCTCGCTTCATGGCGCACACCAGCACTGCCGCTAGCACTCCCGCGAACACCGTCGAGTTCGGCCCCGCCACCGGACTTTCGTGTCGTGAATGTGGCGCTCTTTACGAACTCGGCCCGATTTTCGCCTGTACGGAGTGTTTCGGCCCCCTTGAGGTGGCGTACGACTTCGGCGAGATCCGTCGGGAGGACATCGAGTCCGGCCCGGCGAACATCTGGCGTTACCGCTCCCTGCTCCCCGTTCCCGCCGGCGTGACGGCCAAGCCCAACCTCCAGCCAGGCTGGACCAAGCTCGTGAAGGCCGACAGGCTGGCGGCCGAGCTGGGCCTGCGGTCGCTGCACGTCAAGGACGACTCCGGCAACCCGACCCACTCCTTCAAGGACCGTGTCGTCGCGATCGCGCTGGAGGCCGCGCGCAACTTCGGCTTCCACACCCTGTCGTGCTCCTCCACCGGCAACCTCGCCGGCGCGGTGGGCGCGGCGGCCGCCCGGGCCGGGCTGGACTCCTGCGTGTTCATCCCCGCCGACCTGGAGCCGGCCAAGGTGACCATGGCCGCGGTGTACGGCGGCCGCCTCGTCGCCATCGACGGCACCTACGACGAGGTCAACCGCTTCTGCTCCGAGCTCATCGGCGACGAGCTGGGTGAGAAGTGGGGCTTCGTCAACGTCAATCTCCGGCCCTACTACGCCGAGGGCTCCAAGACGCTGGCGTACGAGATCGCCGAGCAGCTCGGCTGGCGGCTGCCCGACCAGATCGTCATCCCGGTGGCCTCCGGCTCGCAGCTCACGAAGATCGACAAGGGCTTCCGTGAGCTGATCAAGCTGGGGCTGGTCGAGGAGCGGCCCTACCGGATCTTCGGTGCGCAGGCCGAGGGCTGCTCGCCGGTCTCCCGGGCGTTCAAGGCCGGGCAGGACGTGGTGCAGCCGGTGCGGCCCGACACCATCGCCAAGTCCCTTGCCATCGGCAACCCGGCGGACGGGCCGTACGTGCTCGACATCGCGCGCCGGACGGGCGGCGCGGTGGAGGACGTGACCGACGAGGAGATCGTCGACGCGATCCGCCTGCTGGCCAGGACCGAGGGCGTCTTCGCCGAGACCGCGGGCGGCGTCACGGTCGGCGTGCTGCGCAAGCTGGTCCGCGAGGGCCGCCTCGACCCGGACGCCGAGACCGTGGTGCTGAACACCGGCGACGGGCTCAAGACGCTCGACGCGGTGGCCGAGCACGCCCGTCCCACCGCCGTCATCCGTCCCTCTCTCGACGCGTTCCGTGCGGCATTCGCCAACTGAAAGCGTTTCAAAAGGCCCATCGGCAGTAACGAAAGCGAGCGAACAATGAGCGTTTCCGTGCGGATTCCGACGATTCTCCGGACGTACACCAACGGGGCCGCGGAGGTGAGCGGCGAGGGAGGAACGCTTCGCGAGGTCCTGCAGAAGCTCGACGCGGACTACCCGGGCATCGGCGGGCGCATCCTCGACGAGACGGGTAAGATCCGGCGTTTTGTCAACGTCTACGTCGGAGAAGAGGACGTCCGATTCGCCGAGGGTCTGGACACCGCCACGCCGGACGGAGTGCAGATTTCGGTCATCCCCGCCGTCGCCGGAGGCTGAGCCGCCGCACCGGGGCCGAGCACCTGACATGCGCTTCTGCGGGTGGAGAAGTCATACGGTGCCATGGCAAATGGTGCAGCTCTCAACTATTAAACAGTAAAGTGAATATTCTTCGGTCCCGCTTTGAGCGAACGCCAAGTAGTAGTTTGCGGATTGACTCTGTTGTCCTACGGCTTGACACGGGTATGGTCGATGTCGATCGACAAAACCGGGGGCTTCTTGGGTGTGGTCCCCAGCCCAGCAAGAGGAGTCGGAAGTGGCGCAGGGCACCGTCAAATGGTTTAACGCGGACAAGGGCTACGGCTTCATCGCGGTAGACGGTGGTAAGGACGTGTTCGTCCATTACTCGGCAATCCTGATGGACGGCTACAAGGCCCTCGAGCAGGGTCAGCGGGTTGAGTTCGACATCACGCAGGGTCAGAAGGGCCCGCAGGCGGAAGCCGTACGCGCCGTCTGATCCCGTCATCGACCTACGGAAGGCCCGGTGCGCGACCCCGCGCACCGGGCCTTCCGCCTGCTGTACGCCTTCTTTGCCTTACTCGGCCCCGCGGTTCAGGCCGGTGAGTGTGGTGCTCCGGAGGGAGCCTGGCCCCTTGGTCTCGGCCGGCTCGGCTGGTGAGTCTCGGCAGGTGGCGCGGCGCACCGAAGGGATGCTCCGGACATACCGTACAAGCTGGTCAGCATGGCTTCCGCTTGCACTCTCAGGGGTAGAGTGCTAAATACTTGTTTGGCACTCTGAGGTCGAGAGTGACAACAATCGGGATCGGGGCGATGGGGCCCGCGCAGGGATAGCGGGTCCATGCCGTCGCGGGCGTCGGCTCGGTCCGTGAAGACACCCTGCTACTGGGAGGTCTAGCCTAATGGCAGCCAAGATGATCGCGTTTGACGAGGACGCCCGGCGCGGTCTCGAGCGCGGTATGAACCAGCTCGCCGACGCCGTGAAGGTGACCCTCGGCCCGAAGGGCCGCAACGTCGTGCTGGAGAAGAAGTGGGGCGCCCCCACGATCACCAACGACGGTGTCTCCATCGCCAAGGAGATCGAGCTCGAGGACCCGTGGGAGAAGATCGGCGCCGAGCTCGTCAAGGAAGTCGCCAAGAAGACCGACGACGTCGCCGGTGACGGCACCACGACGGCTACCGTGCTCGCCCAGGCGCTGGTCCGTGAGGGTCTGCGCAACGTCGCCGCGGGTGCGAACCCGATGGCGCTGAAGAAGGGCATCGAGGCCGCCGTCGAGCGCGTCAGCGAGGAGCTGTCGAAGCTCGCCAAGGACGTGGAGACCAAGGAGCAGATCGCCTCCACCGCCTCCATCTCCGCCGCCGACACCGAGATCGGCGCCCTCATCGCCGAGGCGATGGACAAGGTGGGCAAGGAAGGCGTCATCACCGTCGAGGAGAGCAACACCTTCGGCCTGGAGCTGGAGCTCACCGAGGGCATGCGCTTCGACAAGGGCTACGTGTCCGGCTACTTCGTGACCGACCCCGAGCGCATGGAGGCGGTCTTCGAGGACCCGTACATCCTGATCGTCAACTCCAAGGTCTCGGCCAACAAGGACCTGCTGCCGCTGCTCGACAAGGTCGTGCAGTCCGGCAAGCCGCTGGTCATCATCGCCGAGGACGTCGAGGGCGAGGCCCTGGCCACCCTGGTCGTCAACAAGATCCGCGGCCTGTTCAAGTCCGTCGCCGTCAAGGCTCCGGGCTTCGGCGACCGCCGCAAGGCCATGCTGGGCGACATCGCCATCCTCACCGGTGGCCAGGTCATCTCCGAGGAGGTCGGTCTCAAGCTCGAGAACGCCACCCTCGACCTGCTCGGCCGCGCCCGCAAGGTCGTCGTCACCAAGGACGAGACCACGATCGTCGACGGCGCCGGTGACGCCGAGCAGATCGCCGGCCGGGTCAACGAGATCCGCGCCGAGATCGAGCGCACCGACTCCGACTACGACCGCGAGAAGCTCCAGGAGCGCCTCGCCAAGCTGGCCGGCGGCGTCGCCGTCATCAAGGCCGGCGCGGCCACCGAGGTCGAGCTCAAGGAGCGCAAGCACCGCATCGAGGACGCCGTCCGCAACGCGAAGGCCGCGGTCGAGGAGGGCATCGTCCCCGGTGGTGGCGTGGCTCTGCTGCAGGCCGGCGCCAACGCGTTCGACAAGCTCGAGGTCAACGGCGACGAGGCCACCGGTGCCGCGATCGTCCGCAAGGCCCTTGAGGAGCCGCTGAAGCAGATCGCCGTCAACGCCGGCCTCGAGGGCGGCGTCGTGGTGGAGAAGGTCCGCAACCTCCCGGCTGGTGAGGGCCTCAACGCCGCGACCGGCGAGTACGTCAACATGTTCGAGTCCGGCATCATCGACCCGGCCAAGGTCACCCGCTCGGCGCTGCAGAACGCGGCGTCCATCGCGGCGCTGTTCCTGACCACCGAGGCCGTCATCGCCGAGAAGCCCGAGAAGGAGAAGGCCCCCGCCATGCCCGGCGGCGGCGACATGGACTTCTGATCCATCTGCCTGCTTCGTCTCAACGGAAGGGCGGTTCCCCTCGGGGGAACCGCCCTTTCCCGTTGAACGCGTCAGGTGAGGCGTCTGACCCAGCGGGCGCAGTCGGTCTGCATCGTGTATCCCGCCGCAGTCCAGGCGTGATGCGCCAGGGCGTTGTCGTGCAGGACCATCGCGTCGGCGCGGAACGCGCCGAACTTCCTGAACCGCTCCTCGGCGGCCCGGATCAGCAGCGATCCGATGCCCATGCGCCGGTGGGCGGGGTCCACGGCGAGCCGGTAGAGGTGGGCGCGCCAGCCGTCCCATCCGGCGATGAGCGTGCCGACCATGCGGCCGTCGATCTCGGCGACGAGCAGCGCCTCGGGATCGCGCTCGATCAGGGCCACCACCTTGCCCGCGTCGTCGTGCCTGTCGGTGTTCTCCGCGGCCTCAAGCCAGAACCGCAGTACGGCCGGGACGTCGTCGAGCGCTCCATAGCGGACGCGTACGTCGGGAGAGGTCATCGCAGCTCCTCCGGAAGATCGCGGTCGTGCAGGACGGTCAGCGACGTTACCGCCCGGGTGAGGACCACGTAGAGGCGGGCGAGGCCACGCTCCTCCGCCTCCACGATCGCGGCCGGCTCGACGACGATCACGTGGTCGTACTCCAGACCCTTGGCGAGCGTCGCCGGGACCAGCAGCACCCGGTCGTCGCCCGTCGAGTCGGGGCCGAGCACCGTGTGCGGCACCGCCGCGGCCTCCAGAGCCGCCGAGAGCGCGGGAAGGGCCGAGTCCGGGGCGATGACGCCGATGGAGCCCTCCTGCGCGAGAGCCTGCCGTACGGCCCCGGGGAGGGCGGCGGTGACGTCGGCCTCGCGGCGTACGGACAGGGAGCCTGCGCCGGGACGCAGCGAGCGCGGCGGGGCGAGATCCGGCGCCACGGAGGGCAGCAGCCGCGCGGCGAAGTCGAGGACCTCGCGAGGCACACGGAAGCCGAGCGTGAGCTCGGTGACCTCGCCGGACGGCTGGCCGAGGTGGTCGAGCACGGTCTTCCACGAACGCGCCGACCAGGGAGTGGTGCCCTGGGCGAGGTCGCCGAGCACGGTGGCCGAGCCGGTGCGGCAGCGGCGTCCGAGCGCCCGCAACTGCATCGCCGACAGGTCCTGCGCCTCGTCCACCACGAGGTGTCCCCGCGACGGCGTCCGTTCGATGAGGTCGGCCAGCTCGTCCAGCAGCGCCGCGTCGGCGGCCGTCCACTTGGCCGAGCGGTGCGACTTGTACGGCTTGCGCCACAGGATCAGGGCCTGCTCCTCCGGCGAGAGGTCCGACTTCGCCGCCTTGGCGAGGAACTCCGCGTCCGACAGCAGCCGGAACAGCACCTGCTCGGGGGTGAGCTTCGGCCAGACGGCGTCGAGCACGGCCTTGACCGGCTTCGACCGGGCCACGGCGTCCTGGACCCGGTCGTCGGGCGACTCGCCGCGCCGTTCCATCTGGACGAGCACGGCGTGGGCGAGCCGCTGGGCCAGGGTGGCGCGGCCCGGGCCGTACCGGGTCGTGCCGCGCAGCGAGGCGACGATCTCGCGGACCTCGTGATCGGGCACCCGATAGCGGTTGATGCCCTTGGTGAACAGCACCCCGTCGACCGGCTTGGTCACGTGCAGCCACAGCGCCCGCCTGACGACCTCGGCCATGCGGGCGTCGCCCTTCACGGCCGCCACCGCGGGGTCCTCGGGATGGGCGTGGTCGCCCAGGACCCCGGCCACCGTCGTCTGGTCGACCTTCACCTCTCCGAGCGCGGGCAGCACCGAGGAGATGTAGGACAGGAAGGCCCGGTTGGGCCCGACGATCGTCACGCCCGAGCGCGCCAGCTTCTCCCGGTGGGTGAAGAGCAGGTAGGCCGCGCGGTGCAGGCCCACGGCCGTCTTGCCCGTGCCCGGCGCCCCCTGCACGCAGACGGTCACGCCGAGGTCGGCGCGGACGATCTCGTCCTGGTCGGGCTGGATGGTCGCCACGATGTCGCGCATCGGGCCGGTGCGGGGCCGCTCGATCTCCTCGGTCAGCAGCCTGCTCTGCCCGAGCGCCCGGCCGTCGAGCGGCTCGTCCTCGTACGCGGTGAGGTCGCCGCCCTGGTAGCCGAACCGGCGGCGCAGCGCCACCCCCATCGGGTCGGCGGGGCTGGCCTGGTAGAAGGCGCGCGAGACCGGGGCGCGCCAGTCGATCACGAGGGGCCGGCTGCTCTCGTCGTGGACGTGCCTGCGGCCGACGTAGACCGTGCTCGGCAGGTCGTCGCCGGCCGCACGGTCCAACCGGCCGAAGAACAGCGGCGCGTCGGGGTGGTCGGCCAGTGCGGCCACCCGCTGGTCGAGCAGGCCCTGCAGAACCTGCTGCGACACCCAGTCGCCGGCGGCGTCCGCCGACAGCGACTGCGCGTGCTCGCGCATCGCTCGCAGCGCGGCTCGGGAGGCCGCGAGATGGGCGCGCTCGGCTTCGAGCACATCTCCGGGCATGCGAAAACTCCTCTGGGCATGACGAGGTCGGGACTTGTGGAAGCGGGAAACTCAAGAGCTTAGCGATGGACACCGCGATGCCGAAACGGTATTTCTCTCGCGTGTCGCTCTTTCCCGGGACGGGTATCTGTACTCGGGTGACGCGCACCGTGGTTCCTCCGGCGATCCCGGCCGCGGCGAGCCTGCTGCTCGCCGCGCTGTGGGGGTTCGCGGTTTTCGGCGACTGGAGCACGCAGGCCTTCTGCACGACGAGCGTGGGACCGTCGCCGGGCTGTGCGGACCGGATCGCCTCGGTGGTCACGGTGTCCGTGATGGTCGGAGTGGTTGCGGTGTGCGCCACCGGGTTCGCCTGGTTCGCCCGGCGCGAGTCCCTGTACGGCGTCGCCGTGGCGGCCTGGATCGTCGCGCTGGTGGTGTTGTTCGTCGGCGGCCTGACTGTCCAGTGACCGCGCCCCCTTGACCGGCGCGAGAAGCTTTCCGGAGGAGGCGTTGGAGCGCTCCATCGTCGGCCCCCGGGAGAACGACATGCAGTAGTGGGGTGATTTGTCCTGATATGCCGCGTGGGTGAGCCGGGCTCGCCGTTCTGCGTGAGCCGGGCGTATAGACGGGCGGGATGAGGGGCAGCGAGAAACCAGGATCAAGACGAAAAATGCGCATATTGTGTGATTCGCCTTGTCTGCTGGGTATTGCCGCCATCACGACTGCATCATGTGAGGGCAAAGCGCGAGGAGGTGATGTGGTGACCAGCCCCAAGGGCATCTCCTGGACCTAGTGAGCACACGCCACCGGGCTCGGGGAGCGGAGCGGGCTTGGCGAGGACCGGGACCGGGCTCGCCGGTTCGCCGGTCATGCGTTGGACCTGGTCGCGCAGCGCCCGCCCCGCGGCGGTGGTTGCCCCCTCGTCGCCGATCAGCCCGCGCGCGGCGCATCGAGTCGCGCGCGGTGAACAAGGTCGCAGCCGGTGAACAAGGCCGGGCGCGGCGGCCTGCTTCGCGCCACGCCGGCCGGTGCCCGCGAAGCTCTGCCCCGGGCCGCGAAGCCTTGGGCTGGGACCCCGAAAGCCCTACGCCAGGCCGCGAAGCTCTGCTCCGGGCCGCGAAGCTCTGCTCCGGGCCGCGAAGCTTTGCGCCGGGCTGCGAAAGGTGCAGGAACCCCGAGCGCTGTGTCGGCCCGGGATCCGTGCATCGGGGTCTGCGCGAAGCCGTACGTCGCGAACCCGAAGCTCTGTGCCGGGGCCGCGGTCAGCGCCGGGTCCTCTTGGCCTGCGTCGTCAGCGTGCGGGGTCTTCTTCGCCCACGTCGTCGGCGTCGATGATGTGGTACGCGTAGCCCTGCTCGGCCAGGAACCGCTGCCGGTGCGCGGCGAACTCCTGGTCGACCGTGTCGCGGCTGACCACCGAGTAGAACCGTGCGCCGCCGCCGTCGGCCTTGGGGCGCAGCACCCGGCCGAGCCGCTGCGCCTCCTCCTGGCGTGAGCCGAACGTGCCGGAGACCTGGATCGCCACGGACGCCTCGGGCAGGTCGATGGAGAAGTTGGCGACCTTCGAGACCACCAGCACCCGGATCTCCTTGTCGCGGAACGCCTGGAACAGGCGCTCGCGCTCCTTGACCTTGGTCTCGCCCTTGATGACCGGCGCGTTCAGGTGCTCGCCCAGCTCGTCGAGCTGGTCGATGTACTGCCCGATGACCAGCACCTGCTCGTCGGCGTGCCGCCGCACCAGCGCCTCGGTCACCCGCGTCTTGGCGGGTGTGGTCGAGCAGAACCGGTAGCGCTCGTCGTTCTCGGCCATCGCGTAGGCCAGCCGCTCGTCGTCGCTGAGCGTCACCCGCACCTCGACGCACTCGGCGGGGGCGATGTAGCCCTGGTTCTCCATCTCCTTCCAGGGCGCGTCGTAGCGCTTGGGCCCGATGAGCGAGAAGACGTCGCCCTCCCGGCCGTCCTCGCGTACGAGCGTGGCGGTGAGGCCGATGCGACGGCGGGCCTGGAGGTCGGCGGTCATCCGGAAGATCGGCGCGGGCAGCAGGTGGACCTCGTCGTAGACGACGAGCCCCCAGTCGCGGGCGTCGAACAGCTCAAGGTGCCGGTAGGTGCCCTGCCGCCGGGTCGTCATGACCTGGTAGGTGGCGATCGTGACCGGCCGGATCTCCTTCTTGGTGCCGGTGTATTCGCCGATCTCGTCCTCGGTCAGCGAGGTGCGCCTGAGCAGCTCCTGCTTCCACTGGTGGGCGGAGACCGTGTTGGTGACGAGGATCAGCGTGGTCGCGCGGGCGTGCGCCATGGCCGCCGCGCCGACGATCGTCTTGCCCGCGCCACACGGCAGCACCACGACCCCGGAGCCGCCGTGCCAGAACGCGTCGGCCGCCTCCTTCTGGTAGGGCCGCAGCGACCAGCCGTCCTCGCGCAGGTCGATGGGGTGGTGCTCGCCGTCGACGTATCCGGCCAGGTCCTCGGCCGGCCAGCCGAGCTTGAGCAGCGTCTGCTTGATGTTGCCGCGCTCGGAGGGGTGCACGGCCACGATGTCGGCTCCGAAGCGCTCCCCGACCAGTGGCTGGATCTTCTTGGAGCGCAGCACCTCCTCCAGCACGGCCCGGTCGGTGCTGGTGAGCACCAGGCCGTGGATGGGGTGCTTCTCCAGCCGCAGCCTGCCGTACCGCGCCATGGTCTCGGCGACGTCCACGAGCAGCGCGTGCGGCACCGGATAGCGGCTGAAGCCGATCAGCGCGTCGATCACCTGCTCGGCGTCGTGCCCGGCGGCCCGGGCGTTCCACAGCGCGAGCGGGGTGACCCGGTAGGTGTGGACGTGCTCGGGCGCGCGCTCGAGTTCGGCGAACGGGGCAATGGCCTTCCGGCACTCGTCCGCCCTCGGGTGGTCGACCTCCAGCAGCAGCGTCTTGTCCGACTGGACGATCAGCGGCCCGTCACTCAATGCCTGCTCCCCCTCGTACGGCTAACGCCTATCAAACACGAGGCCGGGCCGAATCAGTCCCGGTCGCGGGAATCAGTCGTCGAGGTAGCCGTTGATCCCGGCCCAGATGAGCGCGCCGATCCCGATCGCGAACAGGGCGGCGTTGATGCCGATGGAGATCCACGTCCACTTGAGCAGCTTGCGGGACTGGTCCGGCTCGGTGTCCACCTTGCCGAGCGCGACCCCGGACAGGATCGCCCCGGCGATGCCGCCGAGAGTGAAGTAGCAGCTCAGCGCCAGCACGATGCTGACGACGAGGGCCACGATCGCGTGCGTGCGCGGGCCCTGCTGCCGGGGAGGGTAGTAGCCGTAGCCGTACGGCTGCTGCCCGTACTGCCCGTACTGCCCGTACTGCCCGTACTGGCCATACTGCCCGTACTGCTGCCCGTACTGCTGGTTGGGGTCGGGTCCGGGCGGCGGGCCGTACGGGCCGTACTGCTGTTGTCCGTAGGGGGGCTGTCCGTAGGGGGTGGAGCCGGACTGCGGTCCATAGGGGTTGGACGGCGTCCGCCAATCCTGGGGCCCCTGCCCCGGCTGCTCCGGAGTCGTCATCCTGAGATCCTTTACTACGGGGGACCTCAAGATTTACCACGGATGTGTCATCGGCCGATCTCGGCGATGCCGGTGATGCGGTGCAGGGCGAAGCGGTGGACGGTCGCCCGGGTCTCGTCGTACGCGGTGAGGTAGCCGCCCTCCATCCGGGCCGGTTCGAGGATGCGGCTGGTGGCGTGTCCCTGCGAGTCGAGGTAGCCGATCCACACCCGCGTCCCCTGCCGGATGGCGTCCTGGAGCGCGCTGATCGTGGCGGTCGCGGGGGAGCGGGGCACCTGGCCCTCGGGCGCCTCCACGGGCCGCCGCCGCGAGTCCCCCGCCCGCATCGCCCGTACGGCCGCGGCGACCACCTCGGGGTCGGGGGCGGTGTTCGCGGTCACCCGGGCGGCGGGCTGCCCCTCGGTCCGCCGGGCGTCGGCCCGCGCGACGACGACGTCGCCCTCCAGCGACTCGGCCACCGGCGCGTATCCCATCGCCCGCAGCGAGTCGACCAGCGCGGCCCTGGACGTCTTGGACGCCAGCACGGTCGGCGCGAGCCGCCGCAGCCGCAGCAGGTGGGCCCGCTTGTCGGCGAGCACCTCGTCGAGCAGGGCCGGGTCGTCGCACCGGATGTACGCCGACGCCGTGCCGACCCGGATCCGACCGTGGCGGCGGGCCACATCGGTGACCAGGTAGCGCAGCGGCTGCGGCACCGGGGTGGCCGAGTGGCGTTCCAGCACGGTGAGCAGGTCGTCGGCCGAGTGCCCCGCGTCGAGCGCCCGGCGCACCGACTGCTCGGAGAAGCGGTAGACCGTCGCGCCGCCCTTGCTCTCCACATCGGCCATGAGCGCGAGCCTGCGGCCGAGGTCGGTGGTCAGCGGGCCGGGCGCCACGGCGGTGAGGTCGGCCTGCAGCAGCACGTGGTCGACCGCCTCGGGCAGCAGCGGGCCGAGCAGGTCGGCCGTCGTGCCGTCGCCCCGGGCCACGGCGCGGCCGTGTGAGGACGGCACGCCGAGCCCGGTCACGCCGATGTGCTCGGCCTCGCGCAGGGCGAAGCGTACGAGCCGGTCGCGCAGCGCGGGGCGACGGCGGGGCTGCTCCCAGGCGAGCCGGGCCAGCACCGACTCGGGCGTCGGTGCGAGGCCGGGCGGCGCCGCCTCCAGCACGGCGAGCGTGCGCGCCCGCGTCTGGGCCGCCCCCGGCCTGCGGAGATCGGGGTGGAGGGCGTTCATGGGACGGTCGCGGTCGTCCCGTTCGCCGATCAGCCCGGGGGCGCGCTCCATCGCGGCCCACGCGTCGGCGAGCACGGCCCAGCGGTCCTCGGTGGCCTTGATCCGCCAGCCGTCGTAGCCGCCCGTCGGCAGCCATTCCCCCTCGCCCGCCGCGACCAGCCCGGCCGCGTGCGCGACCTCGACCACCAGCCCGGCCGCCCACTCCGGCAGGTCGAGAAGCTGGGCCGTACGCCTGAGGTCGCGGATGGCGAGGCCGCCCGTGCGCAGCACGCCCGGCGGGTCGACGCTCCACACCTCGCACAGCTCCTCGACCATGCGCACGAACGTGAACGCCTGCCCGGCGGCCGTGCGGTCGGCCAGGTCCTGGTCGCGTACGGACCCCTCCAGGGCGGGCGGGCCGGGGGACAGGTCGCGGTGCACCCTGCCGTCGCGCAGCACGAGGGCGACCTCGCGGGGGAGCGCGACGGTCTCCTCGCCGGTCGCGCCGAGCAGGCCCCGGGCCAGCAGTTGCTCGATGGGCGACTGGGCGTTCGCGGCGTCCACTTCGCGGCGGGCGTTGGGCAGCCGTCCGCTCGCCGGGCCCCAGACGAGCTCGTTCAGGGCCGTCTGCGCCTGCGGGGAGACCTCGCCGACGAGCCGCGCGACCGTCGCGGGATCGGCCAGCAGCGCCGCGAGCCGTTCCCTGGCCGGCCGTTCGCCGTCCGCCCGCCCGTCCTCGTACGCCGGGTCGATGTCCCGCAGAAGCACGTCGAGCCGTTCGGGCGGGTGGTGGCGGAACACCTCGGCGGCCGGCGGTCCCAGGGAGGCCGGGGGTTCGAGCGCCTCGGCCACGCCCGGCGCGGGCAGCAGCGCGTCGGCGGCGCCGTAGACCAGGGCGCGCGTGGTCAGCACGCCGAGCGCGGCGTCGAGGGCGGACCCGAGGGTCTCGTCGTCGTGATCGGCGGGAACGGCGCGGCGGAGCAGGGAAAGCAACGTCTCGCGATCGGCGGGACCGGGCCGCAGGGCCAGCGTCTCCAGGACGGCGAGCGTGAACCGGTCAAGCCGGTCCAGCGCCCGGCCGATGGCCGAGGGGCTGGAGGCGCGGGCGGCCAGGCCGTCGATGTGCGCGGGGACGGGCGTCACGAGTTCGGGCCGCGCCGCCACGAGCGCCCGCAGCAGCTCGTCGGAACGGCCGCGAAGCCACTCGGCGAAGTCCGTGCCCGTCATTCTCTCCATGGTAGGGCTCGGCCTTCGTCCGGCCGCCGGAGCGCCCGTGTGGCAGGGGTTTGCGCACTCGCCGGGAAGATCGACAAGAATCTCGTCACGGGACGCTTCATTGGCCTTCGAGTGGGTCCATGGGGCCGGTCTCTGGGCATAACCTACCTACAGTCACCTTCACGACAGTCTGAACGAGGTCACCCCTGTGCCGAGTGGCAAGGTCAAGTGGTACGACGCCGACAAGGGTTTCGGCTTCCTCACCCGCGACGACGGCGGTGAGGTCTTCGTGCATTCCTCCGCCCTGCCCAAGGGGGTCGAGGCGCTCAAGCCCGGACAGAAGGTCGAGTTCGGTGTCGCCGAGAGCCGCCGCGGTCAGCAGGCGCTCTCGGTGCGGGTGATCGACCAGCCCCCGACGCTGGCCAAGACCGCCAAGGCCAAGGCGAAGCGGAAGAAGCCCGACGAGATGGTCGTGATCGTCGAGGATCTGATCAAGCTTCTCGACGACATCTCGAACTCCTACCAGCGGGGCAAGCACCCGGACGCGGCGCACGCCAAGAAGATCGCCACAGTCCTGCGCGCCGTCGCCGACGACCTCGACGCCTGACCGGTCCCCTCACCGGCCGCGTCCGTTCCCGCCGCCCGGCCAACCCCTGGGCGGACGCGGGCCGTGGCGGGGTGCGGGGCCGCGTAGGCGGGCGTGGTGGCGCGAGTGGCCGATTCAAGGCGGCTGGTTCAAGGCGCTGGTCCACGTGGCCGGTTCAGGTGGCCGGTTCAGGTGGCCGTGGCGGTGCGGGCGGCGAGCCTGCGGCGGCGGAGGATGACGAGGCGGCCGAACGAGAGCGCGAGGGCGGCGGACATCACGCCGAGCCCGGCGGGACCGGCCACGAACAGCGACATCACCAGGCCCAGCAGGCCGCCGAGGACCCAGGCGATCTGGAGCAGCGTCTCGGCGACGCCGAACGCCGAGGAGCGCACCTCCTCGCCGATCTCGCGCTGCACGATGGCGTCGAACGCGAGCTTGCCGAGGCCCTGGGCGAACGCGCCCACGAGGGCCACGGCGGCGGCGGTCCACACGTCGAAGAAGAAGGCCGCGGCGACGGTGGCGACCGTGGCCAGCGCGAGCGTGGCCATGACGGTCAGGTGCGGAGATCGGGATCGCGACCAGGAGCCGGCGGCGGCCCCGGCCAGGCCGCCCGCGCCCGCGGCGGCGGCCAGCAGCGCCAGCGCGGCCTTTGGATCCACGCCGCGCAGGTGGCCGTCCTGGACGAGGAACAGCAGGAAGAACACGAGGAAGCCCGACTGCACCCGGATCGCGGCGTTGGCCCCCATGGCCTCGCCCACCACCGGGCCCAGGCTGAGCACGGTGCGCCAGCGGGGGCGCGGCCCGGCCTCCTCCAGGTCGGGCGCGTCCACGTGCCGCGGCAGCCGTACGGCGAACGCCCCGGACAGCAGGAACAGCGGCACGGCGACGCGCAGCACCCAGTCGGCCCCGGCCACGGCGGACAGGCCGGCGGCGACACCGGCGCCGGCGCCGGCCGACACCAGCGCGAACAGCGCGACCCTGGCGTTGGCCGTCACCAACGGGATGTCGGCGGGCAGCACGCTCGGCATGACCGCCGCCCGTGACACGTTGTAGGCCTTCGAGAGGACGAGCACGGCGAGCGCCGAAGGAAACAGCGTGACCGTGTCGGAGGCGTGGACGGCGCCTGCCATCCCCCAGCACAGCAGGCCGCGCGCGAGCAGGGTGCCGGCCATGATGTAGCGGCGGCCCGATCGGAGCCGGTCGAGCACCGGCCCGACGAAGGGCGCCACCACCGCGAACGGCAGCATGGTGATCAGCAGATATGCCGCGACCTGGCCGCGGGCCTGGCCGACCGGCAGCCCGAACAGCAGCGCCCCGGCGAGGGCCACGGTGACCAGAGCGTCCCCGGCGGAATGGGCGGCGGTCACCTCGATGAGGTGGCCGAGACCGGTGCGCCCGGCTCCCTGGGCGTGCGTCAACCGGCGCGTCGCACGCGCCGGTGCCCTCACAACACGCGTAACTTTCGCCCAAATCTTCACCATAGGCACCGAGGGTCCTTCCATGTTTTGCCCATCGAGCCGGTGCGGTCCGCTCGCGGCGTGGGTGAAAATGGAGTGTGAGTCGTACCCGAATCCGTAGCACTCCAGTCGACCAGGCCTGTGCGGCGGCGGTCGACCTCGCCCGCCGGGCCGCCGAAGACATCGCGCGCCCCGGGGAGGTGGGAGAGCACCTGGGCTTCGACAACGAGGGCGACCGGGTCGTCACCCATTACTTCGAGTGCCTCGACCGCGCCTACCACGGCTGGCGCTGGGCGATCACCGTCACCCGCGCCTCCCGCGCCCGTGTGGTGACCGTGAGCGAGACCGTGCTGCTGCCCGGCTCGGGCGCGCTGCTCGCTCCCCGCTGGGTGCCGTGGAACGAGCGCCTGCGCCCGGGTGACCTGGGCGTGGGCGACCTGTTGCCCGCCGAGGCCGACGACGACCGGCTCGTGCCCGGGTTCGCCTCCGCCGACGAGGACATCGACAAGCAGATGCTCTTCGAGCTCGGGCTTGGACGCGCCCGCGTCCTGTCCGTGCTCGGCCGTGACCTCGCCGCGCGACGCTGGCGCGCCGGTGAGGCCGGACCGCACACCCCGATCGCGCACGCCGCCCCGGCGCAATGCTCCACCTGCGGCTTCTACTGGCCGCTCGCCGGAGCGCTGGGCCTCGGCTTCGGCGTCTGCGCCAACGAGTACGCGCCGGACGACGGCCGCGTGGTGTCCGCCGACCACGGCTGCGGGGCGCACTCCGAGGCGACCACCGTGCCCTCGATGGTCATGGATCCGGCGCCGCCGATCCTGGACGACATGGGATATGACCTCATCGAGTCGGGCTCCGTGGACGAGGCCGGCTCCGAACCCCTGGGCCACGCCTGATCATGTTCGATACCGCGCGCCTGCGTGACACCGTTCTCGCGGCCTGGACGGCCTCGCCTGCCCGCTTCCGCGAGGACGCCAACGCCGAGGAGGACTTCGCCCTCGGCGGCTACCGCGACCGGCTGGTCGTGGAGCTCGCCCAGAACGCCGCCGACGCCGCGCTGCGGGCCGGCGTGCCGGGCCGCCTGCGGCTGACGCTCGCCGACGGCGTGCTGCTGGCCGCCAACGTCGGCGCGCCGCTCGACCAGACCGGCGTCGAGGGCCTGTGCACCCTGCGCGTCTCGGGCAAGAAGGACGAGGTGGGCGCGGCCGGCCGCTTCGGCGTCGGCTTCGCGGCCGTGGTGTCGGTCACCGACGCGCCCTCGATCGCCTCCCGGCTGCCCTCGGGCGAGGCCCACGGGGTGCGCTGGTCCCGCGAGGAGACCGCCGCGCTGGTCGCCGCCCGGCCGCAGCTCGCGGCCGAGCTGGAGGGCCGAGAGGGGCACGTCCCGCTGCTGCGGCTGCCGTTCTCCGACGACTCCCTTGAGGTCCCCGAGGGCTTCGACACGCTCGTACGGCTCCCGCTGCGCGACGAGGCCGCCGAGCAGGCCGTACGGCGGATGCTCGAAGAGGCGGGGCCCGCGCTGCCGCTGTCGATGCCGGCGCTGGAGGCCGTCGAGATCGAGGTGGACGGGCAGGTCCGCACGATCTCGGCCGAGGGCTGGCACGTGGTCACCGAGTCGGGCACGTTCACCCCGGATCAGGTGGCCGAGCTGTTCGCCGACCGGCCGACCGAGGAGCGGGCCCGGCCCTACTGGGAGGTCCGCTGGGCCGTCCCCGGTGGCCGCCGCGGCGACGTCCCCAGGGTCGTGCACGCGCCGACGCCGAGCGACGAGCCGCTCGACCTGCCCGCGCTGCTGATCGCGTCGTTCCCGATGACCACCGACCGGCGGCACGTCGCCCCCGGGCCGCTCACCGACTTCCTGGTCGCCAGGGCCGCCGAGGCGTACGTACGGCTGCTGGGGGAGCTTCCGGCGACCCCGGACCTGCTCGGCCTCGTGCCCGGCCTGATGGGCAAGGGCGCGCTCGACGCGGCGATCAGGCGGGAGATCGTCAGGGCGCTGCCGGACACGCCGCTGCTGCCGACGATCTCCGAGGGCGTCGTGCCGGGCAGCCAGGCGCGGGCGGTCGAGGGGCAGGCCGAGTTCCTGGAGAAGATCGCCGGCATCGTGCCCGGGCTGCTGCCATCGGGCTGGTCCTCCCGGCACCCGGCCCTGACCACGCTCGGCGTGCGCCGGGTCGAGCTGGCCGACGTCGTCGACATGCTGTCGGGCGAGGCAGTGGAGGACAAGGACCCGGCGTGGTGGCGGTCGCTCTACGACGTGCTGCCCGCCGACGACCCGGAGGCGATCGGCGCGATCGCCGTGCCGCTGGCCGACGGCCGCCTGGTGCGCGGCCCGCGCGGCACGCTCGTGCTGTCACAGGAATCGGGAACTTTCGACCCTGCTCTGCTCGCGCCGCTGGGGCTGCGGATCGTCCACCCGGACGCCGCGCACCCGCTGCTGCTGCGGCTGGGCGCGGCCGAGGCGACCCCGCGTACGGTCCTGGAGGACCCGCTCACCCACGCGGCCGTGGCCGAGTCGCTGCACAGCGCCGACCCCGAGCCGGTGGCCCAGGCCGTGCTGGCCCTGGTCGACGCGGCGGGCCTGACCGCGGGGGAGGCCCCCTGGCTGGCAGAGCTGGCGCTGCGCGGCGCCGACGGCGAGCTCTACGCGGCGGGCGAGCTGCTGCTGGCCGAGGGCTCGCTGGCCGGTCTGATCGACCCCGAGGTGCCGTTCGGCGTCGCCGCCCCCGACCTGGTGGAGAAGTTCGGCCCGCACGTGCTGGCGGCGGCCGGGGTGCTCGACGGCTTCGCCGTGGTCAACGACTCCGACGTGCTGCTCGACCCTGCCGAGTGCGACCACGATCTCGACCTCGAAGACGAGTGGCTGGAGGCCGTGCTCGACCTGCTGCCCGATCTCGACGTGCCGCCGGTGGTCCGGGAGTTCACCGCCGTACGCGACCTGGAATACGTCGCCGACTGGCAGAACGCCCTCGCGTTGCTGTCGCGGCCCCCGCTGCGCGCCGCCCTGCGGCCCATGCGGGTGCTCGCCGCGGGGGAGACCGTCGAGGTGCCGTCCTACACGGCCTGGTGGCTGTCGCGGCACGAGGTGCTCGCCGGGCGCAGGCCGACGGAGCTGCGGCTCCCGACGGGCGACCCGCTGCTGTTCGGCCTGTACGGCGAGGCGCCCGCGGGGATCGACGACGACGCGCTGAAGATGATCGGCGTCCGGTCCACGCTCGCCGACCTGCTCGACTCGCACGGCGGCCCGGAAGAGCTGCTCGACCTGCTGGCCGACTCGTCCCTTGAGGTCGACCGGGCCCAGCTGCGGTCGCTGTGGATCGCGCTGGCGGCCGTCGATCCCGACCGGGTGAGCCCGCCCGAGGCCGTACGGGCCGTGCTGAAGGGCACGGTCACGGTCGCGGACGTCGAGGACGGCCCGGTCGTGGTGGAGGCGCCCGACCTGCTCGCCCTGGTGGAGGACCGGCCGCTCGTGCTCGCGCCGTTCGACCTCGCCGAGGCGCTGTCGGAGGTGCTCGACCTGCCGCTCGCCGGTGAGGTGGTCACCGGAGCGGTCACCTCGGCCGGGACCGAGAAGCCCGTGCCGCCCGAGGTGCGCTCGTTGCTGCCCGGCGCCCCCGCGACGTACGTCGAGCACGACGAGCTGCTCGTGGACGGCAGGCCGGTGCCGTGGCGGTTCTTCGAGGGCGCGGTGCACGCGACCGGCGTGGACGGCCTGGCCAGGGGTCTCGCCTGGGCGGCCGGCCAGTGGGGCGACCGCCTCGCCGTGGCGGCGCTCCTGCGCGACCCCGCCCGGGTGCCCCTGCTGCTCGCCGAGGCCGACCTCGACCCCACGGCCTCGCTGTAGCCCACTGCCCGTCGGGAGCGCCGTGGGGTCTCAGCGCAGGGCAGGCAGGTCGTAGTCGGGCAGGTCGATGCTCGACGCCTTGGCGAACTGCGCCGCGATCAGGTTCCGCATCGGCCGGCGCGTCATGGCGCGCATGGAGGCGGTCTTCGGGCGGATGCGGTTTCCCGAGGAGCCGCCCCGGCACTGGCGGAGCAGGATCGAGCTGGCCGCCCGGATGCTGTGGGCGACGTTCCGGCGGCACCCGTGGCTCGCACCGGCCATGTCCGTGACACGACCGCAGCTCATCCCCAGCGCGCTGCCGTCCATGAAATGGGTGCTCGGCGCTCTCGACGGTCACGGCCTCGACGCCGTGACGATGCTCACCGCCTACATCACCGTGTTCAACCACATCCGGGGCACCGCGATCAACCTGGAGTTCGAGGCGGAGGCCGAGGCGCTGACCGGGCTCGACGCCGACGCCTGGATGGACGCCCGCAAGTCGGCGTTCGACGCGATCACGGCGGGGGGGGGGCTGCCGCTGTTCGAGCGCCTCCAGGCGGCCGGAGGATACGACTTCGACATGGACGCCCTGTTCGAGTTCGGCCTGCAGCGGCTTCTCGACGGCATCGCGACGCTCCTCGCCGGAGCGCGCTGAGAGGGGCCGCGGTCAGCGGCGGGGTTCCGGGTCGCCGGTTTCGGCGGCGGGGACGGGCTCGCGCAGGCGGGCGTCGCGGCGGCGGATGTAGAGGACCCCGAACACGCCGAGGCCGATCCCGGCGACGCAGACCCAGACCGGCCGTGGATCGGCCGGCCTGACCACGAGCAGCACGACGACCAGGGCGATCGCCCACAGGGCCGTCCCGACCAGGATCGTGAGGGTGTCCCTCGTCCTGAGAGGCTTGGGGTCCGGCCGGCGCTCGCTCACGCCAGCCAGCTTAGAAGGTCATGGCAGCATGCCGGTATCTTCATGACAAACCCGTCACGAAAAGACAACGCTGCCCCCCTGGCTCTTTCCGTGGATGGTAAGGGCCTGCGACTCTGCGCGCGTGAATGCGAACCCCATGAACACGTCTGGCTTTCTCGATCGGTACTTCTCCATCTCAGCGCGTGGTTCGTCCGTCGGACAGGAGGTCCGCGGCGGCTTCGCCACCTTCTTCACGATGGCCTACATCGTGGTGCTCAACCCGCTCATCATCGGCACCGTCGCCGACAAGACGGGCCAGTTCCTCGGTGACGGGCGGAACCCCAACATCGCGCTGGTCGCCGCGGCCACGGCGTTCGTCGCGGGCATCCTCACGATCATCATGGGCGTCTTCGGCCGGGTGCCGTTCGCCCTGGCCACCGGCCTTGGACTGAACGCCTTCCTCGCCTTCGGCATCGCCAGCCAGATGTCGTGGGAGGACGCGATGGGCCTGGTCGTGCTTGAGGGCATCGTCATCGCGATCCTCGTGGTGACGGGCTTCCGGGTGGCGGTGTTCCACGCGATCCCCGCCCAGCTCAAGACGGCGATCAGCGTCGGCATCGGCCTGTTCATCGCGCTGATCGGGTTCGTCGACGCCGGGTTCGTACGGCGCATGCCCGACGCGAGCAACACCACGGTCCCGGTCAAGCTCGGCGCGCTGGGCAACGGCTCGCTGACCGGGTGGCCCACGCTCGTCTTCGTCGTCGGCCTGCTCGTGACTGCCTTCCTCGTCGCCCGCAGGGTCAAGGGCGCCATCCTGCTCGGCATCGTCGGCACGACCGTGCTCGCCATGATCGTCGAGGCGATCGGCAAGATCGGGCCGCAGACCCCGGACGGGAGCAACCCCAACGGGTGGTCGCTGAACGTGCCCGCGTGGCCGAAGAACTTCATCGAGCTGCCCGACCTGTCGCTGCTCGGCCAGTTCAGCCTGTTCGGGAGCTTCGCCAAGATCGGCGGCCTGGCGGCCGTGATGTTCGTCTTCACCCTCATGCTCGCCGACTTCTTCGACACGATGGGCACGATCGTCGGCGTGGGCCGCCAGGCCAACCTGGTGCAGGAGGACGGGACCGTCGAGCGCACCAAGGAGATCCTGCTCGTCGACTCCCTCGCGGCCGCGGCCGGCGGCGCGGCCAGCGTGTCGTCCAACACCACCTACATCGAGTCGGCGGCCGGCGTCGGCGAGGGCGCGCGCACCGGTCTGGCGAGCATCGTCACCGGCGTGCTGTTCCTCCTGGCCATGTTCTTCGCCCCGCTGACGGAGATCGTGCCGTTCGAGGCGGCGACCCCGGCTCTCGTGGTCGTCGGCTTCCTGATGATGACCCAGGTCAAGGAGATCGACTTCAGCGACTTCGAGACCGCGATCCCCGCGTTCCTGACCATCGTGCTCATGCCGTTCACGTACTCGATCACCGCCGGGATCGGTGCGGGCTTCGTGAGCTACATCGTCATCAAGGTGCTCCGCGGCAAGGCGCGCGAGCTCCACCCGCTGATGTGGGTCGTGGGCGCGCTGTTCGTCGTGTATTTCGCGCTGGAGCCCATCAAGAGCCTGCTCGGCCTGGGCTGATCCGCGCGGTACGGAGGCCGCCGTGGCGACGTCGCGGCGGCCTTCGCCTGTCCCAGGGCCCTGGCGTGCGGGAATCTGTCGGTGGGGCCGAATAGGGTCGTGACGTGGCCGTGAGGGGACAGCGGGTGGTGCCGGCGGAGTTGCTGCCGCGACTGCGCCTGGCCAGAGACCGCATGGACCGCGACTACCGGAGCGAGCTCGATCTCGACGGGCTCGCCGCCGTCGCCGGGGTCTCCAAGTTCTACTTCGTCCGCTGCTTCGAGGCGGCGTACGGCGAGACGCCGATGCGCTACCTCACCAGGCGGCGGCTGGAGCGCGCCCAGGACCTGCTGCGTTTCGCCAACCTGACCGTGACCGAGGTCTGCATGTCCGTCGGGTTCAGCAGCCTGGGCTCGTTCTCGGCCAAGTTCCGCCGGATGGTGGGGGAGAGCCCGAGCGAATACCGCGACCGGTGGGCGGCGCGCGGCGCGCGGCGGCCCCCGCGTCCCCGGGTGTTACCTGTTCATGAACGGCGTGCTCGACCTGCGTGGTGCGCCCAAGCGCGACGACGATTGTGCAATTTCGGAGAAGCCCAGGTCAGAGGGGTCGCAGTAGCGTCGCCACATGATTCGGAACGTCTCCTTGATCACGCTTTACTGCCGCGACCAGGACGAGGCCCGCGACTTCTACGTGGACGTCCTCGGCTTCGTCTCCAACACCGACATCCAGATGGACGGGTTCCGCTGGGTCACCATCAACCACCCGGACCACCCGGAGCTGGAAATCACGCTGATGAAGCCGGGGCCGCCGCTCGACGACGAGGGCGCCGACTTCTACCGCAGGCAGCTCGACAAGGGGCAGGCCGGCGGCCTGGGGCTGCGCGTGGACGACTGCCGCAAGACCTGTCAGGAGCTCGCGGCCAAGGGCGTGACGATCCTCCAGGAGCCCTCCGACCGGCCGTACGGGGTGGAGGCGGTCATCCGCGACAACCAGGGCAACTGGCTCGTCCTGGTCGAGCCCAGGGAGTTCACGCCGGAGGACTTCGCCTGACGCGAGGCGCATACGAGGCCCGGTCCCCATGCGGGGGCCGGGCCTCGGTCGTTCACGGGCAGATGACCACCGCCCCACGGTGCGCACGGCTCCCGATCGTGCGCGGCTCGTGATCGGGTGCGCGGCTCCGGATCGTGGTGCGAGGCGACGGAGGTCGCCGACCCGGACCGCGCCGGTACGGTGTGTCGCGATCGGCGTGCAGCGTCACAAAATTTGCCCGGATAGTCGGACGAGTTGGAGGAATACGGACATGCGTCATATAGTTAGCAAAGGTAATGAGTCATGCTAACGAACGCCCAGAACTTGCGCAGCGACGCCGCTCTCGCGTCGGCCCTGCGCGTGTCCCTCGCCCGGCTGACGCGACGGATGCGCAAGCAGGCCGCGCACCACTCACTGACGCCTACACAGCTCGCGACGCTCGTCGCCGTCGAGCGCCACACCTCAATGACCCCCGGCGAGCTCGCGGAGCACGAGAAGGTGCAGCCGCCCTCGGTGACCCGCGTGATCGCGAAGCTGGAGGCCAGGGGTCTGCTGGAGCGCAAACCTCATCCGACCGATCGCCGGCAGGTGACGGTCAGCGTGACGCCGCAGGGAGCGGCGCTGCTGAAGGAGGAACGCCGCACCAAGGAAGCCTGGCTGGCGCAGCGGCTCAAGGACCTGACTCCGGAGGAGAGGGCGACGCTGCGAGCGGCGGCGCCGATCCTGGAGAAGCTGTCCACGATGTAGGCGGCATGTTCCGCTCCCTGCGGACCTACAACTACCGCCTGTTCGCCTCCGGCGGCGTGATCTCCAACGTCGGCACCTGGATGCAGCGAACCGCCCAGGACTGGCTGGTCCTCGACCTCGCGCACGGCCGCGGCTCGGCGCTCGGCGTCACCGTGGCGCTGCAGTTCCTGCCGACGATGCTGTTCGGCATGTTCGGCGGGGTGATCGCGGACCGCTACCCCAAGCGCCGGATCCTCATCGTGGCCCAGACGCTCATGGGCCTGCTGGCGCTCACCATGGGCGTCCTGGTCATCACGGGCACCGCCCAGGTCTGGCACGTGTACGCCATGGCGTTCACGCTCGGCCTGGTGTCCTGTGTCGAGGTGCCCACACGGCAGTCGTTCGTGGTCGAGATGGTGGGCCGGCGCGACCTGCCGAACGCCATCGCGCTGAACAGCTCGACCTTCAACCTCGCCCGGGTCGTCGGCCCGGCGGTGGCCGGTCTGCTGATCTCCTGGATGGGCACCGGCCCGATCTTCGTGCTGAACGCCGTGTCGTTCGCCGCGGTCATCTCGGGGCTCGCGCTCATGCGGACGTCCGAGCTGCGCTCGCCGGAGCCCGTGCCGCGCGGCAAGGGCCAGTTGCGCGAGGGCCTGCGCTACGTCGGCGGCCGGCCCGACCTGCTGCTGCCGCTGCTGCTCGTGGCGTTCATGGCGATCTTCGCCCAGAGCTTCTCGACCAGCATCGCGCTGATGGCCAAGCAGGCGTTCGGCGCGGGCGCGTCCTCGTTCGGCGTGGCGTCCAGCGCGTTCGCCGTCGGGGCGTTCGGCGGGGCGCTGCTGGCCGCGCGCCGGGTCAAGCCGAGCCGCAGGTTCCTGATCGCCGGGGCGCTGTGCTTCGGGCTGTTCCAGGTCGTCGCCGGGCTCGCCCCCGTGTATGCGGCGTTCCTGCTGATGCTCGTCCCCGCGGGCATGGCGATGATCACGGTCAACACGACCGCGAACACGATGGTGCAGCTCGGCGCCTCCCCCGAGATGCGCGGCCGGGTCATGGGCATCTACGTGCTGGTCTTCACCGGGGGAGCGCCGATCGGGGCGCCGCTGGTGGGCTGGCTCTCCGAACTGGCCGGTCCCCGGGCCTCGGTCGTGGCCGCCGGCCTGCTGAGCATGTGCGGCGTCTGCCTGGCCGTACTGGTGACCCGGATGGTCGCGGCTCGCGTGGCGCGCAGGGAAGAATCGGCACGTGAGCAGATTGTTCGTGGCGCTGCTGCCGCCGCCTGAGGCGCTGGCGGAGCTCTCCACGGCGGTCGAGACCGTACGTGCCGAGTGGTCGGAGCTGCGCTGGGTCGATCCCGCGCTGTGGCACGTGACCATGGCCTTCTTGGGCGAGGTGCCCGACGAGGTGCTGCCCGAGCTGAGCGCGCGGCTGGCCCGCGCGGCCGCCCGCTATTCCCCCGAGACGGTGTCGTTCGGCGGCGCAGGGGCCTTCCCCTCGGCCTCCCGGGGACGCATCTTCTGGGTCGGTCTGAAGGCCGGGCCGGCGCTGACCAGGCTCGCCGGGTCGGTCGCGGCCGGCGCCCGGCGGGCCGGGGCGGCGGAGACGGACCGCAAGCGGTTCCATCCCCACCTCACCCTGGCCCGTTCCCGGACCCGGTCACGCCACGGCGACGACCTGCGCCCCCTGGTCGGCGCCCTGGGCGCCTTCGGCGGGCGGCGCTGGGAGGTGTCGTCGGTGCACCTCGTACGCAGCCACACCGGCGCGACTGTGCGGTATGAGCAGGTCGAGGCGTACCCATTGGCCGTCCGCGACTAGGCTCCATGGCGTGGATCGTCCTCGTCGCTGGTTGCTGCCCACGGTGCTCGCGCTGCTCGTGTTCATCGTGATCGTCGGCGCGCTGCTCAACAGCGCCTGATCTGCGATCACCGGTGCCTGGGCTACCAGGCGTACTCCTCCGGGGCGGTCTTGAAGCCGGGGAAGATCTCGTCGAGCCGGGCGAGCGCCTTGTCGTCCAGCTTGATCTCCAGCGCCCGGACCGTGCCGTCGAGCTGCTCGACCGTGCGGGGGCCGATGATCGGCGCGGTGACCGCCCGCTGGTGCAGCAGCCACGCCAGCCCGACGTTGGCCGGGTCCTCGCCGAGCTCGTCGCAGAACGCCTCGTACTGCTCGATCTTGCCGCGGTGCTTGTCGAGCTGGGCCGCGATCTGGTCGGATGCCGAGCGGCCCTTGTCGATCTTGCGCAGGATGCCGCCGAGCAGGCCGCCCGCCAGCGGGCTCCACGGGATCAGGCCGAGGCCGTAGTCCTCGCAGGCCGGGATGACCTCGAGCTCGGGCGCGCGGACGAGCAGGTTGTAGTGGGACTGCTCGCTGACCAGGCCGAGGGTGTTGCGGCGGCGGGCCGCCTCCTGGGCCTTGGCGATGTGCCAGCCGGCGAAGTTCGACGAGCCGACGTACAGGATCTTGCCCTGCTGCTTGAGGATGTCCATGGCCTCCCAGAACTCCTCGAACGGGGTGTCCCGGTCGATGTGGTGGGCCTGGTAGACATCGATGTAGTCGGTCTGCATCCGGCGCAGCGAGGCCTCCGCCGCCCGACGGATGTTCAGCGCGGACAGCTTCTCCTCGTTCGGCCAGTCGCCCATCGAGCCGTAGAGCTTGGTGGCGATGACCGTACGCTCACGACGGCCGCCGCCCTTGGCGAACCAGCGGCCGATGATGTTCTCGGTGATCCCCTCGCCCTTCTTCCAGCCATAGACGTTGGCCGTGTCGAAGAAGTTGATCCCGAGCTCGTGGGCGCGATCCATGATCGCGAAGGAGTCCTCCTCCGTGGTCAGCGGACCGAAGTTCATCGTCCCCAGGCAGAGCTTGCTGACCAGCAGGCCGGTGCGGCCAAGGTGTCCGTATTCCATGGCCTCCACCCTAGGTGCCTGGAGTGGACTCCAGGCCAGCCCGGCACGCCCTAGATCTTGAAGTCCCAGGTGAGGCGGCCCTCGCTCAGGTCGGCGGCGAGGCCGCGTACGAACTCCAGCTCCGTGGCGATCTGGGCCCGCTGAAACTCGGTCTCCACGAGGAAGAGGCGGGGCACGGAGGGCAGGTTGTCGGTCATCTCGGTGTCGAGCGCGGACAGCCGGGCCTCCAGTGCGGTGATGCGTTGCCGCAGCGCCGCCAGCGCCTCCTCCGGCGTCAGCACGGGCAGGAAGGCGAGCGCGGCGGGAAACTCGGGGAACTCCCTGGCCGGGGTGGACAGCATGGTCCGCATCCACTGCTTGAGCGTCTCGCGGCCCGTCTCGGTGGCCTCGTAGACCGTGCGTTCCGGCCGGTTCTCCTCGCGGGTGGTCTCGCGGATCGCCAGCAGCCCGTCGCGGAGCAGGCGCTCGATCGTCTGGTAGACGCTGTTGCGCTGCGCGACGTTGACCACGTCGTCCTGGTGCCGTTCCTTGATCAGCTGCTGCATCCGATAGGCGTGCATCGGCGACTCGCAGACCAGGGCGAGCACGGCCGTGGCCAGAGGGGAGCGCCGCGTCGACATGCGCCCAATCATAGGGGCCTTGTCGGCGATTAGTCATAATATGTATAGTCATCTCATGACCAAGAGAGCACTGATCATCGGCGGCGGGATCGCGGGTCCCGTCACGGCCATGGCGCTGCAACGCGCCGGAATCGACAGCGAGGTCTTCGAGGCCTATGACCGGGGAGCCGAGGGCGTCGGCGCCTTCCTCACGCTCGCGGTGAACGGCCTGGAGGCCCTGCGCCTGCTCGATCTCCGCGACCTCGTCGGCGACCTCGGCATGGACACGCCGGTCATGGAGATCCGCAACGCGCGCGGCAGGCTGCTGGCGACCACGAGCCAGCCGAGCCGCACGCTCCGGCGCGCCGACCTCTACCAGGCGCTGCGCGACGAGGCCGTACGGCGGGGCGTGCGGATCCACTACGGCAAGCGGCTCGCCGACGCCTCGGCCACCCCGGACGGCGTGCGGGCGGTCTTCGCGGACGGCACCGGGGCGGAGGGCGACCTGCTGGTGGGGGCCGACGGGCTGCGCTCGCGCACCCGCACCCTGATCGACCCCAACGCGCCCCGCGCGCGTTATGTCGGGCTGCTGAACACCGGTGGTTATGCGAAGGGGGTGCGGGTGCCGGGCAGGCCGGGAGTCTGCAACTTCATCTTCGGCAGGCGGTGCTTCTTCGGATACTTGATCCATCCGGAGGGGGACGTGTGGTGGTTCGCCAACCCGCCGAGCCGCAGGGAGATGACCCCCGAGGAGCTCGCGGCGATCACGCCCGAGCGGTGGCGGGCACGGCTCATGGACCTGTTCGAGGGCGACACCGGGCCGATGCGGGAGATCATCGCGGCGACCCCGCACATCCTGCCCGGCTGGAGCACCTATGACTTCCCGAGGGTGCCGAAGTGGTCCGGCGAGCGCATGATCCTCGTCGGGGACGCCGCCCACGCCACCTCGCCGTCCTCCGGGCAGGGCGCGTCGATGGCCATCGAGGACGCCGTGGTGCTCGGTAAGTGCCTGCGCGACGTGCCGGACCTCGCGGGGGCGTTCGCCGCCTTCGAACGGCTGCGGCGCGACCGGGTCGAGCGTGTCGTGGCGCAGGGCAAGCGCAACGGGAACGGCAAGGCGCCGGGCGCCGGCGGGGCCTTCGTCCGCGACCTGATCCTTCCCGTGGTCATGCGGCAGGTGGAGAAGCGCAACGCGCTGGCCTGGATGCACGACTACCGGATCACCTGGGACGATCCGGTCGCGGCTTAATTGACCGATCGTTCTCAATTGGTCTAAGGTCGGGGACATGGCGAGGACCAAGGAGTTCGACCCCGACGTCGTGCTGGAGCGGGCGCTGGATCTGTTCTGGCGGCGCGGCTACGAGGCCACCTCGATGGCCGACCTGGTCGAGCACCTCGGCATCGGCCGGGCCAGCCTCTACGCCACCTTCGGCGGCAAGCACGACCTGTACATGAAGGCGCTGGAGCGCTACGCGCAGACGTGCGATCCCAACCCCATCGAGCTGCTGTCGCAGCCCGGCCCCGCTCTGCCGGCCGTACGGACGCTGGTCGAGCGTTACACCGAGGGCTCGATCCGCGACCGCGAACGGCGCGGCTGCATGATCGTGAACGCGGCGACCGAGCTCCTCCCACGCGACGAGCCGGTCGCCCGGCTTGTCGAGGCCAACTGGACGGGCCTGGAGACGGCGCTGACCTCGGCTCTCATCCGCGCCCGCGCCCAGGGGGAGATCTCCGCCGAGTCCGACCCCCGGGCGCTGGCGCGCTTCATGCTCGTCTTCCTGCAAGGGCTGCGGGTGATGGGCAAGGGGCACGGCGACCCCGCCCGCCTCCGCGACGCCGCAGCACAGGCACTCGCGATGCTCCGCTGATCTCTCCCGGGAAGCCGTCTCCCGAAGCCGTCTCGCAAAGGAAGGGGAGGGCGTTTTTCATGCCCTCATTCTTGACCGATCGATCCAGAAACAGGGTGGCGTTCGCCGTGCTCGGCGGGGCGCAGGTCACGCTCGTCGCGGCGATCACACTTCTGACCGTGCCGCTGCCGGCCATCCAGCGGGAGTTCGGCCTCGGCCAGGGGGATCTGGCACTGCTGACCTCGGCGTACGGGCTGACCTTCGGCGGGCTGCTGCTCCTCGGGGGCAGGCTCGCCGACAGGTGGGGCGCCCGGGAGATGTTCCTCGCCGGGATGGCCCTGCTCGCGCTGGCCTCGGCGGCGGGCGGGCTGGCCCCGGGCAACGCGGTCCTGCTCGCCGCGCGCTTCGCGCAGGGAGCGGGTGCCGCGATGGCCGCCCCTGCGGCCGTCTCGCTGGTCACGCGGCTGCGCCCGGAGGGCAGGGAGCGCGAGCGCGCCCTGGCGGTGTGGGGCACCCTGTCGGTCACCGGGGCGGTCGCGGGCAGCCTGCTGTCCGGCCTCGTCGCCGCCGTGGCCTCGTGGCGCTGGTCGTTCCTCCTGCCCGCCGCCGTCGGCGTCGCGGCCGTGGCCGCCGGGATCGCCCTGCTGCCGCCCGTGCCGCGTACGGCGGCCCGCCTCGACGTGCCCGGCGCGCTGCTCGCCACGGCCGGGCTGATCGCGTTCGCGTACGGCCTGCTGGAGGGGGAGACGGCCGTCGTCGTCGCCGGCCTGGTGCTGACGGCGGGCTTCGTCGCACTCCAGGCGCGGACGCCCCGGCCGCTGCTGCCGCTCCGGCTGGTGGCGCATCCCCGCAGGGGCGCCGCCCTGCTCGTCGTCTTCCTCACGGCGGCCGCCAGCGCGACGACCACGTTCCTGCTCAGTCTCTACATGCAGCAGGTGCGCGGGCTGTCGCCGATCGCGACGAGCCTGGCCTTCCTGCCCTTCCTCCTGGTCGTGGTCATGGGCCCGGTGAGCGGCCGCCTGCTGCGCCGCCTCGGCGTACGGCATGTGCTGGTCGCCGGGCTGCTGCTCGCGGCGGTGTCGATGCTGCTGCTCGGCCGTGTCGCGTCCGGGGGGACCGTGCTCGCCGGGCTGCTGGTCTTCCCGGTCGCGTCGGGGCTGGCCTTCTCCGGCGCCACCGTGGCGGCCCTCGACGGCGTTCGGGCGGAGGACGCCGGGGCGGCCGGGGGACTGGTCAACACCGCCATGGAGGCGGGCCCGACGGTGGGCCTCGCCGCGCTCGTGGCACTCGCCGCCGCCCGCGCGGGAGCCGTACCCGCGGGCGGTGCCCGGGCCATGACGGAGGGCTACGGGTTCGCCCTCACCGCCATGGCACCGGCCTTCCTACTCGCGGCGGCGACGGTCGCCGTCGCGTTCGCCTGGACGAATCCGCAGCGGACGAATCCCTAGTGGACGAGTTCGTAGTGGACAAGTTCGCGGCGGACGAATTCCGGCAAATTCGCATGGACAAAGGAGCGACAGATGAGGTTCGCGGACAAGGTCGTGCTGGTCACCGGGGCGGGTTCCGGCGCCGGCCGGGCGATCGCCCAGGGGTTCGCCCGGGAGGGCGCCGTCGTCGTGGCGGCGGCCCGGGGAGGTGACGCGCTGGAGCAGACCGTCAAGCTCATCGAGGCCGAGGGCGGCCGTGCCGTCACGCGTACGGTGGACGTGACCGACTCGGCCGGCATGGCCGGGCTCGTCCAGGGAATCGTGGCGCACTTCGGCCGCCTGGACATCGCGGTCAACAACGCGGGGACGTTCGTCGCGGGCCCGGTGGCCGACCTGGCGGAGGACGACTGGGCACGGGTCATGGAGGTCAACGCGACCGGAATGTTCCTCGCGATGAAGCACGAGATCGCCGCGATGCGCGCGCAGGGCGCCGGTGTGATCGTCAACATCGGCTCGCGGGTCGGCGCGCACATGCGGGTGCCGGGGCTGGGCGCCTACGGCGCGTCGAAGGCCGTCGTCAGCGTCCTGACCCGTACGGCCGCGCTGGAGTGCATCAGGGACGGCATCCGGATCAACGCGATCAGCCCGGGGCCGCTGGACACGCCGATGTCGATGCGGCCGGGCGAGACCGAGGCGGATCGGGCGAACCGGCTGCAGAGGGAGCTGCCGATCGGCCGGGTCGGCACCATGGACGAGATCACCGGCACCGCGCTCTGGCTCGCCTCCGAGGACGCCGGATTCGCTGTCGGGCTCGACCTGGTGCTCGACGGCGGCGCCACGGCCTGACCTCGCAGCCTCAGCCCGGCTTTCCCGCCCGCGCCTGGCTCCAGCAGCCTGGCTCCAGCAGCCTGGCCCCTTCAGCCCGGCCCCGAGCGTCGGTTTGGCCCCGAGTCGCGGCCTGGGCCCGGCCGCCTCAGCCTGACCTCTTCGCCTCCGCCTCTACCTCCGCGTCGGCCTCTGCCGTCGGAGCCGCTGAGGCCGAGGCCGAGGCTGGGGCTGGAGCTGGGGCTGGGGCTGGGGCTGCGGCGGTCGCGCGGGCGTAGCGGGCGGTGAGGGCGCGCAGGTGCTCCACCAGCTCGGGCGGGCCGGTCACCTCGAAGTCGAGGTCGAGCAGGCCGAGGTGGACGGCGAGCGAGCCCACGGTGTCGGCCCCCGTCACGAGCACGCAGGTGCGGCCGTCGACGTCCTCCACGACGCCGACGGCCGGGTTGATCCGCGCGGCGACCACCTCGGCGGGGGCGTGGACGAGCGCCCGGGCGTGGTGCCGCCAGGCCGCCGCCGACACGCCGCGGGCGACGTACGCCGCCGCGCCGCCCTCCGGCGGGTCGCGGGGCGGGAAGCGCGGGCCGGTGGGCGTGCGCGGCGCGATCCGGTCCACCCGGAACGTGCGCCAGTCGTCACGGTCGAGGTCCCAGGCCACGAGGTACCACCGGCGGCCCCAGGACACCAGCCGATGGGGCTCGGCCTGCCGGACGCCGGTGGAGCCGTCGTGGCCGCGGTAGTCGAACCGCAGCCGCTCGCGGTCGCGGCAGGCCGCGGCGAGCG
Source organism: Microbispora sp. CSR-4 (assembly GCF_008033685.1). NCBI lineage: Bacteria > Bacillati > Actinomycetota > Actinomycetes > Streptosporangiales > Streptosporangiaceae > Microbispora > Microbispora sp. CSR-4. The sequence goes on from NZ_VJVX01000012.1 coordinate 55,922, forward strand.
TGCTCAGCACGGCGGGATCCACGGCGGGACCCGGGCGGTCGGGCGGCACCGGCTCGGTGTACGTCTGCAAAGCGCTCACGCGGCGGCGCAGGCGGGCCGGCAGCACCTGTTCGAGCTTGGCGGCGGCGCGGTCGGCCGCCTCCTCGACGCCCGTCACACCGGCGGCGGCCCGCAGCCCGATCGCCACGGCCACCGCCTCCTCGTCGTCCAGGAGCAGGGGTGGCATCGCCGCCCCGGCGACCAGCCGATAGCCGCCGTCCGTGCCGCGGCTGGACTCCACCGGATAGCCGAGCTCGCGCAGCCGGTCGACGTCGCGGCGCACCGTCCGCTCGCTCACGCCGAGCCGGTCGGCCAGGATCGCGCCGGGCCAGTCACGTCTGGCCTGGAGCAACGACAGCAGGCGCAGCAGCCGCGCCGAGGTTTCCAGCATGTTCTCAGTCTGGCGGCACTTCCGGACGGAACCTGTCCGGAAGGGTCCGTAATGTCGGCCTCATGAGCGAGAACACGCAGATCACGCCGCCCATCAGGCCCTTCCGCATCGACGTCCCGCAGGCCGACCTCGACGACCTGAAGGACCGGCTCGGCCGGACCCGCTGGCCCGACGAGATCCCGGAAACCGGCTGGGAGTACGGCGTGCCGGTCGCGTACGTGAAGCGGCTGGCCGAGTATTGGCGGGACGGGTACGACTGGCGCGCCCACGAGGCCGAGATCAACCGATATCCGCAGTTCGTCACCGAGATCGACGGGCAGGACATTCACTTCCTGCACGTGCGGTCGCCGCACGAGGACGCCCTCCCGCTGATCCTCACCCACGGCTGGCCGGGCTCGATCGTGGAGTATCTCAAGGTCATCCAACCGCTGACGAACCCCGAGGACCCGGCGCAGGCGTTCCACCTGGTGATCCCGTCGCTGCCCGGCTTCGGCTTCTCAGGCCCGACGAGGGAGCGGGGCTGGAACCGGTTCCGTACGGCCCGGGCGTGGGCGGAGCTCATGCGCAGGCTCGGCTACGACCGGTATGGCGCGGTGGGCAACGACGGCGGCTCGTTCGTCTCGCCCGAGGTGGGGCGGGTGGACCCCGAGCACGTCGTCGGTGTCCATGTCACGCAGATCTTCTCCTTCCCCTCCGGCGACCCCGCCGAGATGGCGAACCTCACCGACGAGGAGCGGAAGGGCCTGGAGGTGCTGCAGTGGTTCTACGAGAACAAGATGTCGTTCAACATGGTCCACTCGCAGCAGCCGCAGACCCTGTCGTACGGGATCTTCGACTCGCCGGCCGGGCTGCTGGGCTGGAACGCCCAGTTGTTCGGTGAGGACGTCGACGACGACTTCATCCTGACCAACACGATGCTCTATTGGGTGACCGGCACCGCCACCTCGGCCACGCGGTTCTATTACGAGGACGCGCACGCCGAGCATCCCAAGGAGCCGACAACGGTCCCGCTCGGCCTGGCGATGTTCGAGGGCGACTTCGTGTCGATGCGCACCTTCGCCGAGCGCGATCACCGGAACATCGTTCACTGGCGGTCCTACGACGCGGGTGGTCACTACGCCGCCCACCTGCGGCCGGACGTGCTCTCCGCCGACCTGCGCGACTTCTACGCGGCCCTGCGGACCGGCCGCCCGCATACCCGTTCCTGACCGATCCCGGGACGACCAGGGGCATGTCGCCCGCCGCACGCGCGGCGGGCATCGGGAATGATGGCCGCATGGGGAGCACGACGGGTCGAACGCGGACGAGCAGGATTCCGCGGGCGGCCCTGGCTCTCCTCGCGGTCGCGGGCCCGCTGCTTCCCGCACCGGCGACGGCAGCGCCGACCCAGATTCCGACGGCCGCGCGGGCGGACGACCGGGAGCGCATGCTGTTCCGGATCAGGGACGAGCGGATCAGTGAGTCGAGCGGCCTGGCGGTCTCGCCCACCCACAAGGGCATCGTCTACACGCACAACGACAGCGGCCACGGACCCCAGATCTACGCGATCGGCCCGGACGGCCGCACCCGGGCGACGTTCACGATCGGCAACGCCGAGGCCAGGGACTGGGAGGCCATCGCGGCCTCCACCGACCGCGCGACCGGGCGCGGTGTGCTGTGGATCGCCGACATCGGGGACAACCTGGACGGCGCCTGGCCGGACGTGTCCGTTTACAAGGTCGCCGAACCCCGGACGATGAAGGACGCGACACTGCGGGCGACGCGGTATCGCTTCCGCTACGCCGACGGCCCCCGCAACGCCGAGGGGGTGATGGTCGATCCCCGCACGGGCCGGCTGTACGTCGTCAGCAAGGAGTTCTCCGGGGGCGTCTACGCCGCTCCCGCGAAGCTGCGCACCGACAGGGTGAACGTGCTGCGCCGGGTGGGGCCCGCGCCCCTCATGGCCACCGACGCGGCGTACGCGCCCGACGGGTCGAGCTTCGTCATCCGCACGTACTTCTCGGCGTCCGTCTATCGCTCGCCCGGCAAGCTGATCGCGCACGTCACGATGCCGCCGCTGCGCCAGGCCGAGTCGATCGCGTACACGGCGGACGGCACGGCCCTGCTGACCGGGAGCGAGGGGGAGAACAGCCCGGTCTATCGGGTGCCGCTGCCCGCCGCCGCCCGGCCTGCTCCGTCGCCGACCCGGGCCCGTACCTCCTCCGCCCGGCCGAGGGCGGTCAAGGCGACGAGCGGGGCGGCCGCCGGGGACGGGGGCCTCGGCGTGCCGATGTCGGTGTTATGGGTGGCGGTCGCTCTCGGGGCGATCGGGATCATCGGGTTCGTCGCCTACCGCACGGGCCGCTGAGGGCCGTTGAGGGCCTCTGAGAGCCTTCGCTCGGGCCGGGGACGTCCTACGCGGACCGCTGGGGGCCTTCAAACGACCTCGAAATCGACCATCATCGCCATGTCCTCGTGTTCGAGGTTGTGGCAGTGCAGCATGTAGCGGCCCCGGTAGCCCTCGAAACGGACCAGGACGTCGACGACCTCGTAGGGGCGCACGTCCACCGTGTCCTTCCATCCGGCGTCGGTCGCCTCCGGTGGCCCGCCGTTCCGGGAGAGCACCCGGAACCGGGCCAGGTGGACGTGCACGGGGTGGTGGAAGTCGCTGGTGAACCTCCAGACCTCGCTGGTGTTCAGGCGCGGGGTGGCCAGCGGCCGCCCCGGCCGGAAGCTGCGTCCGTTGATCGTCCAGGATCCGCCGCCCCCCTGACCCGTACGGCGGAAGTCGAAGACGCGGGTGGCGACCGCCGTGTCGACCGCCGTGTCGACCGGCGTGTCGACCGGCTCGGCGGTCCGGGACAGCCGTTTCGGGATCGCGCTGTCGTCGGCGGCCCTGCGCCGAACGCGGAACCGCATGACGTCGCGTGCGGCGCCCGTGCCCAAGGTGTTGACCATGGTCACCTCGGCGCCGGCGGGGTGGCCGGAGAAGTCCACGACGACGTCGAAGCGTTCTCCCGGGGAGATGGTGATCGCGTCGTGCGTCACGGGAGCGGCCAGCAATCCCTGGTCGCTGCCGACCTGGACGAACCGGCCGCCGGGGGTCAGCCGCAGCCGGAAGCGGCGTGCGTTCGAGGCGTTGAGCAGCCGCAGGCGATATCGCGCCGCGTCGACCTCCAGAAAGGGCCAGGGTGCGCCGTTGACCAGGATGACGTCGCCCTCCACTCCCTCCATGAACGCGTCGTCCACACCCGGGCGCAGCAGCAGGGTCGGATCGAGGGACGGATAGCGGAACGAGCCGTCCTCCTCGAAGGCCCTGTCGCAGATCATCAGCGGGATGTCCCGCTCACCCTTCGGCAACGGCAGCGCGTCGTCCTCGTCGTCGCGGACGATGACGAAACCGGCCAGGCCGCGCCACACCTGCGGCGCGGTGAAGTCCATCCGATGGTCGTGATACCAGAGCGTGGCGGCACGCTGCTCCAGCGGATAGACGTAGTCTCTGGCCGCCTCGTGGAAGGTCCACTGCCGCAGGTCGTGGTGGGAGTGCTCGCCCTGGGGCGGGCGGAACCCCCGGCCCCGCGCGATCACCACGTCTGTGGGATAGCCGTCGGACTCCGGCGGGGTGACTCCTCCGTGCAGATGGGTCGAGGTGGGCGCGGACAGCTCGTTGCGGACCCGGATGACGGCAGGGCTGCCGGCTCTCAGGTCGAAGGTCGGCCCCGGGAACATGCCGTCGTAGCCCCAGATCTCGGTCGTGGTGCCGGGGATGATCTCCACTTCGGCCGCGCGCTGGACGACCTCGTAACGGCCGGGCCGTACGGGAACGGCGGTCGCGGGGATCGGCAGCGGCACGGCGAACCGGGCGGGCAGCGGCAACGCGCTCGTCAGGCTCTCACCGGCCACCTCGCGGCCCAACTCGTGGGTCAGGGCGCCGCAGCCGGCGACCGTGAGGCCGGCCCCGCCGAGCAGCCCGAGGAAACCACGACGGGAGATCATCGCGTCACCCGCCAGACCAGGGCCGTCAGCACGGTCGTGGCGCCGAAGACGGCCATGCCGAGCGGGAAGTGCACCGCCAGGACGCGCTCCTGCCCGGCCACGACCTGGAGGGTTTCCGCGGCCACGAGCCCGGCCGCGGCCAGGGCGGGCCACGCCGGTCCGCGGGCCGGCCGCCACAGCAGGATCGAGGCCACCAGCTGGAGATAGAGCGTGACGTGGGTGAACCCGCCGTTGGTGCGATGCCAGGCGAGCATGTCCACGTCACCCGTGACGAACAGCCCGGCGAAGACGGCCTGCGCGAGCACGCCGAACAGGTGCAGCACGGCGACCGACCGCAGCGGCCAGCCGATCCAGCCGGGTCCACGGCCGAGGTCCGCCCGCGGCGGAACAGGTGAGACGCTCATGCCCGGCATGCTGCTGCGGATCGCGCGGAAGATCGTCCGGCTGTGGTCGGGGCTCCGCCGTACATCCCGGGGTGTAGGACACGGCCACGCGGAGCACGCGTACGACCGGGGATGCAGGCGCGGGGTCGACCACAGGCGGGTGGGCGCGGCCCGCGTCGTGGCCTAGCGTGACAGACGTGCGACCGTGGAAGACCGCGCGACCGTGGCAGCCCGTGCGACCGTGGAAAACCGTGCGGCCTTGGAAAACCGTGCGGCTCTGGCAGACCGTGCCACCGTGGAAGGCCGTGCGGCCGTGGAAGGTCGATGCGCTGATCACCGCGGCCATGCTCACGCTCGGCGTCGCGGGCACGTACGGCAGGCTGTCGAGCTCGGGTCTCACGGAGCGGCCGCTTGACCCGCTCGGCCTCATGCTGATCGTGGTGGCGTCTCTGGTGCTCGTCCGGCGGCGCGGCGCTCCTGTGACGGTCGGCGTGGTCACGGTCGGGTGCGCCGTCGCCTACTACGGTGCGCGTTACCCGGGCATCTTCGCCGCCGGGCCCGCCCTGATCGCGATCTACACGGCGGCCACTCTGGGCCGGCGCCGCCTGGCGATCGGTCTGGGCATCGCGCTGGCAGCCGGCATCGCCGTCCCGGTCGCGCTGGCCGACGCCGATCCGGAGCCCGGCGGCCTCAGCCTGCTCAGCGGCTGGCTGGTGGCGATGGTGGTGCTCGGCGAGGTGACCAAGAACCGGCGCGCCTACCTCAGAGAGGTCGAACAACGGGCGATCCAGGCCGAACTCACCAGAGAGGAGGCCGCTCTGCGCAGGGCCGGGGAGGAGCGCCTGTGGATCGCCCAGGAGCTCCACGACACGCTCACGCACACCATCTCCGTCATCAACGTGCAGACCTCGGTCGCGTTGCAGACGCTGGAGCGGGATCCGGCCCTGACCCGCCGGGCGCTGCTCGCTGTGAAGGAGTCGGGCAAGGAGGCGATGCACGAGCTGCGCGCCACGCTGGGCGTCCTGCGCCAGGCCGACCCCGACGGCCCCGAGGTGGGGCTGGCCAGGCTGCCCCGGCTGGTGGACCGGGCCGAAGCGGCGGGGCTGCCGGTCACGACGCTGACCATCGGCACGCGCAGGGAGGTGCCCCCGGAGGTCGACCGGGCCGCCTACCGCATCGTGCAGGAGGCGTTCACCAACGTGCTGCGGCACGCCGGGGCCGCCTCCGTCACCGTGACGATCGAATACGCGGCTGACATGATCGAACTGAGCGTCGAGGACGACGGACAGACCACGACGGGGACGACGGACAACGGGATGGGGTTGATCGGAATGCGCGAGCGCGCGGTCGCCCTCGGCGGCTCGCTCACCGCCGGGCCGCGACCCGGGGGAGGCTTCGCCGTACGGGCCGAGCTGCCGACGGCGGCCGCCCCGTGATCCGGGTGCTGCTGGCCGACGACCAGCCGTTGATCCGCGCCGGGTTCCGGGCGCTGCTGGAGATGGCCGAGGACGTCACGGTCGTCGCGGAGGCGGGCAACGGCGGCGAGGCCGTCGAGCTGTGCCGCGCCCTGCGGCCCGACGTGGCGTTGCTCGACGTGCGGATGCCGCTGCTCGACGGCATCCAAGCCACGAGGAGGATCGGGGCCGACCCGGAGCTCGACTCGGTGCGCGTGGTCATCCTCACCAACTACGCCCTCGACGAGTACGTCTTCGCCGCCCTGCGCGCCGGGGCCAGCGGATTCCTGGTCAAGGACATCGAACCGGCCGACCTGCTGCAGTCGGTGCGGGTGGCGGCCAACGGCGAGGCGCTGCTGTCCCCCTCGGTCACCAGGCGGCTGATCGAGGAGTATGTCTCCACGCCGCCCAGGCCCGTGCCGGGGCCCGGCCTCGACCGGCTGACCGACCGGGAGCGCGAGGTCCTGTCGCTGGTCGCGACGGGGATGTCCAACGAGGAGATCGCCGGCCACCTCACGATCAGCCACGCCACCGTCAAGACCCACGTCAGCAGGGTGATGGCCAAGCTGGGCGCTCGTGATCGCGCCCAACTGGTGGTGCACGCCTACGAGTCCGGGCTGGTCACCCCGGGACGCCGCTAGCGGTGCGCGCTTGCCCTGAAGCGGGGACGCGGCGGGGCGTCGCTCGTGGTGCGGGGGCGGGCGGGGCAGGCGAAGGGCCGGTGCGGCCGTTCCCGGCGGCACCGGCCCGGAGATCGCCGCGACGGTCAGCTCCGCGCGTAGATGCGGTGCACGAACTCCGCGAGCTTGCTGTCGGGCAGTTCCTTGGCCAGATCGGCCTCGGTGATCATCCCGACGATGCGGTGGTTCTCGATCACCGGCATGCGCTTGATCTGGTGCTCCTCCATCTTCATCAGGGCGTCTTCGACGCTGGCGTTGGCGTCGACCCAGACGAGGCCGCGGGCGAGCTCGCCCGCCGTGGTCTGGTCGAGGTCCTTGCCCTCGGCGCAGCACTTGATCACGATGTCGCGGTCGGTGATGATGCCCTTGAGCCGGTCGTCGTCGCCGCAGATGGGAAGGGCGCCGACGTTCATGTCCCGCATCATCTCCGCGGCCCTGCGCAGGCTCTCGTGCTCGCCGATGCATTCCGCGCCCTCGTGCATAACCTGACCTGCGGTCTTGGTCGCTCCCTCTGTGGTCATGGCTAACCCCCGATTCCTTCTTTTAGGGTGACATGCCCCATATGTCCGAACTTAAGAGCGCAGTCACAGGCGAGGGAGGAAGTGCTCGCCGCGCAGGGCCCGTTCCACGAGCGCGACCGACTCGGCCAGCCGTACGAGCCGGGGGCCTTCCTGGCGGTAGGCGTCCAGGACGGCCTCGATCGCGTGCGGGGGCAGGTGCTCCTTCAGCTCCACCGCCGCGCCCCGGTATCCCTCCCGGGCCGCCTGGATCGAGGCCGCGACCTGCTGGCGGGCCATCCGGGCGAGCGCCAGCGGGTGGCGGCGCAGCACGCCGTACGCGCGATAGTCGGGCGGCACCGCGTCGAGCAGCCACGACACGGCCGAGACCTCCCAATCGGGGCTGCCAGGAGGGCGCACCTCCGGTGGCCAGCCGGGTGGCACGTACACTCCGCCATCATACCGAACACAGGTTCGATCACCGTGGAGCGGCTCCGGCTGCGAGAATGTCCGACATGCTGTCGACAACCACGCGGCCATGAGGATCGGGATCGTCGGCGCCGGGATCCTCGGTCTGGCCGTGGCCCGGCAGATGGCGCGGGCGGGCGCCGAGGTGACCGTCCTGGAGAAGGAGCCCCGGATCGCCGCCCACCAGACCGGGCACAACAGCGGGGTCGTGCACGCCGGGATCTACTACCAGCCCGGCTCGCTCAAGGCGACGCTGTGCCGGGAGGGCATGGCGATGCTGCGCGAATACTGCGCCGAGCACGGCCTGCCGTACGACGAGGTGGGCAAGCTCGTCGTGGCCTCCACCCGGGCCGAGCTGCCCGGTCTGCGCCGCATCGCCGAGCGGGCCAGGGAGAACGGCGTGCCCGGCATCGCCGAGCTCGACGCGATCGGCCTGCGTGAGGTCGAGCCGCACGCGGTCGGGGTCGCCGCCGTCCACTCGCCGCACACCGCGATCACCGACTTCTCCGCGGTCGCGCGCCGCCTCGCCGCCGACCTGGCCGAGGCGGGCGGGTCCGTACGGCTCTCGCGTCCCGTGCTCGCGATCAGGCAGACCACCGACGAGGTGGCGGTGGCGGCCGGGCCGGAGAGGCTCACCTTCGACCGGCTGATCTCCTGCGCGGGCCTCGGCACCGACCGTGTGGCGGACCTGGCGCGGGCGGGCGGTGACGTGCGGATCGTCCCGTTCCGCGGTGAGTACTACAGGCTCGCCGGGCCGGCACGCGGCCTGGTGAAAGGGCTCATCTATCCCGTGCCCGATCCCCGCTACCCGTTCCTCGGCGTCCACCTGACCCGCAGGATCGACGGGGAGGTCCTGGTCGGGCCCAACGCCGTGCCCGCGCTCGCCCTGGAGGGCTACTCCTGGGGGACGGCGTCGCTGCGCGACCTGCGGCGGATCGTCGCCTGGCCGGGCGCCCGGCGCATGGCGGCCGAGCACTGGCGCACCGGCCTGCGCGAGGTCTACGGCTCGCTGGCCAAGCGGGCCTTCGTGGCAGCCGCCCGGCGGTACGTGCCCGAGCTGGCCCCGGCCGACCTCGTACGCACCCAGGGCGGTGTGCGCGCCCAGGCCGTGGCACGCGACGGCAGGCTGCTCGACGACTTCGTCATCGACGTCCACGGGCGTATCGTGCTGGTGCGAAACGCGCCCTCACCTGCGGCGACGAGCAGCCTGGCGATCGCCCGGCACATCGCTTTAACGGTTCCCTTAACTTCCTAGGGCTAGAGTGCTGCCGACATGGTCGTTGAATCTCCCGAAGCCCGGCTGCTGATCGTCGAGGACGAGCCGAACATCCTCGAACTGCTCGCGGCCAGCCTCCGGTATGCCGGATTCGAGGTCCACACCGCGTCCAATGGCGGAGAGGCGGTGGCCGCGGCTCAGCGGCACCGGCCGGACCTGATCGTGCTCGACGTCATGCTGCCCGACATGGACGGGTTCGACATCGTACGCAGGCTGCGCAGTGGCGGAACCCTCACCCCTGTCGTCTTCCTCACCGCGCGCGACGCCACCGAGGACAAGATCCGGGGCCTGACGCTCGGCGGCGACGACTACGTGACCAAGCCGTTCAGCCTGGAGGAGGTCATCGCCAGGATCCGGGCCGTGCTGCGCCGCACCGCCGGAGACCCGATGATCACCCCGCCGCGGCTGACCTTCGCCGACATCGAGCTGGACGAGGAGTCCCACGAGGTCTGGCGCGGCGGCCGGGCCGTACCCCTGTCGCCGACGGAGTTCAAGCTGCTGCGTTACTTCATGTGCAACGCCGGCCGGGTGCTGTCCAAGGCGCAGATCCTCGACCACGTGTGGGACTACGACTTCCGCGGCGACGCCGGGATCGTCGAGTCGTACGTGTCGGTGTTGCGCCGCAAGCTCGACAACGCCCACTCCCGGCGCCACCCCCGGCTCATCCACACGCTGCGCGGCGTCGGCTACGTCATGCGGACACCACCCAGCGGCGCCTGAGCCGTGTCGGGGCGCACGCCGCTGCGGATCCGGCTCAGCGCGGCCATGCTCGCGCTGGTCGCGGTCGCCCTCGCGGTCATCGGCGTGGGCAGCGTCTCGGTGCTCCGCGACTACCTGATCACCCGCACCGACTGGAAGGTCGCCATCCTGGCCCACGAGGCGGAAAGACGGCTCGCCCAGGGCCCGGCGGCGTTCACCCGGATCAGGGTGCCGCCCGAGGGCCGAGTGGAGATCCGCGACGGCGCCGGCAAGACGCTGCTCGCGCAGGCCGGCGTCAGCGCGGAGACACTGCCGGGGCCCGGCGCCGTGACCTCCCGGGAGCCCGTGACGGTGACGGCGGTGTCGGGTGACGGCCAGTGGCGGGCCCGGGTGGTGCCCGTGAAGGGCGTCGGCACGGTCGTCGTCGCGGTGGACATGGCCTCGGTCACGCAGATCACCACCCGGCTCGCGCTCATCGAGGCGCTGGTCGGCGGTGCCCTGATGGTCCTGCTCGCCGTCGTCGGCGTCGTGATCGTACGGCGCAGCCTGCGGCCGCTGGCGGAGATCGAGGCGACCGCGGAGGCCATCGCCCGGGGAAACCTCGGCAGCCGGGTGCCCGACCGCGACCCGCGCACCGAGGTCGGGCGGCTCGCCCGCTCGCTGAACGGCATGCTCGCCCAGATCGAGGCGGCGTTCCAGGCCCGGGCGGCCTCCGAGGCCGCGGCCAGGGAGTCGGAGGCGCGCATGCGCCGCTTCGTGGCCGACGCCTCGCACGAACTGCGTACGCCGCTCACCTCGATCAGGGGCTTCGCCGAGTTCCACCGGCAGGTGCCGGACGCCGACACCACCCAGCTGATGTCGCGCATCGAGAGCGAGGCCGCCCGCATGGGCCTGCTGGTGGACGACCTCCTGCTGCTCGCCCGGCTCGACCAGCAGCGCCCCCTGCGTACGCAGCCCGTGGACCTGCTGGCCCTGGCGGGCGACGCGGTGCACGACGCCAGGACCCTCTGCCCCGACCGCGACGTGTCGCTGGTCGTCGAGGGGGACGCGGCGCTGATCGTCTCGGGGGACGAGGTGCGGCTGAGGCAGGTTGTGGGCAACCTGATGAACAACGCCACGACCCACACGCCCGAGGGAACGCCGATCACCGTGCGCGTCGGCAGCTCGGACGGCGCGGCGTTCATCGAGGTGGCCGACAAAGGGCCCGGTCTCACGCCCGAGCAGGCGGCGCGGGTCTTCGAGCGCTTCTACCGCGCCGACCCCTCCCGCACACGGCCGGCGGGCGGCAGCGGCCTCGGGCTCGCGATCGTGGAGTCACTCGTCAAGGCCCACGGAGGCGAGGTCGGCGTGGAGTCGGCCCCGGGCGCCGGCGCCGCCTTCCGCGTCACCCTCCCCCTCGCCTCCGAGGCCAACGCCTGATCGTGTGATTCCGCTGACCCCCGCGTGCTCTGGCGTGCAGGTTGGGGGGCGGAGGTCATCCGTACGGCCCTGCGTCGTGGCTGGGACCCCGCCCGGCCGGGCTGCGCCTTCCACCTCGACGTCACCGAGGACGACCTGACGGCCATGCTGGGCGTCCCGCCCGCCTACGAAGTCCCCTTCGCCCGCGACTAACCGCTTTCGCTGTCCGCTGTCTGAGACGCTGCCCGGGCGGAGTTAGGCGGGACACCAGGGGGCCGTCGCGGTAAGTGACGATATTGATGCGGATCGTGTTTCAAGCCCATAGCATTGATGCTATGGATTGGGGTACAGTCGAGCTAGAACCAGAGGTTCGGCGGTGGCTTGAAGGTCTGTCGGCCGCATCGTTCGCGAAGGTGGCGTTCTATGTCGATCTGCTCGCGGCGGAGGGGGCTCTGCTCGGGGAGCCTTACAGCAAGCAACTCGACGGCAAGTTACGCGAGCTGCGGTTCTATCTCAACGACATCGCGGTGCGAATCACCTACTGGATCGCACCCGGGCGCCGAATCGTGCTCTTGACGGTTTTCTATAAATTCAGGCCACGCGACGAGCGTGAGATAGATCGGGCGCGTCGGGCGCTGCGTCGCTGTATCGACGCGGCGCACACGGTGGATGAGGAAGAAGAAGCGGTATGAGCGAGCAGGAGAGCTGGCGGGAGCTCCGGGATCGCCGTATGGCCGAGCCCGGAGCGGTCGAAGCCTATGAGGCCGCGCGTCTCGCTTATGAACTGGGGAAGACGATCCGGGCGATGCGAGAGACGCGAGGCTGGAGCCAGAGTGATCTGGCTCGTGCCGCCGGCATGACCCAGTCGGCGGTGGCGCGGTTCGAGGCCGGAGGAACGGTTCCCACCCTGCCTGTCATCGAGCGTCTGGCGAGCGCTCTGGACGCGGATGTCGAGGTTCGCCTGACGCCCCGGGCTCCTGCGGCGTGACGCCCGCTGCCGAACAAGCGCTTCCCCGCGCCGTACCTCCCGTACGCGGCCATTCGGCGGTGGTGATCACGGACGTGTCAACCTCGCCCGATGGGAGATTCCTGAAGAGCCGTTACGAGTTCCCCAATCGGGAGCTACAGCCGTCGTTGTGGCTGTGGCAGGGTGACCGGCGGGGATTGTGAGCGTGGAGCGGCGGATCGAGCGGGACCTGCTGGAGGAGGCCCTGCAGGCCAACGAGAACGAGAGCGGTCCCATCTCGCGGCATCTGCGGGACCAGGCTGAGGAGTTGTTCCGAAGCGTGAAGTTCGCTCCGGAGTTGCTGAAGGAATGTGGATGACACGCGTGCGGGGACGGTCGTCCACGCCTCAGCGGGATGCGGCAAGGCGGTCCGGCCTCGTAGGCGTGCAGACCTTCTACGCGTGCAGACGCCGTCCAGGCGATACGGCTGCCAGAAGCAGGCCGCCGCACGCCTGGACGGCTGACGCTCAGTGGCCGTCGGACGGGGTGGTCGCCGCCGGGAAGCCCTCGTCGGGGAAGGCGGTGGCGGCGCCGGGCAGGACGACCTGGTCTCCTTCGGAGAGGCCGCCCGTGATCTGCACGTAGCTGTCGCCGCGCACGCCGACCTTGACCGTACGGCGCGTCTGGGTGCCGCCGTTCGCCACCGTGACCACGGCGGTGCCGTCGCCCTGGGTGCGTACGGCCTGGGAGGGGACGTAGAGCGCGTCGGCCGCCTCGCCGGTCGTCACCCGTACGGTGGCGCTCTGGCCCAGTAGCAGCCGGGCGGGGCGTTTGTTCAGGACGATCGTCACGCCGTAACGGACCAGGCGGTTGGTGGTGGTCGCGGTCGGGTCGATGTGGGAGACCGTTCCCGGGTATTCCTGCCCCGGCTGCGTGGGCAGTGTCACGGTGGCCGCCTGACCGACCTTGAGGAAGCGGACGTCCGACTCGGTGAACATCGCCTGCACCTGCAGGTCGTCGAGGTCGCCGAGGGTGATGAACGTGCCCGAGGTGTAGCGGGAGCCGGTGGTTCCCGCGATGGACAGGATCGTGCCGTCCGCCGGAGCCGTGATCTTCACGCCGTCGAGCGCTTCCTTGGCGTCGGCCAGCTCGGTCGTCGCCTGGCTGACCTGCGCCTCTGCCTGTGCCTCGGTGAGCCGGGCGCCGCCGCCCTGGCCGCCCCGACCCGCCTGGCCTCCCTGGCCGCCGCCGAAGCCGCCGCGCCCCTGCGCACCGCCGCCGAAGCCCGCACGCCCCTGGGCGCCGCCGCCCTGGCCCTGCGGGTTCTGTCCCTGCTGGTTCTGTCCCTGGCCGCCCTGCCCGGGTGCGCAGGAGGAGGAACCACCGGAGGGGTTCGGCGTGGCGGACGGATGCGCCGGTGGCGTGGGCGGGATCGAGACGCTCGTCCCGGGGTCCGGCGTGCTCGTGCCGCCCGTGGGGGCCGGATGGTGCGTCCAGGACGGTCTCGGATGCGGGTGGGGATGCGGGTGCGGGTGTGCCGTGACCGTCGGGGTGGGCCGGGGCGTGGAGCCGCCGTGATCACCACCCTGGTAGGCCACGAGCTCGATGCTCGCCGCGCTCGCGCCCGTGTTCGCCGAGGCCGCGGCCGGCCGATACGAAGGCCGGGCGGTCGCGGACGGCTGTGGCGAGGGCTGCGCGGGGCGCGTGGGCTCCTGCCCGGATGGCCGGGCGGAAGGGGTCGGGCAGGGGACAGGGCCGCCGCCGCCGGTCGTCCCGGCACCGGAGCCCGTAAAGCCCGAGCCGCCTCCGGAACCCGAGCCGCCCGCGCTCGGGACCGAGGCTCCGCTCGCGGTGGCGGTGCCGTTCTGCACGTTGTCGAGGGTCTCCTTGGCGGCGGCGAGCGCGGCCTTCGCGGCCTCGTAGTTCTCCTTGGCGATGGTGTCGTCGATCCGGGCGAGGACCTTGCCGCGGCGGACCTTCTGGCCGACCTTGACGTAGACCTTCTCGACCGTGCCCTCCGCTCCGAACGCGAGATCGCGCACGCCGTTGTCGACGGTGTTGCCGGCGGCCGAGACGTACGACGCGACCGTGCCCCGCTTGACCGAGGCGAGCGCTATCCGGTCGGCCACGGAGGTGTCGCCGCCGGTGGCGGAGATCACGGCGACGCTCGCGATGACGATCCCCGCCAGCGCGAGCCCTCCGACCCTGATGGGAGTGCTCGATCTCATGGCGGACATCCTGCTGACGTCACGTGACCGGTGGCTTGGCCGTACCTGAGAGTTGTCTGTAAATGCGCGTCCCGACCTGGACTGTCAGCAAACCCTCAGCATCGGCCTAGGTTGCCCGAAGCGGGGTTTGCCATGGTTCGACGTCGTGAAGCTGTCGACGAAGCGCAGGACATTGATTGTCAACGGTGTCCTGGTGGTACTGCTGCTCGGCGGGATCGCGGCGGCCTGGGCGTCCGTGGGAGGCGACTCCTCCGGAGACGGCCCCGCGCCGCTCACGACCCGGGTGACCCGCGGGACCGTGCTCGCCTCGGTATCGGCCTCCGGTTCCGTCGAGAGCGCCAGGACGCGCGCCCTCGATTTCGGTACGAACGGCACCGTCGAGTCCGTCCTGGTCCAGAGCGGCGACAAGGTCAAGAAGGGTCAGGTGCTCGCGCGCATCGACGACACGGCCGCCCAGGAGAGCCTGGAGGCGGCCAAGGCGAGCTTGGACGCCGCCGAGGAGGCCGACACCTCGACCGCCTCGGGCTACTCGCAGTACATCAACGCGAGGAACGCCTACCGGTCGGCCAAGCGGGCTGTGGCGGGCACGGTGATCAGGGCGCCCTTCGCCGGGGTCGTCACGGCGGTCAACGGGGCCGTGGGCGGCTCCTCGGGCGCGTCCGGCGGCGGATCCGGTGGGTCCGGCGGGTCCTCCCAGGGCGGCCTGGGGCAGTCGCAGGGCGGCGCGTCGGCATCGGGCGGGTCCGGCGGCTTCATCGACATCGCCGACCCCGCCCGCCTGCAGATCGTCGGTGACTTCACCGAGGCCGACGTCAGCAGGATCAAGGTCGGCCAGGCGGCGACCGTGTCCTTCGACGCGCTCCCCGGGGTCACCGCCGCAGGCAAGGTGACGGTGGTCGACCCGCAGCCGCAGACGAACAACAACGTCGTCCAGTACGCCGTGACGATCTCGCTGACCGACGTGCCGTCCACCGTACGGCTCGGTCAGACGGCCACGGTGCAGGTGACCGTGGGCAAGGCCGACGACGTGCTCACGGTGGCCTCCTCGGCGGTCACGACGGCGGGCGGCCAGACCACGGTGACCGTCCTGGAGAACGGCAGGCAGGTCGTGAAGCGGGTGGAGGTCGGCCTGAAGGGCGACACGACCACCGAGATCAAGTCGGGACTCCAGGAGGGCGACCAGGTGGTGCGGCCACAGGCGTCGACGACCGGCGGAGGCGGCGGCATCCAGCTTCCCGGCGGCGGGGGGTTCGGCCGCGGCTTCGGCGGCGGTGGTGGCGGTGGCTTCGGCGGCGGCCGCGGCGGAGGCAACCGATGAGGGCCGGCCCTCCGCGGGTGCCCGGCCCTCCGGCGCTCGATCCTCCCGTGCTCGACCTGCGCCACGTCACCAAGGTGTACGGCGAGGGCGAGACCGCGGTGCACGCGCTGCGCGGCGTGTCGCTCAGGGTGGAGCGCGGCGACTACGTCGCGATCATGGGCGCCTCCGGCTCCGGCAAGTCCACGCTGATGAACATCATCGGCTGCCTCGACATCCCGTCCGGCGGGACCTACCGCCTCGACGGCACCGACGTCGGCGGGCTCGACGAACGGCGGCTCGCGATCGTCCGCAACCGCAAGCTCGGCTTCGTCTTCCAGTCGTTCAACCTCATCCCCCGGATGAGCGCGCTCGCCAACGTCGAGCTTCCCCTGGCGTACGGCGGGGTCAAGGCCGCAGAGCGGCGCCGCAGGGCGCTGGCCGCGCTGGACCGGGTCGGGCTCGCCGAGCGCGTCCACCACCAGCCCAACGAGCTGTCCGGAGGCCAGCAGCAGCGGGTGGCGGTGGCCCGCGCGCTCGTCACCGCGCCGACCCTGCTGCTGGCCGACGAGCCCACGGGCGCTCTCGACAGCAAGTCCAGCGAGGACGTCATGAACATCTTCGACCGCCTCAGCGCGAACGGCCGGACCCTGGTCGTCATCACGCACGAGGAGGAGGTCGCCGCCCACGCCAAACGGGTCGTCCGCCTCATGGACGGCCAGATCGTGGAGGACGCGCGCACCACGCCGGTCGGCGGGCTGCCCCCGCGGCTCGCGGAGGTGGCCTCGTGAACGGCGCGGAGGTCCTGCGGTTCGCCCTGCGCGGCCTGGCCGCCAACAAGATGCGCAGCGCGCTCACCATGCTCGGCATCCTGATCGGCGTCGCCGCGGTGATTCTGCTGGTCGCGATCGGCGAGGGGTCCTCGCGGCAGATCCAGGCGAACATCCAGCAGCTCGGGGCCAACTCGCTGACCATCACGCCCTCCACCTCGGGAGGCGGGGGCGGTGGAGGCGGGTTCGCCCGGGCCTTCGGCGGCGGAGACGGCGGCGGGGCCGGGCGGCAGAACAACGGCCCCCGCACCCAGGCCAAGAACCTGACCGTCGAGGACGCGCGGGCGCTGGCCGACCCGGCGAACGCCCCCTCGGTCAAGAGCGTCTCGCCCGTCGTGACGGCCCAGTCCCAGACCGCGACGTACGAGGGGGCGAGCCACGCGATCGGCCAGCTCGTGGGCACCTACCCGAGCTATTTCGAGGCGTCCAACAAGCCGGTGGCCAAGGGGACGTACTTCTTCAACGACGACGTGCTCGCCGCGCGCAAGGTCGTGGTGATCGGGCAGACGGTGGCCGACGACCTGTTCGGCACGGTCGATCCCCTCGGCAAGCAGATCACCGTGTCGGGCGTGCCGTTCACCGTCGTGGGAGTGCTCAAGGAGGCCGGCTCGTCCGGCTTCCAGGACGCCGACGACGTGGCCATCGCCCCGCTGCCCGCCGTACAGCAGAGCCTGACCGGCTTCGGGCCGCTGGGACAGATCCTCGTCCAGGCCAAGAGCGCCGAGACGGTGGACGCCGCGCAGGCCGAGGTCACCGAGGTGCTCAACCAGCGGCACGGCATCACCGGCACGGCGAGCGCCGACTATCGCATCCTCAACCAGGAGACCCTGCAGGAAACGGTCGGCGCGGCGATCGGGACGTTCACGGTCCTGCTCGGCGCGGTGGCCGCCATCAGCCTGCTCGTCGGCGGCATCGGCATCACCAACATCATGCTCGTCACGGTCACCGAGCGGACCAGGGAGATCGGCATCCGCAAGGCGATCGGCGCGCCCAAGGGCGCGATCCTCGGCCAGTTCCTCGCCGAGGCGACGATGCTCAGCCTCGTCGGCGGCCTGCTGGGCGTGCTGATCGCCGTGGTCGGTGCCCAGTTCACCATCGCGGGCGTGCAACCGGTGATCGTCCCCACGTCGATCGCGCTGGCGCTCGGCGTCTCGGTCGCGATCGGCCTGTTCTTCGGCAGTTATCCCGCCAACCGTGCCGCCGGGCTGCGGCCGATCGAAGCGCTCCGCTTCGAGTGATGGCCGGACCCATGGAAGGGAGATGGATGTGAGCAGGCACGACACCGAGGAGCTTCTGGAGGCCTCTCCGTACGACGACGACCTCCAGGAGGTCCTGGCCGCGCGTCCCGCTCGGGCGGGCGGGTCGAAGCTGACGCTCGCCCTGGCCGGAGGCGTCCTGCTCGTGGCCGGGCTGCTCCTCGGCATCCAGGTGCAGAAGCTCATGGGCGGCTCCACGTCGGGCCGGTTCCCGTCCCGCGAGGCCGGCGCCGGCGCGTTCGCGGACGCTCAGGCCCCCGGAGGCGGCGGAGCGAACGGCGGGTTCGCCCGGGGCGCGGGCGGAGGCGGTGGCTTCGCGGGCGGTGGCGCCGGGCGTGCGGGCGGCGGCGCAGGGGCCGGAGGCGCCGGGGCGGGAGCGGGGCCGGGCGGCGCGACCTTCGGCACCGTCAAGCTGGTCGACGGCGACAAGATCTACGTCCAGACCGTGAGCGGCGGCGTGGTCACGGTGACGACCTCGCGCGACACCAAGGTGCGGGTCACCCGGTCGGGGAAGGTCTCCGACCTCAAGCCCGGCAGCTTCGTCACCGTCGCGGGGACCCCCGACGCGCAGGGCCAGGTGGCGGCGACGTCCGTCACCGAGGGCGCGGCCCTGGGCCGGAGGGCGGGATCGTGATCGCGGCCCTGGACCGGAGGGCGGGATCGTGATCAGGGAAGGCCGCCTGCTGGTCGTCGACGACGAGCCCGACATCAGGGAGCTGCTGTCGGCGAGCCTGCGGTACGCCGGATTCGAGGTGATCACCGCGTCGTCCGGCCGCGACGCGGTGCAGATCGCCGGCAAGATGCGCCCCGACCTGATCGTGCTCGACGTCATGCTGCCCGATCTGGACGGCTTCGCCGTCACCGACCGGCTCCACGCCTCCGGGCGGCGGATCCCCGTGCTGTTCCTCACCGCCAGGGACGCGAACGAGGACAAGATCGTCGGGCTCGGCTCGGGTGACGACTACGTCACCAAGCCGTTCAGCCTGGAGGAGCTGCTCGCGCGCATCCGGGCCGTGCTGCGGCGCACCCGCGGCGACACGACTCCCGCCCGGCTGCGCGTCGGCGATCTGGAGCTCGACGAGGAGTCCCGCGAGGTCTGGCGGGACGGCGCCCCCGTACGGCTGTCGCCCACCGAGTTCAAGCTCCTGCACTACTTCATGGTCAACCAGGGCCGGGTGGTGTCGAAGGCGCAGATCCTCGACCACGTCTGGCACTACGACTTCGGCGGCGACCGCAACGTGGTCGAGTCGTACGTCTCCTATCTCCGCCGCAAGATCGACACGGTCGAGCCCAAACTGATCCACACGCTCCGCGGCGTGGGCTATGTCCTCCGTGCGCCGCGTCAGTGACCTGATCCACGCCCGCGGCGCCGGTAAAAGGGCCGCCGCGAAGGCCGATGTGGAGGGCGATGCGGAGGCGGACGAGTCCGGCCGCACCCGCCGGTGGCCCCGGCCGCCGCGCCCGCTCGGCGCGCTGCGCCTGCTGAGCATCCGCGAGCTGCGGCGGCGGGTCGCGAGGACCCCGCTGTGGCTGCGGCTCGTGGCGGGGACGCTGCTGCTCGTGGCGCTCGCGATCGCGCTCACCGGCGGCTTCGCCGTACAGCTCCTGCGGGGCTACCTGGTGGACCGGGTCGACGTGCAGCTCACGGCCTTCGGGCGGCGGCCGGCGGAGCCACCGGTTCCGCCGCAGGTCATGGGCAACGCGTTCCGGCCACCGCGGCAGTTCGGCTCGTTCTACGTAGTCCTGCTCGACCGGAACGGCACCGTCATCCGCACCGTTCAGGAGCCGCCGAACGCCGATTCGCTGCCCGCGCTGCCCACCCCCCGGCAGGACCGCAGGCAGTGGCTCTTCACGGTCGAGGGCTCCTCGGGAGGGTTGTGGCGGGCGATCGCCGTACGCGAGGACGACGGCGCCCGCTTCCGCGTCGCGGCCATCAGCCTGGACGATATCGACGGCACGGTCTCCCGGCTCGCGGTGATCGTCCTTGGGGTCGGTCTCGCCGTGCTCGTCGCGCTCGGGGTCGCCTGCTACTGGCTCGTACGGCGCAGCCTGCGCCCGCTGGGGGAGATCGAACGGACGGCGGAGGCCATCGCGGCGGGCGATCTGTCGCGGCGTGTCCCGCTCCGGCACCGGCGCACCGAGATGGGCCGTCTCGGCCGGTCGATCAACGGCATGCTCACCCAGATCGAGACGGCCTTCCGGGAGCGGGAGGCGTCGCAGGAGCGCATGCGCCGGTTCATGGCCGACGCCTCCCACGAGCTGCGCACCCCGCTCACCTCGATCCGCGGCTTCGCCGAGCTCTATCGGCAGCAGAACTCGCAGGACCCCGTCGTGCTGCTGCGCCGCATCGAGGACCAGGCCGTACGGATGGGCCTGCTGGTGGACGACCTGCTGCTGCTCGCCCGCCTCGACCAGCAGCGTCCCCTCGAACGCCGCCCGGTCGACGTGCTCAGCCTCGCGGCTGGGGCGGTGCTCGACGCGCAGACGCTCGCGCCGGACCGGGAGATCGACCTGCTGCGGCTGGACGACTCGGACGAACCGGTGCGGGTGCTCGGCGACGAGGCGCGGCTGCGCCAGGTCGTCGGCAACCTCGTCAGCAACGCGCTGCGGCACACCCCCAAGGGCACCGCGTTCCGCGTCGGCGTGGGGATCGTGTCCGGGTCGCAGGCCCTGATCGAGGTGGCCGACGACGGGCCCGGCCTGGCCCCCGGCGACGCCGAGCGGGTCTTCGAGAGGTTCTACCGCGCCGATCCCTCGCGCAGCCGGTCGGACGCCGGCGGCACGGGGCTCGGGCTGTCCATCGCCGCCGCACTCGTCCAGGCCCACGGCGGCACCATCACGGCCGACAGCAAGCCCGGCCGCGGCGCGGTGTTCCGCGTCCGCCTCCCCGCGTGCCCTCCTCACGGAGAGGCTCCCGACGAAAGGCTAGGGTGATCTCCCTTGCGCTACCTGTCCATCGCCGTCGCCGCGGCGGCCCTGGCCGTCACGGTGACCGGCTGCGGCGGCGGTGACGACACCGCAGCCACCACGCCCACCACGCCCACCACGCCCACCACGGCCACCACGCAGGCCGCCGCCGGTGGTTCGGGCGCCGACTCCCGGACCGCGTTCACCGACTGCCTGCGCGAGAACGGCGTCACGCTGCCCACCGGACGGCCGAGCGACAGACCCGGCGCCTGGCCCAGTGACAGGCCCAGCGGCAGGCCCACCGCCTGGCCGAGCGGACGACCGAGCGGGCGGCCCGGCGGCGGCTTCGGCGGCTTCCGGTCGATGGACCCCGCCATGAGCAAGGCGTTCGAGGCGTGCCGTTCGCTCATGCCCGCCGGCGGTGGCGGGTTCGGCGGCCGGCGCGGCGCCGATCCGCAGGCCCTCCAGGCGTTCCGCACCTGCATGAAGGACAACGGCGCCGAGCTGCCCGCCAACGGAGGTGTACGCGGCCTGGCCACGGCCGACCCCAAGGTGGCCAAGGCGTACGACAAGTGCAAGGTGCTGCTCCCCACTCCGGCGGCCACGCCCGCTTCCTGACGACCGGAGCGGTTGATTCGGCGGCCTTCCACAGGGAAGGTCGGGGGTATGGCGGGGAACGACAGGCTGCGCGCCGCCCTGGAGAGCCTGCGGCGTCACCTCGATCAGGACCTGTTTCCCCTGGAAATCGGGGACGCCGCGGCCGACAGGCGCGTCCTGGCGGAGTTGCGCGGGCAGCTCGACGACTACCTGCTGCCCCGCCTGTCGGCCATCGACGCGCCGCTGCTCGCCGTGGTCGGAGGCTCCACGGGGGCGGGCAAGTCCACCCTGGTCAACTCGCTGGCCGGGGCGCTCGTGACCGAGCCTGGGGTGCTGCGGCCCACCACGCTCGCGCCGACCCTGGTGTGCAACCCCGCCGACGTCGCCTGGTTCACCGCCGCCACCGTCCTGCCCGGGCTGGCCCGGGTGACGGGCGGGGTGGCCGACGGCGGACGCGGCGAGCCGGGCACCCTGCGGATCGCCCCCGTCGACGCCCTGCCTCCCGGGCTGGCGCTGCTCGACGCCCCCGACATCGACTCGGTCGTGACGGCCAACCGCGAGCTGGCCGCGCAACTGCTCGCCGCGGCCGATTTGTGGCTGTTCGTCACGACCGCCGCGCGGTACGCCGACGAGGTGCCGTGGAGCTTCCTGCGCGTGGCCCGGGAGCGGAGCACGGCGCTCGCGGTGATCCTCCAGCGGGTCCCGGCCGAGGCCCGCGAGCCCGTCGTCGCCGACCTGACCCGGCTCCTGAACGAGAACGGCCTGGGCGGCACACCACTGTTCGCCGTGCCCGAGCTTGAGCTGCCGTCGGAGCGCGCCCGGCTGCCCGCCGACGTCGTGCAGCCGATCGCGACCTGGCTCGCCGGCCTGACCGTGGACGCCAAGGCACGGGCCGAGGTCGTACGGCGGACCCTGACCGGCGCCCTGGACAGCCTCGGCACCCGGGTGCCCGACCTGGCCGACCGGGTGGAGCGCCAGCGGGCGGGGATCGCCGAGCTGCGCGACATCGCCGTCAAGGCGTACGACGTGGCGATGTCGGCGTTCGACGAGGGGATGCGCGACGGCAGGCTGCTGCGCGGCGAGGTGCTGGCCCGCTGGCAGGACTTCGTCGGCACCGGCGACCTCATGCGGGCCCTGGAGTCCCGCGTCGGCTGGCTGCGCGACCGCCTCGTCGCCGTCTTCCGTGGCCGCCCGGCGCCCGACAAGGAGCTGCGGATCGCGCTGGAGAGCGGGGTGGAGTCGCTGACCCGCGCCACCGCCGATGCTGCCGCCGAACGGGCCGTGGAGGCGTGGCTGGCCCTTCCCGCCGGGCGCGACCTGCTGGAGAAGTCGGGAGTCGCCGTCTCGGGGCGGCTCGGCCGCGCGTCCCCCGACCTGCCCGCCCGGGCCGGCGCGGCCGTACGCGCCTGGCAGGGGCACGTGCTCGACCTCGTCCGCTCCGAAGGCGCCGACCGGCGGACGCTCGCCCGGGCGGCGTCGTTCGGCGTGAACAGCCTCGGCGTGCTGATCATGCTTGCGGTGTTCTCCACGACCGGGGGGATCACCGGCATCGAGCTGGGCATCGCCGGTGGCACCGGCGTGCTCAGCCAGAAGCTGCTCGAAGCCGTCTTCGGCGACCAGGCCGTACGCACCCTGACCCAGCGGGCCCGCGAGGACCTGCGGCAGCGTGTGCGCGCCCTGCTCGACGAGGACCGCGCCCGCTTCGTTTCCCTGGTGGAGGGGCTTGGCCCGGCTCCGGAGACGGCCGCCCGGCTGCGTGAGGCCGCCAAGGCCGTACAGGAGAGGGGCATCCTGTGAAGCTCCCGCTGCGGAAGGCGGAGGTGTCGCTGGACGACCGGCTGGAGGCGCTCGCGGAGGCCGCCGACCTGGCCGAGGGCCGGCTCGGCCAGGAGGCCGTGGACCACGCGCGCGCCGTGGTCGCCCGGGCCGGCGTACGGCGCGGCCTGTCGGTCGAGCACACCGCGGTCGCCCTCGCCGGGGCGACGGGCAGCGGCAAATCGTCGCTCTTCAACGCCCTGTCGGGGACCGAGCTCGCGGCGGTGGGGATGACCCGGCCGACGACCGCCAAGGCGCAGGCGGCCCTGTGGGGCGCCGCCGGCTCGGGACCGCTGCTCGACTGGCTCGACGTCCCGCTGCGTCACACGGTCGACGGCGACGCGTCGGGGCTGATCCTGCTCGACCTGCCCGACCACGACTCCATCGAGCTGTCCCACCGCAGGGAGGTCGACCGCCTGGTCGCCGCGGTCGACCTGCTGGTCTGGGTCCTCGACCCGCAGAAGTACGCCGACGCGGCCGTGCACGAGCGCTACCTGCGCCCGCTCGCCCGGCACCGGGACGTCATGGTCGTCGTGCTCAACCAGGTCGACCGGCTGCCGGAGCGGTCGGTCAAGCGCTGTCTCGACGACCTGCGCGGCCTGCTCGCGGCCGACGGGCTCGAAGGGGTGCCGGTGCTCGGCGTCTCCGCCCGCACCGGCGAGGGCGTCCCCGAGCTGCGGGCGCTGCTCGACCGGCAGGTCTCCCGCCGCCGCGCCTGGTCGTCCCGGCTCGCCGCCGACGTGGCCTCGGCCGCCGCCGCCCTCTGGGCCGAAACCCGGCCCCCGGACGCCGCGCCTCCGGCCGTCCTGCCCTCGGACGCCCTGCGGGCCGCGCGGGAGGCGGCATCGGGGGTGGTCACCGGGCCGCCGTCTCCGGCCATGTCGCCGTCTCCCGCCGCGTCGCCGTCTCCCGCCGCGTCGCATGCGGCGGCCGGGGCGGCGCCCGCGCCGGGACGGGTCGCGGTGCCCGACGTCGCCCTGAGCAGGGCTCTCACGCGGGCGCTGGCACAGGCGGCGGGGGTGCCCGCCGTGGTCGAGGCGGTCGCGAAGTCGCATCGGCACCGCTCGATCGCCGCGACGGGCTGGCCGGTGACGCGCTGGCTGCGAAAGCTGCGGCCCGACCCGCTGCGCCGTCTCCACCTGGCCAAGGGCGCCCGTTCCTCGCTGCCCGCGGCCACCGCCGTCGAGGTCTCCGCCGTGGACACCGCCCTGCGCGACGTCGGGGCCGCCGCCGCGGCCACGGTGCCCGAGCCGTGGGCGACAGCCGTACGGCACGCGGCCCGGTCGCGGTCGCAGGAGCTGACGGACGCCCTGGACCGCACGGTCGCGGCGGCGACCTCGGGCCGTGTCTCCAGAGCCCCTCGGTGGTGGCGCGTGGCGGGGACGGCGCAGTGGCTGACCGTCGCCGCGATGGCCGTGGGCGCGATCTGGCTGCTCGTGCGCTTCGCGCTGGACTATCTCATGCTGCCCGGGCTGCCCACCCCCACGCTCGGCCGCGCGCCGTGGCCGACCGTGCTCCTGCTGGGCGGCGCGCTGGCGGGCCTGCTGATCGCGGGGCTGTGCCGGGTGTTCGCCTGGGCCGGAGGGCGGCGCAGGGCCCGCAGAGCCGCCAAGGCGTTGCGCGCCGGCATCGAACAGGTCGCCGGGGAGCTGATCGTCGCTCCGACGCGCGACGAACTGTCGCGTTACGCCCGTTTCGCCGACCGCATCACCCTCGCCGCTTCCTGACGCGTCTGAACGCGCGCGCCGCCGCGGAAGCGGCCCGGCGCCTGTCCGCCGACGTCCACGACAGAGGTCGTGCCGTCGCACCAGCGAGAGGTCGCCCCCTTCAGCGAGCGGGGGAGTCACCCTTGTCCGGCGTGGCTTCGCTCATCGCGTGCAGGGCAAGGGTGGAGTGCGCGTAGGCGCCGCCGGCGCGCATCTCCGCGGCCACCCAGATCGCCTCCATGATCTCCTCAGGACTGGCCCCCTTGTGACGGGGTCAGGCACCGGTGCGCGCACCTCGTCTCGGTGAAGCGGCGGGGAACCGCTCGCCCTTCCCCGGAGATGTCCACGCACCCGGTCAAAGCCTTCCCCTCACGCGTCCGGCAGCAGTAGTCCCCCTGATCGGGTACCCGTCGACTCACTCCTCACGTACGGCGGCGACAGTCGTCACGGGAATTTGGAGCGCTCGCCGCCGTGTGCCGCGGGACGACGCGCTTGACAGCGGAAAGGCAGTATCCGGATACTGTGTGTGTCGCATCCCCTGGGATGCGGAAGTGACGCCGGGAACCCCCCGATGGAATCGGGAGCCCGGCGTTCGCGTTTTCAACGGTGGTTTTCTCCTGCTTCCAGGAAAGTGACCCGCTTCTCGAACAGGGGCCACCACAGGTTCTCCCCGCCCAGCCACCCTGTCACGATGCCGGCGAGGACATCGGCGGCCCACAACGCGGCATCCGAGCTGGCTCGCTCCCACCTGACCGTCATCCCCGCCGCGACCTGGCCGTGTCTGCGTAGCACGGTCAAGATCGCGCGGTCATGCGCGTCTTGCGTCCTGCGTGACTCGAAGACCACCGTACCGACATTGTGTGCCGACAGTTCGGGCAGCAATCGAAGCAGGCAGTGCCGCCGGGCGCGTTCCGGACGGCTGCCCATGTCGTGCAGGCTGACCGCCACCACCGAGGCGAAATCAATGGACGCCACTGCCTGCGCGATCACTGACTTGCGAGGCGTCCGCTCCGTCCTCCAATGCACCGTCGGGGCTTTCCCGTACCGCAGAGCGTCCATCGACGATCTGACGTGCTCAAGCCCGCTGGAGGGAATGACAACCGCAGCCAAGGCATAGACGCAGTCGTCGTCCGCGCGCACCCGGCAGCTCTCATCAACGAAGGCCCACAACACGAGCCGACCTTACGCCACAATGGGTATTCACATCACTACTCTTTGCTGCCGTCGGAGTCCGAGAAGTCGTCCAGGCAGATCAAGATCGGACCGGGATAGCGGGGCGCGGCAGGCGCGTGACAGGGATTTGGCAGAGCGGCCTGTCACGGTCGGGGCATGCATGAGAACACGGACGTACTGATCGTCGGGGCCGGGCCCACCGGGCTCACCCTCGCCGTGGACCTGGCCCGCCGTGGTGTCGCCTTCCGCATCGTGGACGAGTCGCCCGAGCCCGCCACCGGCTCCAAGGGGAAGGGCCTGCAACCGCGTACGCAGGAGGTCTTCGACGACCTCGGGGTGATCGGCCCGATCCTCGCCGCGGCGACGCCTTACCCGCCGTTGGCGGTCAGGGTGGGCGCCGTGCCGATCTGGCGGGCCCGCATGCACAGGTCCGCCGCGGCCACGGACGCCGTGCCGTACCCGACGGTGCTGATGCACCCGCAGTGGCGCACCGAGGCGGTGCTGCGCGAGCGCCTGGCCGAGCTGGGCGGGCAGGTGGAGCAGGGCAGCGCGATGACCGGATTCGAGCAGGACGCGGACGGCGTGACCGCCAGGCTCGCCACGGGAGAGTGCGTGCGGGCGCGTTACCTGGTCGCGGCGGACGGCGGCAGGAGCCCGGTGCGCAAGGCCCTCGGCATCGGCTTCGCCGGCGAGACCCGCGAGGAGCAGCGGATGGCCCTCGGCGACGTACGGGTCGAGGGGCTCGACCGGGACCACATCCACGTCTGGGTGCGGCCGGGCCGGGGGATGGTGGCGCTCTATCCGATGGCCGGCACCGACACCTTCCAGATGATCGCCTCACTGAAGCCGGGGAGCACGCCGGAGGAGTCGCTGTCCGCGTATCAGCGGATCCTCGCCGAGAGGTCGATGCTGCGCAGGGTGCGCCTGACCGAGCTGCTGTGGTCCTCCCTCTATCGGGTGAACATCCGCCTCGCCGACCGGTATCGGTCCGGCCGGGTCTTCCTCGCAGGGGACGCCGTCCACGTGCACCCGCCGGCGGGCGGGCAGGGGCTCAACACCGGTGTCCAGGACGCCTACAACCTGGGCTGGAAGCTCGCCAGGGTGCTCGCGGGAGCCCCGGAGGCGCTGCTGGACACCTACGAGGAGGAGCGCAGGCCCGTCGCCGCCCGGGTGCTCGGCCTCAGCGTGGATCTCGCCGACAAGAAGTCCTACAAACGCGGAGAGGACACCTACCAGCTCTCGCTGAGCTACCGGGGCGGCTCGCTCGCCCTGCGCGGCGGCGACCGGGTGCCGGACGGCCCGCTGACGCTGGCGGACGGCACGCGGGCCCGCATGTTCGACCTGCTGCGGGGCCCGCATTTCACCCTGCTGTCCCCCGACCCCGCTCCGCACGTCCCCGGCGGCCCCGAGGTGCGCGCGTACGCGCCGGCCGAGCCGTACGGCGGCGAGCGGCACACCCTCGTACGGCCGGACGGATACGTGGGAATCTCCACGTCCTCGGCCGAGGAGCTCGCCGCCTACCTGGCCATGGTGTGACCCCGCCGGACCGATCCCGGTCGGTGCCCGACGTTGACCGGGGTGGAGGGAGCGGAGCGGAAGGGAGCGAGGACCGCAGCGAAGACCCGGCGAAGCGGGTTTCGCGAGGACCGGAGCTTCCTTGCGGCGCAGTGACCGACTTGCCCGAGACCCGTGGGCAGTCCGCCAGGCATCACCGCGGACCGAAGTCTCCGCCGGCACAGCGACCGACTTGCGCAAGATCCGGCGACACGTCCGCCGGGCATCACCGCGAGGTCTCCTTCGGTGCAGTGACCGACGTGCCCAGCGGACACCCCACGAGCCGGGGCGGCCCCCCGCCCGAGGGCTGGAGAGCCGCGTGGCCGACCGGGCGTTATGCCTGCTCGTCCGGGCGTACGGCGTGGGCCGGGTCGGGGGAGGGGATGCCGTTCGTGCCGAGGGCGGGGCGGCCGGCCTCGATCTGGCGCGGCCCCAGCTCGCTGTCCTCGGCCGCGGCCTTGGCCTCGGCGGCGGCGCGTTCGGCCTCGGCGACCGCCTCGCTGCCCGCCGTCCTCCGCTCGTGCTCCCGGCCGTCGGTCACGGTGGCCCGGCTCGCGGGCAGCGACTCGGTGAACGCCTTCGACAACGTGTTGAGCGCCGAGGTGACCTCGCTCGGGATCACCCACATCGTGTTGCCCTGGCCCTGGGCGAGCTGGGGCAGCACCTGGAGGTACTGGTAGGCGAGCAGCTTGGGGTCGGGGTCGTTGCGGTGGACGGCCTGGAACACCTCGTCGATCGCCTGCGACTGGCCCTGGGCCTTGAGGATCTGGGAGGTGCGCTCACCCTCGGCACGCAGGATCGCGCTCTGCTTCTCACCTTCGGCGGTGAGGATCTGCGACTGCCGCTGGCCTTCGGCGGTGAGGATCGCCGCGCGCTTGTCCCGCTCGGCCCGCATCTGCTTCTCCATGGCGTCCTTGATGGTCTTCGGCGGGTCGATCGCCTTGATCTCGACCCGGTTGACCCGGATGCCCCACTTGCCGGTGGCCTCGTCCAGCACGCCGCGGAGCTGGCTGTTGATCATGTCGCGGGAGGTGAGCGTCTTCTCCAGGTCCATGCCGCCGACCACGTTGCGCAGCGTCGTCACGGTGAGCTGCTCGACGCCCTGGATGAAGTTGGCGATCTCGTACTCCGCCGCCCGGGGGTCGGTGACCTGGAAATACAGCACCGTGTCGATGTCCACGACGAGGTTGTCCTCGGTGATCACCGGCTGCGGCTTGAACGACACCACCTGCTCGCGCAGGTCCAGCAGCGGGCGGACCCGGTCGATGTAGGGGATGACGAAGTTCAGGCCGGGGCCCAGCGTGCGGTAGTACCTGCCCAGGCGCTCGACGTTGCCGGCTCTGGCCTGGGGCACGATCCGGACCGCTCGCAGCACCGTCAGGATCGCGACGAACGCGATGACGATTCCGGCGATCAGTGCAGCGTCCATGCTCACTCCCGGGGATATACGAGGGCCGTGGCGCCCTCGATTTCTATGACGTCGACCGTGGCCCCCGGCGGGATCACGAGCGTCTCGTCGTAGGCACGGGCCGACCACTCCTCGCTGCCGATCTGTACCCGGCCGTCCCTGCCGGTGACCTCCCTGGTCACGTACGCGGACTTGCCGACGAGCGCGGACACGCCGAAGCGTTTCGGTGGCGGCTGCTTGATGTGCCGGAGCGCGATCGGGCGCACTCCGGCGAGGCCGGCGGCGGAGGCGATGACGAACACGACGAGTTGGAGCGCGGGCGGCAGCCCGACGGCCGCGACGGCGGTCGTGAGCAGCGCCGCGACGGACAGCAGCCCCAATGACGCGGTCAGCGTGAAGATCTCCGCCACGCCCAGCGCCGCCGCCAGGATGAGCCAAATGATCCAGGGGTCCATTGCCGCCTCCATAGCGATGAACGAACACCGCTCGGGTGGGGTTCCTCCTCAAACCTAACGCGTTAGGTCGCGTTGTCCCAGAGGCCGGGCCTCACGCGGCGGACCCGGGGTCTCACGCGGGGAAAGCGGTGACGCGAAACTCGTTGCCCTCGGGATCGGCCATCAGGATGTGGTCGTCGAACGCCTCCAGGATCGTGCCGCCGGCGCGCACGAGCCGGGCGGCCTCGGTCCTGATCCGCTCCCACCGGTCGGCGGGCGTGCCGTCGCCCGGCACGCGGACGTCGATGTGGAGCCGGTTCTGCGCCGTCTTCCGCTCGGGGACCCGGAGGACGGAGAACCGGGGGCCGTTGCCCTCGGGGTCGCGGAGGAAGACGCCGTCGTCTTCGGCACCCCCGGCCGGCAGGTCGAACCGCGCGAGGGACTCCTCACTGGCCGCGTGCTCGGTCGCCGGGATGTCGTCGACGTAGCCGAGCGCCGTCTTCCAGAACTCGGCGACGAGCCGCGCGTTCTCGCAGTAAAGGGTCAAGTCGATTGCTACTGCCATGCCTCGACGGTAATGCAGGGCGCTGACTCGATTGCGACGCCCTATGTCAAGAGGCGTCAGGAGAGGTGGCCTCGTGCCGGAGGGCGCTGCCGGCCAGCCACCGGGGCCAGGAGAGCTGCCAGTAGCCCCAGCCGTTGTTCCACTCCAGCTCGCGCGTGGTGCCGGTGACGATGACGGGGTCGCCGCGCAGCGCGTGCTCGTAGAACCACCTGGCCTGGTCGGGGCGGGCGTTCACGCAGCCGTGGCTGACGTTCACCCGGCCCTGGGCCCACACGTTGTCGAGCGCGTGGACGTACTCGCCGCTGTTGGAGATCCGTACGGCGTAGTCGATGAGCATGTCGTAGTAACCGGGGTCGCCCTTGTGGCGACCGGGGGAGACCATGCGGACGGGGTTGCCCTTGTCCATCGTCAGGTGGATCCCGCTCGTGGTCGTGTATTCCCTGGTGGTCGCCATGCCCGCGCTGATCGGCATGCGCTGGACCGGCTTGCCGTCCTGCCGCACCACCATCTGGTGCGTGCGGGTGTCGACCGTGCTGATCATGGCCCGCCCCACGGTGAAGGCCACGCTCCGGTCGGCGGAGCCGTACGTGGCGGGGGCGGCGCGGACCCCGGCGAGATGGGCGGTGACGCGCACCTCGGCGCCGGTCGGCCACCATGTGCGCGGCCGGTAGGCGACCTGGGTGGGGCTCGTCCAGTGCCAGGCGCCCTCGGCAGGCCCCTGCACTTCCAGCGCCCGCTCGACCGCCGCGCGGTCCTCGACCGGCCGGGTGAACGTCAGGATGACCGGCATGCCGATCCCGACGGTCTCCCCGTCGGACGGGACGACGGAGGCGACGGCGACCTGGTGGCGCGGGGTGAGCGTGCGGAACCGGCCGGCGATCTGGGCGGTGACGCTCTGGGGCCCGGTCGCGACGGCGTTGACGACATACTGCGTGCCCGGGCGCAGCGTCCACGACGACCGCCACACGGTGCGGCCCGGATCGAACGCGCCGGGCACCTGATCTCGCCCCGCGAACGCCAGCACGCTGGTCAGCCTGCCGCCCTCCGCCCTGACGACCAGCGTCGCGTCCGGCGACACCGCCACCGCGCCGTCGGCGGGGCTGATCGTGATGCGCGGCGCGGGCGGCACGCGTACGGCACAGCCCGCGGCGAGCGCGGGACAGGCCACGAGCAGCACCGCGAGCAGGACGCGGGCGGCGGGAGGCAGGGTGCGTGGCTTCACGGGCACCCAAGATAGCGATGGGTGACGACAGAAATACGCTAAGTCGCCGGAAGGACCTTCCCCGAGACCTCGCCGAGGCTGATCCCGCCCGGGGTCCAGGCGGTGATCGTGACGACGTCGCCGTCCTCCAGGAAGGTCCGGGTCGCGCCGGGCAGTTTGACCGGGTCGGCGCCGTTCCAGGTCAGCTCGATGAGCGAGCCGGGTTGCCCGACCGACGAGACCGTTCCGCTCGCGAACAGGTCGCCGGTGCGCAGGCTCGCGCCGTTCACCGTCATGTGGGCGAGCATCTGGTCGGGCGTCCAGTACATGTCGCGGAACGACGGCGTCGCGATCGTCTCGCCGTTGAGCTCCACGCGCAGGGTGAGGTCGAGCCCCCAGGGCTCCTGCCTGCGCAGATAGGCGGGCGGCTCGGGCTCCTGCGACCGGCCCTCGACCCTGGCCTCCTCCAGGGCGTCGAGCGGCGTGATCCACGCGGACATCGAGGGGGCGAACGACTTGCCCAGGAACGGCCCGAGCGGCACGTACTCCCATGCCTGGATGTCGCGGGCGCTCCAGTCGTTGACGAGCGCCACCCCGAAGACGTGGTCCTCGAACGCGCCGGCGCGCTCGCCGAGCCGCGTCGGCACCCCCACGACGAAGCCGACCTCCGCCTCGATGTCGAGCTTCCGCGACGGGCCGAACGACGGCCGCTGCCCGCACGGCCGCCTGATCGGCGTCCCGGAGACGACGACGGTGCCCGCCCGCCCGTGGTAGCCGACGGGCAGGTGCCGCCAGTTGGGCTTCAGCGGCTCGTCGTCCGGGCGGAAGATCCGCCCGAGGTTCGAGGCGTGCTCAAGCGAGGCGTAGAAGTCGACGTAGTCGGCCACCTCGATCGGCAGGTGCAGGGTCACCTCCGACAGCGGGATCAGGTGGTCGCCCGTTGCCGCCGCGTCGCGTGCCCGCGCCCGCGTCTCCCGCCAGGCCGCGCGGCCCAGGGCCAGCAGCGGGTTGAGGCTGGGCGCCGCGTAGACGTCCCCGCCGAGGGCCGCCGCCAGGTCGAGGACGTGGTCCCCGACCCGGACGCCGACCCTGCGGGGCTCCCCGGGCCGGGAGAACACCCCGTACGGCAGGTTGTCGAGCCCGAAGCTCACCGCGCCCACGTCCACGCGTAGTCGGTGTCCTCGCACGCGAGGGCGGCCTGGCCGAGGTCGAGCGGACGGAAGGTGTCGATCATGACGGCCATCTCGGTCGTCTCGGTGTGCCCCTGCCGTACGGCCTCGACGGCGGCCTCCACCGCGCCCGGCTGCGGGCCGTGCGTGAAGCCGGCCGGGTGCAGCGAGATCGAGCCGACGTCGATGCCGGATCCCTTCCTGGCCGTGTAGTCGCCGCCCACGTAGAACATGAACTCGTCGGAGTCCACGTTGTGGTGGTTGTACGGGATCGGCACGGCCTCGGGGTGGAAGTCCAGCGGCCGGGGGCAGAACGAGCAGACGACGAACCCCGGGCCCTCGAACGTCTGGTGCACCGGCGGCGGCGCGTGGGTGCGCTTCACGATCGGTTCGAAGTCCTGGATGTTGAACGCGTACGGATAGAGGCAGCCGTCCCAGCCCACCACGTCGAAGGGGTGATGGGCGTAGGTCAGCCTGGTCAGCCCGCCCCGCGTCCTGACCAGCACCGGGATCTCCTCGCCGTCCACGAGCAGCGGCTCGTCCGGCGCGCGCAGGTCGCGCTCGCAGTAGGGCGCGTGCTCCAGGAACTGGCCGAACTGGGACAGGTAGCGCTTCGGCGGCCTGATGTGCCCGGACGCCTCCACCACCAGCGCGGTCACCCGGCCCTCGGGCACCCAGCGGTGGATCGTCCCGGTCGGGATCACCACATAGTCGCCCTCGGCCACGTCGAGCGCGCCGTACGCCGACTCGAACCGGGCCCGGCCGCTCGCGATGTAGACGCACTCGTCGCCCATCGAGTCGCGGTACAGCTCGCTGGGCGCGTCCGTCGCGGCGTACGAGATGCGGACGTCGGAGTTGCCCGCGAGCAGCATGCGCCCGGAGACCAGGTCGCCGTCGGGCGTCAGGTCCCGGGTGCGGAAATGGCGCGGGGACAGCGGCAGGTTGGGCGTGAGCCCCGGCGCTCCCGCGTCCACGGCCTCGGCCTTGACGATGGCCGTCGGCGCATAGCGGTGATAGAGCAGCGAGGAGTCGGAGGAGAAGCCCTCCTCTCCCATGAGCTCCTCCTTGTACAGCCCGCCGTCGGGTGCGCGGAACTGCACGTGGCGCTTGCGCGGCACCTCCCCGACCATGCGGTAGTACGGCATGACACCTCCCATGCTCGTCCGTTTATCGGACGCGAGTGTCCTATATATGTACGACGATTCGCCATGCCGCCGGGAATGTCAAGCTGTGGGGCATGAGCGCAACCGCGGAGATCCACCTGTCCGTCTCGACCTGGCGGCAGCCGACGCCGGCGCCCGTGTCCCCCGCGCGTACGGCGTTGGTCCGGCGGGTGGCGGAACGCGTGCTGGCTCTCGGCGACGGGCGCCTGCGCGTCGGTGTGGACGGGCTCACGGCGGCCGGGAAGACGAGCTTCGGCCACGAGCTCGCCGAGCACCTCGCCGGAGCGGGACGCCAGGTGCTGCGGGCGAGCCTCGACGACTTCAAACGGCCGTGGCGCGACCGGCACCTGTACGACCGGGAGTCGGGCGAGGG
The DNA here is from genome assembly GCF_008033685.1 of Microbispora sp. CSR-4. NCBI lineage: Bacteria > Bacillati > Actinomycetota > Actinomycetes > Streptosporangiales > Streptosporangiaceae > Microbispora > Microbispora sp. CSR-4. Next base: position 89,801 of record NZ_VJVX01000012.1, read on the forward strand.
GTACTACCGCAACGCCTACGACTACGACGCCGCGATCGCCCTGCTGCTCGAACCGGCGGGGCCGGACGGCTCGGGGGACGTGGCGCTGTGCTCCATCGACCCGCTCACGCAGGTGGACCACTCGTCGGTGCGTACGGCCGCCGCGCCCGGCGCGATCACGATCGTCGACGGGGTGTTCGCGTTCCGCCCGGAGATCGACGCGTACTGGGACCTGCGCGTCTGGATCGAGGTGTCTCCGGAGACCTCGGTGCGCCGCGGGGCCGAACGCGACCAGGACTGGGCCGGGGCGGAGGCGCTGCACCTGCACCGCTATCTGCCCGCCGAGCGCCTCTACATCGCCGAGGCCGATCCGCTGGCGCGCGCCGACGTGGCCGTGGACAACACGCTGTTCGGCGAACCGCGGCTGCTGAAGTGGTGACCGCCGCGCGAGGGCTCGGACGGGGCGGGCGTGAGTGGTGAACGTCAGCCCGGGGCGTGAGGCGTGAGGGCTCGGACAGGGCGGACGTGAGGTGTGACGGTCGGCGCGGGGGCTCGAAGGGGGCGGGCGTGAGGCGTGAGGGTCAGCGCGAGGGCTCGGACAGGGCGGACGTGAGGCGATAGGCGGCCTCAAGGACCAGCGGGCCCACCTTGTCCGCGTCGAGGTCGGCGAAGCTGACCAGGCCCACGGACGCCTCCAGCCACGGCAGACCAGGGATCGGCGCGGCGATGCCCTGCGCTCCCTCCTGGAGATGTCCGCTGCTCGTGTGCAGCGGCGGCTCCGTACGGCCCTCGCGCAGCGCGAGCAGCGCCAGCCCGGCCGCGCCGCGCGTCAGCGGATGGCGGGAGCCCTCCCGATAGGCGACGTGGAAGTCGGTCCACGACGGCTCGACCACCGCGATCGCCAGGCCCTCGTCACCCTCGGCCACGGTCAGGTGGGCGGTCGCCCCGGCCTGCTCCGCGAGCGCGCGCAGCGCGGGCAGCGCCGTCGCCCGCAGCAGGGGGTGTACGGCCTGGGCCAGCACGAGCACCCCGAAACCCAGATGCACGCGGCCCTGCGCGTCCCGCCGGGCGAAACCCTCGGCCTGCAGGGTCGTCAGGAGCCGGTAGACGATCGGCCGGCTCAGGCCGAGCTCCTGGGCGAGCTCGGTCGGAGTGCGGCCCCGGTCCGCGTCGGCGAGCAGCCGCAACAGCCGTAAACCTCGTTCGAGTGTCTGCGCCGATTCGGCCGCCATCATGTCTCCGATTATCGCCGCACAGGTGCCTCTGTAGACGGAGCCCGCATTCGACGTAGCCTACGTCGGATGCACGTGTCGGTCCGCGATCAAGGAGCGGTGGATGAAGTCGGCGATCGTCGTGGGGGCGGGGATCTGGGGGGCGTCGTTGGCGCTGCGGCTGGCCGACGAGGGCTGGCGCGTGACGCTTGTCGAGCAGTACGCGCCGGGTCACGTTCGTCAGGCCAGCGCCGGGGAGACCCGCCTGCTGCGCTGCGCGCACGGCTCCGACGACTGGTATCCCCGACTGGCCTGGCAGGCCCGCGACGCCTGGCGCGGGCTGGAGCAGCGGACCGGCGAGGAGCTGTTCGTCGAGTCGGGGCTGATGTGGTTCGCCCGTGACCCGGACGGCTGGGAGACGCGCAGCGCCCACGTTCTGGAGCGGCTCGACATCCCCTACGAGCTGCTCGACCCCGCCGAGGCGGCGCGGCGGTTCCCCGGCCTGCGGGGTGACGACCTCGCCTTCGTGCTGTGGGAGCCGAACGCCGGCGTGCTGCGGGCCCGGCGGGCGACGCAGGTCACCGCGCGCCTGGCCGCCGCCTCCGGCGTACGGCAGGTGCGGGCCCGGGCCGTGCCGTACGGACGAGGGGCCGGGGTCGTGGCGGACGGCGAGGTGCTGACGGCGGACCGCGTGGTGTGGGCGTGCGGCGCGTGGCTGCCGCGGCTGTTCCCGCACGAGGTGGGGCACATCGAGGTGACGCGGCAGGACACCTACCACTTCGGGGTGCCCAGGGACTGGACCACGCCGCCGCTGCCCGCGTTCTGCGACTACGACCTGTCGGCGTACGGGCACGGCGACCTGGACGGCATGGGAATGAAGATCACCGGCGACGCCGAGGGCGAGCCGTACGACCCGGAGAGCGGCGGCAGGCGGGTGCTGCGGCACACCGAGGAACAGGCCCGCGCCTACCTGGCCAGGCGGTTCCCCTCGCTGGTGGGCGCGCCGGGGGGGCTCAGCCAGGGATGCCAGTATTCGCTGACCAGGGACGCCGAATGGATCATCGCCGAGATCGACGACGGCGTCTGGCTGCTCGGCGGCGACTCCGGGCACGGGTTCAAGCACGCCCCGGTCCTGGCCGGATATGTCGCGGAGATCCTCGACGGCACGCGGGAGCCGGAGGCGCGGTTCGGCCTGCACGAGCGGCAGGCCACCCGGGGCCTGCGCACGAGCGGCGGCACCCTGTCCTGAACGCCGGGTCGTGGGCGCCGTCGTGAACGCCGGGTCGTGAAGGCCGGGTCCCGAATGCTGGGGCCTAAACGCCGGGTCGTGGGCGCCGTCGTGAACGCCGAGTCCTGAATGCCGGGTTGTGAACGCCGAGTCCTGAATGCCGGGTTGTGAACGCCGAGTCCTGAATGCCGGGTTGTGAACGCCGAGTCCTGAACGCCGGGGTCTGAAGCCGGGTCCTATGCGCCGGGCGGGTTATGGCGGGCCTGGCGGGCGCGCAGGACGATCTCCAGCTCGAACCGGACGTCGGGGTCGGCGAGCGCGTCGCCGTACAACTGCTCGATCTGGCGCAGGCGATAGCGCACGGTCTGCGGGTGGACGTGGAGCGCGGCGGCGACCTCGGCGACGCCCCGGCCGTGGCGCAGCCAGGCGAGCAGGGTCTCGGCCAGGCGGTCCTGCTGCGTCTGGCGCAGGTGGGCGAGGGGCGCGAGGCGCACCTCCGTGAGGGCGGCAACGAGGTCCTCGTCCTTGAAGACGACCAGCGTGGCCATGTGGTCGGCGCAGCGCAGCAGTCCTCGGCTGGGCAGGATGCCGCGGGTGCCGAGGTCGAGGGCCTCCCTGGCCCAGCCGAGCGAGTTCGCGGCGGCGGCGAGCGGCACGGCGGGGCCGATCGCCGCCCGCCAGCCGCGCAGCGCCTTCTCCAGTGCCTGCACCTGCCCGGGGCCGCCAGGGTCCGGCACCACGAGACACGGGACGTTGCGGTCGAGCCCGGTCAGCACGTCGGGCGGCAGCACCGGCAGGGGAGAACCGCCGTCGCGCTCCTCCAGGGCCACTCCGGCGACCGTGCGGGGGAGCCGCCAGCCGACCGCCCTCGCCAGGTCGGCGACGGCCTCCGGCGAGGCCGCCGGACGGGTGAGCACCAGGTCGAGCAGCCGCCGGCGGCGGCGCTCCATCTCGCCCGCCGCGTGCGCCCGCGCCTCGGCGAAGCCCGCCGCGGCCGCGTCGGCGAGCTGGTCGAGGTAGACGAAGATGGCCTCGCCCAGGTCGTACAGCGTGCGCGGATCGAGGCCGAGCCGCTCGGACTCCTCGGTGAGCCGCCGCCATGCGACCCGCGCGCCCAGCCGCATGGCGGTCTGGAAGGGTTCGAGGTCGCGTCCTTCGGCGGCCTCGCCCCTGCCGATCGTCCGGAAGATCTCGGGGTCCCACGGCGCACGCGGGTTTTCGATGCGTTCGAGGAACCCCTGCAGCGCCTGGTTGACGGCCAGCCGCAGGACCTTGATGTAGACCTCGTCCTCCGGGCGGGCGTATTCGGGCACCCGTCGCTGGATCTCCGCGATCACCTGGTCCGCGACCTCGCCGACGTGGGGACGCAGCAGCCTCGCGACGCCCGCCGGCACCGCGCCCCAGAACTCGTCGTGGCCTTTCAGCGCCCGCTCAACGCCCGCTCGAACGTCGGCTCGAACGCCCGCTCGAACGCCGGCTCAACGCAGCTCACTGCTCTTCACCGCTGCTCGACGCCGCTTGCTGCTCTTCACCGCTGCTCAGCGCTGGTGGCTGCTCAGCCAGGCGCCGAACTCTTCCAGGTTGATCAGGCCGTCGCGGTCGGCGTCGACCCGGTCGATCGCGCCCTGCGCCCCCTGCGGCGTCAGCGGCCGGCTGAGCACCTCCATCAGGCGTACGAGCTCCTCGGCGGAGATCCGCCCGTCCCCGTCGGCGTCGATAAGTTGAAAAGTCGCCGCATATTCGCTCATGCCGTCCTCCTCCGGGATCGCGATCAGCACCCTAGCTGAAAGCACGCTGCTGCCCCCAGGGATCGCGGTCAAGCCGCGGGACGCGATTTTGTCGGTGGCGGGTGCCAGCATGTCGTCTCATGACGAGCAGCCTGGAGGGGAAGGTCGCACTGGTGGCCGGGGCGACCCGGGGCGCGGGACGCGGCATCGCGGTCGAGCTGGGCGCGGCGGGTGCGACGGTCTACGTGACCGGCCGCAGCACGCGCGAGCGGCGCTCGGAGATGAACCGGCCGGAGACGATCGAGGAGACGGCGGAGCTGGTGACCGCCGCCGGCGGGCGGGGGATCGCCGTGCCGGTCGACCACCTCGACCGCGAGCAGGTGCGGGCCCTCGTGGCGCGGATCGACGCCGAGCAGGGCGGGCTCGACGTGCTGGTCAACGACATCTGGGGCGGCGAGCTGCTGTTCAGCTGGAGCGACCGGCTCTGGGAGCACTCGCTCGACGACGGCCTGCGCATTCTGCGGCTGGCGATCGACACGCACATCATCACCAGCCATTACGCGCTGCCGCTGCTGATCCGCAGGCCGGGTGGTCTGGTGGTCGAGGTCACCGACGGCACGGCGGAATACAACGCCGCCAACTATCGCGTCTCGTTCTTCTACGACCTCGCGAAGACGTCCGTCAACCGCATGGCGTTCGCCCAGGCCAAGGAGCTGGCGCCGTACGGCGCGACCGCGGTGTCGCTCACGCCGGGCTGGCTGCGCTCGGAGCTCATGCTGGAACACTTCGGCGTGACCGAGGCCAACTGGCGGGACGCGCTGGCCAAGGTGCCGCACTTCGCCATCTCCGAGACCCCGGCCTTCGTGGGACGCGCGGTCGCGGCGCTGGCCGCCGACCCGGAGGTGAGCCGCTGGAACGGGCAGTCGCTGTCCAGCGGTCAACTGGCCCAGGTGTACGGCTTCACCGACGTGGACGGCAGCCGCCCCGACTGCTGGCGCTACATGGTGGAGGTCCAGGACCCCGGCCGCCCCGCCGACGTCACCGGCTACCGATGACGGAGCCGGTCCGGGCTCCGGGCTCCGGGGCCCGGGGTGGCTGTCGCTGTGGCGCCGGTTTCCGGACGGGCTCGTCCTCGCGGTCCGGCCCGGCGGCTCCACGCGCTTTCCGTGCGGCGCGGCATTTCCGGGCAGCACGGTGTTTCCGCGCGGCACGGTGTTTCCGGGCGGCGCGGCACCGGCCGGAGCCTCCGGTCCACGCGAGGTCCTGCTCGGCCGGCCGGGTGAAAATGCGTGTCCCCCGGGCACGCGAAAGGGGGGCACCGGAGAACATCGGATGTATGTGCCTGCCGGCCCGGGCTGCCGCGCCGGAAGACGGCCTGCCGGGCGGTCGGCACGCCGAGGATGGTCCGGCGGGCGGTTTGCCGCCGCTGGGGATGGCCTGTCGGGCGGGCCACTCGCGCCGGGGGCGGAATGCCGGGCCGGGCCGCCGGCTTGAGGGCGGCCCGGGGTGATCGGGGTCAGGCGGTCGTGCAGGCGGGCGTGGGGGCCGAGTTCGCGGAGTTCCAGGAGGCGATGAAGCCGAAGGTGGTGCTCGCGCCTGCGCCGAGCGAGCCGTTCCAGCTCTCGTTCTTCACGGTCACGCTCGCCCCGCTCTGGGTGGCCTTGCCGCCCCACGCCTGGGTGATCTGCTGCCCGTCGCCGTAGGTCCAGGTCACGGTCCAGGCGCTGACGGAAGAGGCGCCGGTGTTGTTGACCGTGACCTCACCCTGGAAACCGCCGCCCCACTGGTTGACGATCTTGTAGGTCGCGCCGCAGCCCGAGGAGCCGGACGACGGCGACGGGGACGGCGAGGGTGACGGGGACGGGGACGGCGACCGGGTCGGTGAGGGTGACGGGGACGGCGACCGGGTCGGTGAGGGTGACGGGGACGGCGACCGGGTCGGTGAGGGTGACGGGGACGGCGACCGGGTCGGCGAGGGGCTGGGTGACGGCGTGGCCCCGCTGAGCAGTGCCGCCAGCGCCGGATACCACGTGTCCGCCATCTTCTGGTTGCCGCTGTCGTTGGGGTGCACGCCGTCATAGGTGTCCGTGCTCGTGCTGAAGCCGGTCCACTGGTCGACGACCACGATCGGGGAGGCCGCCGTGGTCTTCGAAGCGGCCCAGCCCGGGATCGCGTTGTTCAGGGCGACGGTCCGCTGCGCGCACTCGGGGCAGGTGCTCGGGTTCATCGGGATGATCTCGGCGACCAGGATCTTCATGTTCGGGTTGCTCGCCCGCATCTGGTCCACGAGCTTGCTGTAGGCCGCGAGGATCGTGTCGGTGGACCTGTTGCTCCACACGTCGTTCGTGCCGAAGTGCATCATCACGATGTCGGGACGGGTCGCCGAGAGCCAGCCCGGGAGCTGGTTCTGGTCGGCGACGTTCGTGACGAGGGCACCGCCGTGGCCCTCGTTGTCACCGTCGTACGGCACGCCGCATCCCTGGGCGGGCAGCGTCCCGACCATGTCGATGTTGGTGAAACCGCCGTTCTGCAGCTTGTTCCACAACAGGGCCCGCCAGCAGCCGGGCGACCCGGTGATCGAGTCGCCCAGGGGCATGATCCGCACCGGCGCCGCCTCGGCGGGCCGGGCGACGAGCAACCCGAGCACCACGAGCAGGGCCGCCACCACCGCATTTCTCTTCGACATCGCGTCTCTCCCTCGTCCTGTCCGGCGCGATGGTAGAGAGCGCTCGGTCGCCCGCCCTAGGGGCGAGATGCGGTAAAAGCCCTGACCAGCGGCTATGTATGTACGGTTCATCCGATGACTTGCCCGCAGACGGTCGTGTCCCGGCGGCCGGCCGGGTCCCATCGGGCACGTGAGACACAGCCGCCCCGGCTTCACCGCCTGCGGCGATGCCAGGTTCCACCTCGCCGTACGACCGAATATGCTGCACGTCGGTCTACTTTTCGCACGTCACCGAGAGGATTCGGTCCCCATGTACAAGGAGTTCCTCGGCGAGGTCGTGGTGTGGCTGATTCCCATCGTCATCCTCGTGGGCATCGCGCTGCTGGTGACCAGCCACGCCTGACGACACGTCCTGAAGAAGGGCCGGGCCATAAGGCCCGGTCCTTCCCTCATTTAGGCCCCGGAAAACCTCTCACACGTCACTTTGGGGCAAAGTGCGCCATCGCCGCATCTCCCGCCCCATAGGACAAAAGTGTCACTCCCCTGCAATCTTGATCAAATGGAGTGGATCATGTGATACTTCGCGGGCGGTGTGATCGTCAGGTGGGGAGCAAGTCGGAATGCCGATCGATGTTGACGTGAACGCGGTCCGACAACCGAGAACTCTTCCGCTCCGGCAGGTGCTTCCCGCGATCCTCCGTGATCCGGTGAGCGCTGTCCTCCAGATCGGCCGGGAGTCCGGCGGCGACGTCGTCAGGGTGAACCTCGGCCCCTTCCGGCCTTACCTGATCACGCATCCAGATCACCTGCAGCACGTCCTGCGCGGCAACTCCGCCAACTATCGGCGTGACGGCGTCCTCTGGAAGCCGTTGCACCGGCTGTTCGGGGAGAGCGTCATGGCGGACGGCCCCGCTTGGGAGGAGAGCCGCAGGGTTCTGCAGCCCGTGTTCACGGCGAAGAACGTCGAGGCGCTCGCCGCCCGCATGGCGGAGGCGGCCGGCGAAGGGATCGACGAGCTCGCCGCACCGGCCCGGTCGGGCCTGCCGATCGACGTCCCGTCGGCGATGGCGCGGATCGTCAACAGGGTCGTGATGCGGATCTTCTTCGGCGACAAGATCAGCATGGCGGACGCCCAGCGGCTCGCCCCGGCGTTCGACGCGGTCGGCACGTCCGTCATATTCCGCTACCTGCTGCCGTTCGTCCCCTATCGCGTCCCGCTACCCGGAGACCGCGCCTTCGGGAACGCCGTGCGGACGATCGACGACGTCGTGATCCCGCTCGTGGACCGGCACAAGGACAAGCCGGGGGACGGCGACGACATCGTCTCCGTCCTGTGCCGGGCCGCGGGCTCGGCGGGCGGCGGGCCGGACGCCGCCCGGTGGGTGCGCGACAACCTGGTCGCCATGCTGGCCACCGCCACCGAGACCACGGCGGGTGCGCTCACCTGGCTGTGGCCCCTGCTGCAGGCGCATCCCGAGGTGGCCGCGAGCTTGCGGCAGGAGATCGGCCACGTGGTCGGCGACGGTCCCGTACGGCCCGCCCACCTGGCGGCCCTGCCGTACACGAAGCAGGTCGTGCAGGAACTGCTGCGGTTGTTCCCCGTGGGCTGGCTGTTCCCACGGATGGTCGTCGAGCCGGAGGTCCTCGGCGGAGTGCTGCTCAAGAAGGGCGAGACGATCGTCATCAGCCCCTTCATCACCCACCGCATGGAGGCGTTCTGGGAGCGGCCGGAGGAGTTCGATCCCGGCCGCTTCTCCGGGCGCCGGTCATCGGGCCGGCACAGGTACGCGTACTTCCCGTTCGGCGGAGGCCCTCATCAGTGTCTCGGTATGCACGTCTTCATGCTGGAGGCCCAACTGATCATCGCCGGCATCCTCAGCCGCTTCGACCTGCTCTCCTGCACCCCGGAGGTGGCCACGCCCCAGATGGGAGCCTCGCTGCGGCCACGCCAGCGGGTCGAGATCACCCTGCGCCCCCTTCCTCGCACCTGATCGGGACCTCACACATGAAGAAGCTGACAGGAGACGAGCTCCGGGCGGCACGGGAGTGCGGTGCCGCCGCGGCCGTGTCCGCCGAGCTCACGCGGGATCTGCGCGAGTGCCGGGACGCCCACCCCGGTCTCTTCCCCGCGCGGCCGTTCGACTCGGCGCTGTTCAGCGCGGTCGCGCAGGCGAACGCGTTCGGCGCGCCGTGGGCGAGCGCCGACCGGCTGCGCATCGCGAGCCGTACGGCGCTGTGGATCTTCGCGCTCGACTGGCTGCTCGACTACAAGGCGACGTCACGGGACGAGGTGGACCTTCTCGTCCGCGGCTGCCTGGCGGTGGCGGACGGCTCCCCGCCGCCGCAGGACTTCCCCCTGGGCCGCTTCCTCGCCGAGATCCGGGACGAGCTCGCGGCGGGGCCCGCGTTCGCCGGCCGTGAGGCCGTCTGGCGGGAGGAACTGCGGCGGATGCTGTCGGCCATGGCCCGGGAGTGGGAGTGGAAGACGGCCGCCCGCGAGGGGACGCCGCTGCCGACCCTGGACGAGTATCTCGACAACGCGGACAACTTCGGCTCGTCCTTCGTCAACGTGTCCCACTGGATCCGGGGCGCGGATCCGGCCGCGCTGGGCCGGCTCGACGAGCTCAGGGCCGCGAGCGGCCAGGTGCAGCGCGTTCTCCGCCTGCTCAACGACCTCGCCACGTACGAGCGGGACCTCGCCTGGGGCGATCTCAACGCGCGGATGCTCTGCTCGGGCCGGGAGGAGATCGCCGAACTCGTCGGCGTCCTGGTCGACGGGTGCGGCGAGCTCCTGGAGCCGCTGCGCGACGTCTGCCCGGACGAGGTGGTCTATCTGGAAAGGCAGATCGGGTACAGCATGGGCTTCTACGGGATCACCGACTACTGGGGTGGGCTGTGAGCGTCGGCGGCCTGACCTATCCCAAGGCGATCGACGTGGCGGCCGCGGCCGCCGAGCTGGTAACCGATCTCATGGTCCGGCCATGGGGCACGGTCTCCCCTTCGGTGTACGAGACCGGGCGGCTGGTGAGCCTGGCGCCGTGGCTGGTGGGCCATGCGGAGCGGGTGCGGTTCCTGGTGGACTGCCAGCGGCCCGACGGATCCTGGGGCGGGCCGGAGGGATACTCCCTCGTCCCGACGCTGAGCGCGACCGAAGCGCTCCTGTGCGCGCTGACGCGGGGAGAGCCCGATGACGAGAAGCTCGCGACGGCCGCCGGCCGAGGGCTGGACTATCTGCTCGGCTGGCCGCCGCAGGGCACCGCGCCGATGTTCCCCGACATGCCGGCGATCGAGCTGATCGTGCCCGCGCTGGTCGAGCTGGTCAACGCGCACCTCGACACGCTGGCCGAACGGGACGTGCCGCGGCTCGCCGGGCGTCCGAGGCTGCGGCTGCCCGCGGGCATGAACGACCGCGTGCTCGCCGCGGTCAGGTCAAGGGTCGGCTCCGGCGCGGAACTGCCACAGAAGCTCATGCACGCGCTGGAGGTGGCCGGTGCCGCCGCCCATGGGGCCCCGGGCGTCCAGCCGACCTCGATCGGCACCGTCGGCGCATCTCCGGCCGCCACCGCCGCCTGGCTCGGCGGCCGTGCGCTGCCGGATCACGGCACCGCGGCCCGGCGGCACCTGGAGGCGGTCGCCCGGCGGTACGGCGGGCCGGTCCCCGTGGGCCTGCCGATCACGGTCTTCGAGCGCGGCTGGGTGCTGAGCTGGCTCGCCCGTGCGGGGATCCCCTTCGACGTGCCGCCGGAGATGCTGGCGGACCTGCGGGCCGCGATCCAGCCGGTCGGCACGCCCGCCGGAGCCGGTCTGCCGCCGGACGCCGACACCACGTCGGTCGCGCTGTACGCCCTCGCGCTCCTCGGCATGCCGTTCGAGCCGGGCAGCCTGTGGGCCTTCCGCACCGACACCCATTTCTGCACCTGGCAGGGGGAGGAGGGGGCGTCGGTCAGTGTGAACGCTCACGTGCTCGACGCCCTCGGAGAGTACGCGAAGGTGCGGCCGGAGGCCGCCGGGCGCTACCGGCCCGACATGGACGCGATCGGGGCCTGGCTCTGCGAGCGCCAGCAGCCGGAGGGGTGGTGGGACGACCGATGGCACGCCTCGCCCTACTACGCGACCGTGTCCTGCGCGCTGGCGCTGGACGCCTTCGGCGGCGCCGGCTGCGCGCCCTCCGTACGGCGGGCCGTGCGATGGGTGCTGGAGACCCAGCGGGCCGACGGATCCTGGGGTCGCTGGGGCGGCACCAGGGAAGAGACGGCCTACGCGATGCAACTGCTGCTGCTCACGGGGGAGGACGAGCTCGTCGCGGAGGCGGCCGCCAGGGGATACGACTACCTGCTCCGGGCGGGCGAGGCCGACGACCCGCCGTTGTGGCACGATAAGGATCTCTACCTGCCGGCGGCGGTGGTCAGAGCCGCGATCCTCGCGGCCCTGCACCTCGCACAGTCCAGTGGACTTGTTGTGGACAGGCACCGTCAAGTATGATCATCGGGTCGCTTGATCACGCTATATAGGCATACATTCGTACATTTGCCCCAAATGGCGTACATAATGCGGCCTTGAGCGATTTTCTGTCCATTGCTAAGGTGGCGGGGCGTGGCGCGGCTATAAATGTTGGGCGATGTCCGCCGCCCTAGCGATGAGCTTCTGGTTAATCGCCGGGAAACGCGCTATGACGGCTTTTCATATGTCGCTTGGTGGGTGTTATGCGCTTCCGCAACTCGCGCGTGCGGACCAAAGTCACGGCCCTGCTCGTGTCGCTTGCGGCACTGTGGATCTTCGCCGCCTGGGTGACCGTGCGGGACGGTCTCAACCTCGCGTGGGTGGCGGTCTACAACAGCAACGTCGCTCAGCCGAGCGAGTCGCTGCTGGTGGAGCTGCAGAAGGAGCGGCGCCTGACGGTATCCCGCCTGGTGAGCCCGGTGCTGGTCTCGTCCGCCGACCTCTCCGCCCAGCGCTCCCGTACGGACGCCGCGGCCGGTGAGTTCCGCAGGCTGGCGAGCAGTGACACCCTCCGGTTCGCGGCGACCGACGAGCTGCGGAAAAGGATCGATCGCACGTTCCGGCAGCTCGACCAGCTCCGTTCGGTGCGGCACGCGGTGGACGCGCGCCAGGTGGACCGCGGCAAGGCCATCAGCGCCTACAACGGCCCCATCGACTCTCTTTTCCAGACCTACTATTCGCTCGCCACGTTGGACGACGACCAGCTCGCGAAAGACACGCGGACACTTATCAGCCTGAACTGGGCACGAGAACTTATATCGCGCGAAGATGCACTTTTGACCGGCGTCATCGCGGCGGGCAGGTTCGGCCAGGCGGAGGTCGCCCAGTTCACCCAGCTCGTCGGCGCCGAGCGCAACGTGATGGACCTGGCGAAGTCCGACCTGGAGGAGCCGCTTCCCGACGTCTACCAGCGTCTGCAGAAGAGCGCCGCGCTCAGCCAGCTCCACAGCCTGGAGGATCTGGTCGCGCAGCAGGGCCGGCCCGGTCTGCGCGCGCCCATCGGCGGGGAGCAGTGGCAGTCCGCGTCCTCGGCCGCCCTGAACCAGTTGCACGACGTCGTCAGCGGCGCGGGCGAGACGATGGTCGATCGGGCGACGCCCGTCGCCGTCGGCGTCATCACCCGGCTGGTGCTGGCCGGTGTGCTCGGCCTCGTGGCGGTCATCGCGTCGATCATCCTGTCCATCACCACGGCCCGCGCCCTGGTGCGCCAGCTCGAGAAGCTGCGCGAGGCCGCGCTCGAACTGGCCAACGAACGGCTGCCCGGAGTGGTCGCCCGCCTCGCCCAGGGCGAGAAGGTCGACGTCAAGGCCGAGGCGCCGCCGCTCGAATTCGGGCCCGACGTCATCGGCCAGGTGGGCGCGGCGTTCAACACGGTGCAGGAGACGGCCATCCGCACCGCCGTCGAGGAGGCCCAGCTCCGGCAGAGCATCCGCGACATCCTGCTCAGCCTCGCCCGTCGTACGCAGTCGCTGGTGCACCGCCAGCTCACCCTGCTCGACGTGATGGAGCGGCGCGAGTCGGACCCGGCCGAGCTGAAGGACCTGTTCCGCATCGACCACCTCGCCACCCGCATGCGGCGCAACGCGGAGAACCTCATCGTCCTGTCCGGGGCGTCTCCCGCCCGCGCCTGGCGGCGCTCGGTGCCTATGGTCGACGTCGTACGCGGCGCGCTGGCCGAGGTCGAGGACTACACCCGCGTCACCGTGATGCCGATGGGAGAGACCGCGCTCCTCGGACGCGCGGTCGGCGACGTCATCCACCTGCTCGCCGAGCTGATCGAGAACGCCGTGTCGTTCTCCCCGCCGTACACGATGGTGCAGGTGGGCGGCCAGGTGGTGGCCAGCGGCTACGCGATCGAGATCGAGGACCGCGGCCTCGGGATGAGCGCCGAGGACCTCGAAGCGACCAACCAGCGGATCGCCGACCCGCCCGAGTTCAACCTCTCGAGCACCGCCCGGCTCGGCCTGTACGTCGTCAGCCGCCTGGCCGAGCGGCACGGGATCAAGGTCTCGCTCAAGGCGTCGCCTTACGGCGGCACGACCGCGGTCGTGCTGCTGCCGCGGGACCTCGTCATCGAGGGCGGGGAGGACCTGCCCGAGGAGGAGACCGAGTCCGGCCTCCCGCGCCGCGGGACCGGCTCCCGGAAGATCGCGCTTGTCGGCGCGCCCGAGGCGGTCTCCGCACCAGTTCAGGAGGTGGTTCCCGTGCCGAGGGCTCCCGAGCCGCCCAGGCCTCTGCAGAGCGTCCCACCACCGCCCGGCGACGCCGATCCGGATCCCGACAGGCCCGCGCCCTCGGCCGGGTTCACCCCATCGGGCCTGCCCTTCCGGGTGCCGCAGGCCAACCTCGCCCCCGCGCTCGCCGAGGAGTCGAGGAACGGCGACGAGGCGGACGACGAGGAAGATCGCTCGCCGGAGGACATCCGTAAGATCATGGGCTCGTTCCAGTCGGGAACGAGGCGCGGCAGATCCGAGGCCGCGAAGCTGCTGGGTGACGAGGAGGACAACCTGTGACGCAGAAGACCGGGGCCTCCGCGGACCTCGCGTGGCTGCTGGACGATCTTGTAGCACGGGTCCGCGAGGTCGAGCACGGCATCGTGCTGTCCACCGACGGGCTGCTGCTGGCCGGCTCGCAGGGGCTTCGCACGGAGGACGCCGAGCACCTGTCGGCCGTCGCCTCCGGGCTGCAGAGCCTGGCGCGCGGCGTCGGCGAGCGCTTCCAGGGCGGATCCGTACGGCAGACCATCGTCGAGATGAAGTCGGCCTACCTGCTCGTGACCGTGGCGGGCCAGGGCGCCTGCCTGGCCGTGCTCTGCTCGGGTGACGCCGACGTCGGCCTGGTCGCGTACGAGATGGCGATGCTCGTCGCGCGCGTCGGGCAGTACCTCACCTCGCCCGCGCGGACGACGATCGACCGGACGACGGGGAGAGAGGTCCGCCTGTGAACTCCGAGTGGAGCCCGGACGAGGACCGTTTACTCGACGCGCCGACCATCCGGCCGTACGTGATCGCGCGTGGCCGTACGGAGGCGCAGGACCGCTTCGACCTCATCTCGCTCGCGGTGACGGTCCGTCCCACCACGGGGACCGAGATCGGGCTGGACCCCGAGCACCAGGCGATCGTGCGGCTGTGCCGCAGGCCGCTGTCGGTCGCGGAGATCGCGGCCCATCTCGACCTGCCGGCCGGGATCGTCCGGGTCCTCCTCGGCGACCTGTTCGACCGGGGCTACGTGGCCGTGCAGCAACCCCAACCGGAGATGGACGTGCTCGACGAGCGGATGTACAAGGCGGTGCTCGATGGCCTTCGCGCGCTCTGATTCCGGGACGACCCCGCCGAAGATGCCCACGGCGATCAAACTGCTGATCGCCGGCGGCTTCGGGGTGGGCAAGACCACGATGGTCGGCGCGGTGTCGGAGATCCGGCCGCTGCGCACGGAGGAGACGCTGACCGACCGCAGCGTCGGCGTGGACGACCTGTCCGGGGTCGAGGCGAAGGCGACCACGACGGTCGCCATGGACTTCGGCCGCATCAGCATCGGGCAGGACTTCGTCCTTTATCTCTTCGGCACCCCCGGCCAGGAGCGGTTCTGGTTCGTCTGGGACGAGCTCGCCCGGGGGGCGCTCGGCGCGGTCGTGCTGGCCGACACCCGCAGGCTCGCCGACTGCTTCCCCTCAGTGGACTACTTCGAGCGCCGCGGCACGCCGTTCGTCGTCGCGGTCAACTGTTTCGAGGGCGCTCCGGTCTTCGAGCTGGACGAGGTCAAGCTCGCGCTCAACCTCAGCCAGGACGTGCCGATCATGCTGTGCGACGCGCGCAAGCGGGAATCGGGCAAGGAAGTCCTGATCGAGCTCGTCAAGCACGCGTACGGCAAGCGGCCGACCGCCGCCGCCCGCTGACGCTTTCGCCGGCTCCTCACCCGGGGACGTCCGGGTTCTTCGGCATGCGCGGCGTTCGACCCCTTGCATGCGATTTACGTTTCGTGGCATGGTGACGTTTCCCTACCACGGTTCTCACGCGTCCCGCGTACGAGCAGGACGGTCGACGGGTTCCGGCTGTCCGTAAATGCCGCCTGATTGATCCCTATGCATCCCTTTTGAGCTGCGTCGATCGGCCGTACTTTCGTTCGCCCCCGACCGTGCGTAACAGGTGCACAACAGCCGTTGATATGTACCTAACCCCGCTGTAACGTCTGCCCCATCGCAGAAACTATCGGGCGACTGCCGAAAGTTTCGGTCGGAATCCAGAAGGGAAACCACCGTGAAGTTGAGTCGGCGAGGTGCGGCGCTCCTGGCGGCGTCGGCACTGGTCCTCGGGGGATGTGGTAGTTCGGGGGATGACGCCGCCGGAGAGGGCAAGAGCTCGGCCGGCGGCAAGGTGACCGTCGAGTTTTGGAACATCTGGACCACGGATCCCCTGAAGAGCTACGGCGCTCAGGCGATCAAGGACTTCCAGGCCTCGCACCCGAACATCACCATCAAGAGCGTTCCCTACGAGAACGAGGCGTTCAAGGCGAAGCTGACGACGCTCACGCAGTCGGGCAAGGCGCCGGACATCTTCCAGACCTGGGGTGGCGGCGTGCTCGCCCAGCAGGTCGACGCGGGCCTGGTGAGGGACCTGAGCACCGAGGCCGGTGACTGGCTCGGCACCTTCACGGACGCCGCGCTGTCGGCCTACCAGGTCGAGGGCAAGACCTACGCCATCCCCGACGACATCGGCATGGTGGGCTTCTGGTACAACAAGGCGCTCTTCAAGAAGGCCGGGATCGCCGAGCCTCCGGCGACCTGGTCGCAGCTCCTCGAGGACGTCAAGAAGCTGAAGTCGGCCGGGATCACCCCGATCGCGCTCGCCGGCAAGGACAAGTGGCCGGGTCACTACTACTGGGCCTACCTCGCAATGCGGATCGGCGGCCTTGACGCCCTCAAGCAGGCCGGTGACAGCAAGGACTTCACGGGTCCGGCGTTCGTGCAGGCGGGGCAGAAGCTCAAGGAACTGGCCGACCTCCAGCCGTTCCAGAAGGGTTACCTCGGCGCGACGTACGGCGACCCGGGCGGTCAGGCCGCGACCATGGGCGACGGCAAGGCCGCGATGGAGCTGATGGGCCAGTGGGCGCCCGCGGTCCAGAACGACGCCGGCAAGGGCCTGGGCGACGACCTCGGCTTCTTCCCCTTCCCGGCGGTCGAGGGCGGCCAGGGCGCGGTCACCGACGCGTTCGGCGGCGGCGGCGGCTTCGCGATCGGTGCCGACGCTCCGGCGGAGGCGGTCGAGTTCCTGAAGTTCCTCACCGAGAGCACCGAGCACCGCAAGGCCGTCGCGACCGGCGGCTTGCTCCCGGTGCTGAAGGGCGAGGAGGACGCGGTCACCGACCCGAACCTCAGCGTGGTCGCCAAGAACCTCGCCACCGCCACCGGCTTCCAGCTCTACCTCGACCAGGCGTTCCCGCCGGCCGTCGGCCAGGAGGTCAACGACTCCGTGGCCGAGCTGATCGCCGGCACCAAGACGCCGGAGCAGGTGGCGCAGGCCATCACGGAAACGGCGAAGTCGGAGTAACTGTCGCGTGAAGACGACGAGACCCCGGAGCCTCAGGCTCCGGGGGTTCACCACTGTCCTTCTGTTCCTGCTTCCCGCGCTTGTGCTCTTCTTCGGGCTCGTCGTGGCCCCGATCCTGCTCGCCTTCTACGCGAGCGTGTTCAAGTGGAACGGCATGCGCGGGCTGCCGACGGACTTCATCGGCCTGGCGAACTTCACCAAGCTGCTGGCCGACGAGGTCTTCCTCGGGGACCTGTGGCGCGGGCTCCTGCTGATCATCCTGTCGCTGGTGATCCAGCTTCCCCTCTCGCTGGGCACCGCCATGCTGCTCAACCAGAGGATCCGCGGCCGGGCGTTCTTCCGCCTGCTGTTCTTCGCCCCGTACGTGCTGTCCGAGGCGATCACCGCGGTCCTCTTCATGATGATCCTGTCGCCCACCGAGGGCCTGGCCAACTACATCCTCGGCTGGTTCGGCATCGACCCCCTCGACTGGTTCGCCGACCCGTCGTCGGTCATGATGTCGGTGTTCATCGTCATGACCTGGAAGTACTTCGGCTTCCACATGATCTTGTACATCGCCGGCCGCCAGGGCATCCCGAGGGAGCTCACCGAGGCCGCGCAGATCGACGGCGCGACGGGGTGGAAGGTCTTCCGCTACGTCACGCTGCCGCTGCTCGGGCCCACGATCCGCATCAGCGTGTTCCTGTCGGTCATCGGTGCGATCCAGCTCTTCGACCTGGTCTGGATCATCACCGGCGGAGGCCCCTCGCACTCCTCCGAGACCATGGCCGTCACGATGTTCCAGTTCGGCTTCAAACGCTTCCAGGTCGGCTACGCGAGCGCGATCAGCGTGGTGATGTTCCTCATCAGCCTCGTGTTCGCGGTGTTCTACCAGAGATACGTCATGCGCCGCGACCTCGAAGGAGCGAGCACCGTGCTGAGGGACCAGCGATGAGCGCCAACCGTCACAAGCAGTCGCCGACGTCGGGCGGTCTGCTGCGCAGCCTGTCCCTGCACACCATCGTCGTGATCACGGCGCTGTTCGTCGGCATCCCGCTGGTGTACGGCGTGCTCGGCGGGTTCAAGACCACCGCCCAGTTGTCGAGCAACCCGATCGGTCTGCCCAGCCCCTGGGTGCCGGAAAACTACACCAGCGTGCTCGCCTCGTCGTCGTTCTGGCAGATGCTCTGGAACAGCACCTACATCGCCGTGCTGACCACGCTCGTGGTCGTCGCGGTGTCCGCGCTGGCGGCCTTCGTGTTCGCGCGCTTCGCCTTCCGGGGGCGTGAGGCGCTGTTCACGATGTTCGCCGCCGGGCTGATGTTCCCGTTCGCGGTGGCGATCCTGCCGCTGTTCGTGCTGCTGCGGATGTTCGGGCTGCTCGACAACCCGCTCGGCGTGATCCTCCCGCAGGCCGCCTTCGGCATGCCGATGACGATCATCATCCTGCGCGGCTTCTTCCGGGCCATCCCGGGAGAGATCGAGGAGGCGGCGATCCTCGACGGGTGCTCCCCGTTCGGGTTCTTCTGGCGGATCCTGCTGCCGATGGCCCGGCCCGCGATCGCCACGGTCTCCGTGCTCGCGGTCGTGAACAGCTGGAACCAGTTCATGCTGCCGCTCGTGGTGTTCAGTGACGACAGCCTGTTCACCATCCCGCTGGGCGTCCAGCAGTTCCAGGGGCAGTACGCCACGGACGTCGCACGGGTCATGGCCTACATCGTGGTCGCGATGCTGCCCGCCCTCGGCTTCTACGCCGTGGCCGAGCGCCAGCTCGTCAGCGGCCTGACCGCGGGGGCCATCAAGGGCTGACCCGAGCGGACAGCCGTACGGGGTGGGCGGACGTCGCGATCCCCCTGCACGCGCCCTATGGTGATCGGGACATAGGGCGAAACCGCAGGGGGAGACCGATGGCGGAACCGATCGTCCGCCCCGCCGCCGGAGCCGACATGGCCGGCGTACGTGCCGTCGCCGGCCACTTCGGCCTCCTGGATCTGTGGCCGGAGCGGCCGGACTTCGTGGACGCGGAACGCGAGTTCGGCGAGGTGCTCGTCGGCGAGGTGGACGGCACGATCGCGGGGTTCGGCGGCACGCTGCGCCGGGGGACGGTCACGCACCTCGGAGACCTTTTCGTCCTGCCCGGCCACCAGTCGTCGAGGCTGGGCCGCACGATCCTGTCCCGCCTGCTGCCCGCCGGCACGCCCAAGGTCACCTTCGCGTCGGCCGACAGGAGGGCGCTCGCCCTCTACATCAGGCACGGGATGCGCCCGCGCTGCCCACTCTTCTACCTGACGCGCAGGCCGCCCGGCGACCAGGAGACGCCAGAGGATGCAGACTTTCCGGCGTCTGGGGTAGCTGACATGCGGGCGGCGGATGTCGGGGTGGCGCCGGGGGGTGCGGACTTTAGGGTGCCCGGGGCGGCGGATGTCGGGGTGGTGCCGGGGAATGCGAACCCTCAGATGCCCGGGGTAGCGAATGCGCGGACGGCGCCGGGAGATGCGGACGTCCACGCGGCGGCGGTCTTGGACGCCCATGTCTCCGGCGGCGACCGCACCTCGACCCTCACCTGGTACGCCGGGCTGCCCGGGGTGACCCTGCACGTCAGCGACTCGGGTTACGCGTTCGCCAGGACGGCCGGAGACCAGGTCGTCATCGGACCGGCCGGGGGCGTGACCCCGCAGGACTGCGCCGACATCGTGCTGGAGGCGGCGAACGCCCACCACCGCACCGCACCGATCCACGGGCCGGTTCATGGGCCGGACCACAAGCCGGTGCATGCGCCGGGCTGTCTACCCGGCCCCGCGCCGGTTCACGGGCCGGGCCGCATGCCGGGCCGCATGCCGATCCATGTGGCGGTGCCGGGCGCGCATCCGCTGCTCGCCCTGCTGCTGGAGGACGGCTGGCGCATCGGCGACATGGACACGCTGATGACCAGCGAGGACGTCATGCGGCTCGACTGCTACATCCCGCATCCCGATCTCGGCTGAAAGGCCGCGGCCCCCGTCCCCGGCCAGGGGGATACCGGGGAAGGGGGCAGCGCGGCTTCGCCGCGTCCGGCAAGTGCCGGCCGGCGCGTCCGGGGCTTGCTGGTCAGCGCGTTCCGGGCTTTCCGGACTGCGTATTCCGAGTCGGTCGGCTTGGCCGTCACATCCCGGGCCTGCCGGGCGGCGCGTCCCGGGCGTGCCGAGCGGCATGTCTCGGGCCTGCTGATTTGCGCATCCGGGGTCTCATGGCCCTGTCGTCACAGCTTGCGGAGGTAGCGGGCGGAGGCCCAGCCGGGGATGCCGTCGCCGGTGTCCACGGCCACCCAGCCGTGGGTGGCGTCACACGCCCCGGGGATGTTCCCGTCGGCCCGCCGCAGTTTGCCGACACGGGCATGGTGGATGCCGGCACCCTCGCGGACGTTGAGGAAGCTTCCCTTGCGCACGTGCCGGAGGCGGTAGACGCACGAGAGCGAGGGCCGCCCGCTCAGATCGAGCCGGTGGAGGTAGCGGGCGGCGGCGTAACCCGAGGTCCCGTCGGCGGTCTTCACCGCGATCCAGCCGCTGGTGGCGGTGCAGGCGCCGGAGAATCCTCCGTCGGCGGGCCGCAGCTTGGCGAGGGGGGCGTGGCGGATGCCGGCGCCGTCGCGGACGTTGAGGAAGCCTCCCTTGCGTACGCCCCTGAGCCGGTAGGTGCACACGAGACCGGGCCCCTGCTGGGCCAGGTGCACGACCTGCCCGTACGGCCCCGACGCGGTGGGATCACCGGGGCCGGGAGGCCGGACCGCCGCGGCCCCCGAGCCGGGATGCCCCCGGACGCCCGACGCCGGGTCGGTCGCGATCCTTGGTGTGAGGTGCCCCCCGGTGTCGGAACCGGCCGGTCCCGCGAGGGCCGGCGCGGGCCGGCCCGCGACGAGCCACCCCGTGGCGGCCAACGTCACCAGCGCGGGAACGATGCTCTTCGCCACTGTCACGATCTCTCCCTTCGGTCGGCATCGTCCACGCCCGGCCGGGGGGACCCGGGCCTGTTCTGCTCACCCGAAGTTCTGATCTTATTACCGTGCGTTTACACCTCGGTGGAATTCCCGCTGTGATTTTTTACTCGACGCCTTGGGAAAAAGGGTGATTCAGTCACCCGCCGTGCGCGCCGTGGAAGGGCGAGGTCACCCCCTGGTAGGCCAGGTGCAGCATCATGCCTAGGTCGGCGTGGCTCAGGTTGTGGCAGTGGTTCATCCACAGTCCCGGGTTGTCGGCGCGGAAGGCCACCTCCCATACCTCGCCGGGCCGTACGTCGAAGGTGTCGAGCCACAGGGGACTGCCGGTGACGGAGTGGCCGTTCCGCGAGAGCACGAGCACCCGATGGCCGTGGAGATGCCAGGGGTGGGTGTCCCGGCCGCGGTTGACCACGGTGAGCCGCACCAGGTCGCCATCCCTGACCACTTCCGTGGGGATGTTGGGGAAGGCGAGGCCGTTCACCGTGTGCGCGTACGCCGGCTTCCCGTTCGTCAGCGCGAGCCCCCGGTCGAGGACGAGCGTGAAGTCGCGGTCGAACCGGCTGCGGGACGTGTACGGCGTGGGCGCGGGGGTGCCATATCGGGTGAGGTCCAGCTCCGGCCAGTCCGCCGTCTGACTGTCGGCGGCGGGAACGGCTCCGGCGCCCGCCGTCGCGCTCAGCGCGGTCGTGGGGCTGTCGCGCTGTGTTGTTGTGGGGCTGTCGCCCTGTGCCGCCGTCGTGCTCGGGCTCTCCGTCGCGGCGCTCGCGTCCTGCGCTGTTGTGGGGCTGGTGCCTTCCGGGACGAGCCGTACGGAGTCGGCGCGGTCGTCGATCTTCAGGACGACGGGGTCCGGCGGCATCGTGAACGCGAGGTCATACCGGCCGCCCGCCGCGAGTCGCAGGCCGACCTTGGCGAGCGTGCCCGGCCCGTTCAGGTCCGTCCCGTCCACCGCCACCAGCCGGTAGGGCGTGCCCGCCAGCGTGAACCGATGCGGCGTGTTGTCGGTGTTGATCAGGCGCAGCCGTACGGGCGTGCCGGGCGCGGCCTGCTTGACCAGGGACTGGTCGCGATCGCCCGTCACCAGCACGCCCCCGAGCGTGTGCACGGGCAGCGTGAGGTCCAGTCCTGTGGGCGCGGCTCCCTTCGGCGTGACGACGAGCGTGCCGTAGAGCCCCATGCGGACGCCGATGTCGGAGACCTCATGGGTGTGATACCAGTACGTCCCCACCTGCTCGGCGACGAAGCGGTAGACGAACTCCCCGCCGGGCGGCACGGCGTCCTGGGTGAGGCCGGGCACGCCGTCCTCGCCCGAGGGCACGTCATAGCCGTGCCAGTGGAGCGTCACGCCGGACGTGATGTCCGCGTTGCGCAGCCGCACCTCGATGAGGTCGCCCTGCTCGGCGGTGAGCGACGGCCCGGGGACCTGGCCGTTGAAGGTCCACGCCGACACCTTCCGTCCCGAAGACAGCGTGACGGTCGCCATGCGGGCCGTCAGGTCGAAGTGGCGTACGGCACCGCCCGGTGGAGGCGTGGCCGGGCCGCGCAGGTCGGTCACCGGACGAGGCGTCCCACCCGTGGCGGATCCTGCCGAGGCGGAGTGGCCGTGGGAGACGGGCTGCGCCCCCAGGTCCGTGGCCCCCTTGTCCGTGGCCCCCATGTCCATGGCACCCAGGTCCGTGGCCCCCATGTCCATCGCACCCATGGCGGCGCCGCCTTCCGGGGCGGAGCCCTCCGCCGTGGCCGGCGCGGAAGGAAGGAACACGAGAGCGGCGCCGAGCACGGCGGCCACGACGGTTGCCGCAGTCGCGGACCGCAGCCCGGGTACGCGCGCGCTCATCGCTCTCCAGGTCCCCAGGACGGCCCCCGCGACTACGGCCAGGAGAAGGAGAGCGGTGCCCGGATCCGCCGGATATCCGATCAGGAAGGTCTGCACTATCCCGGCCGCCGCGGCGTACCCCGCGCCGAGCAGCGGCACCACGACCACGGGCGCTTTGACGGCGTCGCGCGACGCCGTGTCCGCCCGCCGGGCCGCCCGAAGCAGGCGCGGCCCGGCGAGCGCGGTGGCCACGAGACTCGCCGCGACGAGAAGTGGCAGCGCGAGGGTGATCTTCTCCTGCACGAACCACCAGCCGGCCCCGGCCAGGGCGAGGACGGACCAGACCCGGGCCAGGGACGCGACAAGAGCGACCGCGAACAGGGCCGCCGCCGTCCTCGGACGACGGGCCGCGGCGGTCACGCCCGCGCCCACCCACGTCGCCGCGGTCAGCACCGAGACGAGCAGGTCGAGCGCCATGAGCAGGTCGGTCGTCATGATGCGCGAGCCGGACGGCCCTCTGCGGCGGCTTCCGACGAGGCGGGCCCGGCCGACATGAGCCGCCGTGCGTTACGGAACACCATGCCGCAGACGCCGAGGATGGCCATGCCGTTGATGGCGTGCAGACCGAGGATCGCCAGGGAGACCGGCGTCGTGTTGCCGGTGCTGTCGTCGAACAGGCCGCCCAGCGCGATGATCAGCGACTGCACGATGACGAGGCCGACGGGCAGGATGGTCAGCCCGATCTGGCGTCCCGGCGCCTTGGCGGCCGCCGCGGCGGCGGTGGCCACCAGTGACAGGATCGGGATGACCATCATGCCGTTCATGCTGTGCAGGCTGAACGAGGAGTCGTCCTGCGGCTTGTCGAACGCGCCGACGGCCGCGAGGTACATCTGGAGGACGGCGGCGGCGAGTAGCAGCCCCGCTAATGCCGTGTATACCTTTCGCATGTTTTTGCTCCCTTCGGTCGCGGGGGAATTCCGGAGTCACGGGGATCGTGTCCCACGCGGCCGGCGGTGTCGTCCCTCGTCGAGAGACACGTCGGCTACCGCCGGGGGAGTACGGGGACCCGGGCACCGTCCGTCCCCCGGGCGGTGTCTCGATCGTGCCGCCGGCGGGCCTCGGCGTCGTCGCACGCCGGGAGGCTCCCGGTGCTACCGCCGTCGCATCAGGGGCGTACGCCGCTACGACCGGGGGAGTACGGTCACCGCGGCCGGCCGGCGATGATGGCCGGGGTGATGGCGTCGGCGTGACAGTTCAGGGTCGTACGGCGCGGCCGATTCAGGGTTATACGGTGCGGCCGGTCGTACACGCAGACATTGACGTCCACCGGCGTGATCCGGCCGTCCGACGACAGCCGGATCGGCTTCCTCGCGGCGCGGGTCGTCTTCGCCACCGGGAGCCTCCGGTGTCCCGCTGGTTGTCGGGGCAGCCCCGCTGGTCGTCACGGCGTCCCGCTGGCCCGAGGCGTCGTGCTGGTTTGCCGGGGCGGTCCCGCTGACCCGAGGCGTCCTGCTGAATTGCCGGGGCGGTCCCGCTGATTCGAGGCGTCCTGCCGGTCGCGGAGGCGTCCGCTTGTCGTCTGGTCGTCAGGGTGTCCGGCTCTGGTGGCGGAGCAGGTCCTCCGCCTGCTCGACCACGTCGTCGACCGGAACGTCGGCCACCCACGACTCGTCGTGCGGGCACCGCGGCGGCCGCGCATCGTGGCCGTTCACGCCGCAGACCGGGCACCGCTCCGTCCAGGAGACCAGCGGCCGGTGGAGAGCCCGGCCGAAGGGCCCGGAGTTGATGAGATCGCCGCACCAGAAGATGCCGACTGTGGGCGTGCCGACCGCCGCGGCGAGGTGGCGGGGGCCGGTGTCGTTGGATATGACCAGGTCGCAGCGCTCGTACAGGGCGGCGAGGCCGCCGATGCCGAGCGTGCCGACCGCCGTGACGGCGGGCCGCCGCATCGCCGCCGCGACCTCCTCGACCACCTCCCGCTCGCTCTCGACGCCCGTGATCACGACCGGGCGGCCGAGCCGGTCGGCCGCCTCCGCGAAGGCCCGCGCCGGCCAGCGCCGCCGGGGGTCGCTCGCCCCCGGATGCAGCGCCACCAGGCCGGGAGGCGGCTCGCCGTACACGCGGGCGAGCTCGGCGTGGTCGGCGTCGGTCACCGCGATGCTCGGCTCGTACGCCTCGGCCGTCCCGCCGACCAGCGCGGCCACCTCCAGGTAGCGCAGCGTCTCGTGCTGGTAGTGGACGTACGGCACCCACCGGTCGAGCCGTACGGCGTCCGGCGTGCACAGACCGGCCGTGACGCGGGCGCCGATCGCCTTGACGAAGGGGTTGGAGTGGCGCCCGCCGTCGTGGATCTGTACGGCCAGGTCGAACCGGTGCTCGCGCAGTTCCTTGAACAGCGTCTCCGGAGCCGGGTAGCCGCCGTCCGTCGTCGACACCCCGGAGATCGGGGGCAGGGCGATGACGTCGTCGACCGGCCCCGGCCTGCCGTCCAGGAACCGGGCGTGCCAGGGGGTGCCGAGGAGGGTCAGCCGGGCCCCCGGGTAGGCCCGGCGGAGCGACTCCAGGGCGGGCATCGCGAGCACCAGGTCGCCCAGGGCGTTGGCCCGCAGCACCGCGACGCGGCGTACGCCCTCGATCAGCGCGCCCATGCCGTCTCTGACACGGTCTGCGCCGCGAGGGCGGCCGACGTGACGGCCGGCGCGCCCGGGAGGCCCCTGGTGGGCACGAGAACGTCCGGGTCGGACGGGGCGAACATGCGCGCCTGATACCCCTGAGGTCGGTTGGCAAACGGAGCCCGTCAGCCGAAGCCCGCGCGCAGCCCCCCCGATGAGGGCCGTCCGGGAATCGGCCGCACCGTCCGCACTCCCGTTCCCCGTGCCTCCGCCTGCCGTCCGGATTCCGCCATGTCCCTCGCCCCAGTTGGCTAGAGCACCACACCCGCCGAGGACGGAAGGGGCGACGGTCAGGAGAGGCATCCAGCGCTGGGAGACCTGATGTGGCGGCGGTGCGGCCCTGGGAGAGGCCGGGGGTCCGTCAGGAGAGGCGTCCGGCGTTCGGGAACCCCGATATATCGGCGGGGCGGGGGGCAGCCTTGAGGGGCCGGGGTCAGGAGAGGCGTCCGGCGCTCGGGAACCCTGATATATCGGCGGGGCGGTGGGCAGCCTTGAGGGGCCGGGGTCAGGAGAGGCGTCTCGCGCTGGGGAACCTGATGTAGCGGCGGGCGGCGCAGCTCTGCGAAGGACGGCTCTCCCCGGCCGCCGTCTGCCCGTTGACGTGCGCGGGGCCGTGCGCGTCCGCACAGTGGGGCTCGGCCGCCCCGGCCGCCGTCTCGCCGATCGCGAGAAGCTCGGGCGGGGCGTGGTCGACCTGCAGCGTGGTGTGTGCGATGCCGTACTCGTCGTGGACCATCCGCTGCGCGGCCTGCCGTACGGCGTGGCAGTCGGCGCCGGGCGCGACCAGGATGTGCGCCGACATGGCGGGGTAGCCGCTGGTGACCTCCCAGATGTGCAGGTCGTGCACCTCCACCACGTGTTCCAGTGCGGCGGCCTTGCGGCCGATCTCCGCGGGGTTCATCCCGGCGGGGGCGGCCTCCATGAAGACCCGGCCGGACTCGCGCACCAAATCCCACCCGGCCTTCAGCATCAGGGCGGCCACGACCAGGGCGGCCAGGGCGTCGGCCCGGCCCCAGCCGGTCAGCCAGATCACCGCGCCGGCGATGGTCGTGGCGACGAAGGCGAACAGGTCGTTGAGGATGTGCTGGAAGGCGCCCTCGACGTTCAGGCTGCCGCGGTTGGCTCTGCTCAGCAGCCAGGTCGCGGCCAGGTTCACGACGATTCCGGCGATGCCGGTCGCGACGACGTACGCGCCGTGGACCTCGGGCGGCTCGATCAGCCTGCATACGGCCTCATAGACGAAGTAGACGCTGAGCAGCAGCAGCGTGATGCCGTTGATCTGGGCACTGATGATCTCGGCGCGTTTCAGGCCGTAGGTGAAGCCGCCCTGCGGCGGGCGGGCGGCGATCCGCATCGCGATGATCGCGAAGGCGATGGCGATGGCGTCGGTGAGCATGTGCCCGGCGTCGGAGACCAGGGCCAGGGAGTGCGCGATGACGCCGATGACGACCTCGACCGCCATGAAACCGAGGATGAGCGCCAGCGCGCCGGTCAGCAGCCGCCGGTCGGCCTCGGCGCTGACCGCGTGCCCGTGACCGTGTCCATGACCATGACCATGACCATGACCGCGACCGCGAGCGCCACCGCGCGCATGGTCTCGGCCGCGGCCGCGGCCGTGCGCGTCGTCATGGTCGCGCGCGTGCCCGTGCTCGCGGTCGTCGCCCGTCCCGGTGTGGTGCCCGTGCTCCCTACCGGCTTCACCCATCGTCGCGGTCCTTCTCCTCATGTCCGATGTGCGTGATCGCCAGGTCGAACAGCAGCCGCACGTGCGAGTCCGCGAGGCGGTAATAGGCCATCCTTCCCGCGCGCCGCACCTTCACCACGTTGTGGACTCGGAGCAGGCGCAGGGCGTGCGACGCTGCGGACATGCTGTGGCCGGTCGCCGCGGCGAGATCGCAGACGCACATCTCGCCGCCCTCGAGTAGCGCCGCGATCAGCCGCAGTCGCCCGGGATCTGCGAGGAGGCCGAAGACCTGTGCCAGGTCCTCCACCGTCCCATGGGACGGCATGGCCCTCCTGACCGTCTCCACCCGGTGGGCGTCCACCACCGGGAGCGCGCAGGAGTCGGCCGTCGCGAGATCCACAACACTTGAACGATCGTTCACTCGTTTGAGTGTAGGTCGCGGACGCGTCATGTCAACGCGTTCCCGGTCGTTCTCTGCCGAACCCGCCACGGAGCTTCGGAGCTCTGCGGTTCGGGGCTTCGGGGGCTCCGGGGTTCCGCGGTGCGGGAATACGGGGGTATGGGGTGCGGGGGTCGGAAGTCGGCGGTTCGGGGATTCCGGGTGCTGGGGCTCCGGGGTTCGGCGGGTGCGGGGATACGGGGGTTCGGGGGTTCAGGGGGCGAGCGGCAGCCGCAGCACGAAGCGCGCCCCCTCGGCGCTGTCTTCGATGGTCAGCCGGCCGCCGTGGTTCTGGGCGACCTGGCGGGCGATGGCCAGCCCCAGCCCGGCTCCTCCCGCGTCCCTGCTGCGGGCCGCGTCGAGCCGCGTGAACCGCTGGAAGACCTTCTCCCGCTGCTCGCTGGGGATCCCGGGGCCATCGTCGGCCACTTCGAGCACGGCCGTTCCGTTCAGTGATGCATCCGGCGATCTGTCCGGTGATCCCCCGGGTTCGCGCGGTTCTCGTGGTTCGCGCCACACGGTGACCGTGACCGTGCTGGCGGCGTGCCGCTGCGCGTTGCCGATGAGGTTGCTGATGAGGCTGCCGAGCGAGTGGGGGTCTCCCAGCACGACGACGTCCGGGTCGAGCAGGGGGACCAGCCGCTTCGTGATGGGCAGCATCTGTAGCTCGCCTTCGGCGAGCTTGCCGAGATCCACCCGCTGCCGCCGGACGGGCAGCGCGTCGCTTTCCAACTGCGAGAGCGCCAGCAGGTCGGTCGCGATCCGCTGCAGCCGGTCGAGGCTCGGCAGCAGCGCCATGGCCAGGGTGGTCACGTCGGTCTCCTGCGGTGCCTGAAGCGCGTCCTCGATCTGCGTACGCATGGCGGTCATCGGGGTGCGTAGCTCATGGGAGGCGTCGGAGCTGAAACGGCGCTGCCGTTCCAGTGCCTCCTCCAGTTGCCCGAGCGTACGGTTCATGCCGGGTGCAAGGCAGTCGGCCTCGTCGGGCACCGGGGCCGGCCGCTGCGAGCCCTCCTCCTCACCCTCGTCCGGCTCGGTCCGGGGCGCCGGTGACGGCGAGATCATTCGGCCGGTCAGGCGGAGGCCGAGATACGCGACCGTCCCGGCCAGCAGGAGCACCCCGCAGATCAGCGCCAGGAGCACCACCGGGTCCCCGTACGCCGGGAGCACCGGCACAAGTTGGAGCGCACACAGCGTCCGGCAGAGCGTCTGACGCGGTGGACGAGACGGTGGCAGGCACGGTGGCTGACACGGCGTCCGGCACAGCGCCCGCCCCTTGTGCGGCGTCCTGCACAGCGCCCAGCCCTTGTGCAGGGCCCGACACAGCGCCTGGCGCTCGTGCGTAGCCCGGCCGTCGTGCGGGGCCGGGCCGTCGTGCGGGGCTCGGCTCTTGTACGGGGGTGGGCACAGCGCCTGGCGCTTGTGCGTAGCCCGGCCTTTGTGCGGGGGCGGGCCATCATGCGGGGCTCGGCTCTTGTGTGGGGGTGGACACGGCGTGTGGTCGTTGTGCGGGGGCGGGCCGGTGGCCAGTGGGTGATCCGCGAACAGCCACATCGACGTCGCCGCCGGACACGGCGGCACGGCGGCGACACCGTTGACCGGTGCCGGCAGGGCCGTGCTCGAACGTCGCGGCATGGCGCACATCCCCCTGAACATGGCGCACATCCCCCTGAACATGGCGCACATCCCCCTGAACTCAGTGCACCACGAGGGCATGCGGGAAGCCCCTCGGGGCCCTGCCAAGTCGCCTCGTCATGCTGGGCCGGCCCGCCTCCGCTTCCTGACTCCCGTTGTCATTGGGCCTTCACTGTTAGGAAACTTTCTTTTATATTTGCGCCACCCCCCAGCAGTGAGGAGCACACATGCGAAGGACGCTGACCTTCCTCGCGACGGCGACGATCGGTATCGGCGCCACGGTGTTCATCGCCTCACCGGCCCAGGCGCACGGATACATCTCGTCGCCCGCGAGCCGCCAGGCGATGTGCGCCCAGGGCCGCGTGCCCAATTGCGGCGACATCATCTACGAGCCCCAGAGCGTGGAAGGACCGAAGGGGCTGCGCAGTTGCAGCGGCGGCAACGCCCGCTTCGCCCAGCTCGACGACGAGAGCAAGCCCTGGCCGGCCACCAGTGTCGGCAACACCGTCACCTTCACGTGGTCGCTGACCGCCCGCCACTCGACCAGCACGTGGGAGTACTACATCGGAGGCACCCGGATCGCCGTCTTCGACGACCACGGGGCGCAGCCCCCGGCCACCGTCAGCCACTCCGTGAACCTGGGCGGACGGACGGGCCGGCAGAAGGTGCTGGCGATCTGGAACGTCGCCGACACCGCCAACGCGTTCTACGCCTGTGTCGACCTCCAGGTCGGCGGGGGCGGGACGCCCAGCCCGACGCCCACTCCGAGCCCGACTCCGACGCGCACTCCGACCCCGTCTCCCACGCCGACGCGCACGCCCACGCCCACACCGACCGTTCCCAAGGGCGCCTGGGCCGCCGGTACGGCGTACAAGGTGGGTGACCAGGTCACCTACGGCGGTGCGACGTACCGGTGCATCCAGGCCCACACGGCGCTCGCGGGCTGGGAGCCGCCGAACGTCCCCGCCCTGTGGCAGAGGATCTGAGACAGAGGGCGGCGCGTTCCGCTCTCCGCACCCGTCCCGGCCGCGGCCGGGACGGGTAGCGGGTGGTCAAGCGAGGTGGACGTGCACCTCGGCGCCCTGCGTGAAGGCCCGCGAATACGGGCACTCGCCATGGGCCTGCTCCACCAGCCTGCGGGCCGTCTCGGGCTCGACCCCCGGCAGGCGTACGGCCAGGTCGGTGGCGATCGTGTAGTCGTCGGCGGTGCCGCGCTTGCGCAGCGTGACGGCGGTGTCCACGGTGGCGCCGGAGGTGTTGACGCCCTGCCGCCCGGCGACCAGCGCGAGCGAGTTGTGGAAACAGGAGGCGTACGCCGCGGCGAGCAGTTGCTCGGGGTTGGTCGCCCCGCCGGGGCCGCCCAGCTCGCCCGGCGCCTTGACGTGGACGTCGAGCATGCCGTCGTCCGACGTCACCGTGCCGTGCGCGGACGAGGCCCGGGCCGTGTAGAGGTCGTCATACGATCCGCCGCGCCGTTCGAAGTGCTCGGGCCGTTCTGGCCGCTGGGGTCGCTCGGCGGGTCGGCCCTCGGGCATCCGGCCGGTGAGCTCCGCCTCGACTCCGGGCCCCGAGTAGTCGGGTCCGGGCGCCCGATCAGTTGGCAGATGGGCGAATCGCCGTGTTTCCTCGCTCATTTTCGTGCGTCCCTCATCCGCTCGCCGGCGTCCCGGTCGGCGGGTCACGTACCCGGCAGGCTTCCCGATATCGGACTTTGGAGGCAAAAGTTCCCATCAATACCGCTGTGCTACGGTCCCGGCAGGCATTCCCCGGTGAATGGCGAAATGTCGGCAACGGCGGCAAGGAGTGGGTGCGGTATGAGTGGGGCTGTCCGGTGGGGCGTCCTCGGGACGGCGGGCATCGCCGCGCGGGCGTTCCTGCCCGCGTTGCGTGAGGCCGGCGGGGGCACGGCCGCTGTGGTGGCGGGCCGTGATCTGTCCAGGGCCGAGGAGTTCGCCGCGCGGAACGGCGTGACCCGGGCCGTACGCGGCTACGAGGCCGTCATCGAGGACCCGTCGATCGACGCGGTGTACATCCCGCTGCCGAACGCCCTGCACGCGCAGTGGACCATCGCCGCCCTGGAAGCGGGCAAGGCGGTCCTGTGCGAGAAGCCGCTGTGCCTCACGGCCGAAGAGGCCGGGAACGTCATCGAGGTGGCGCGCCGTTCGGCCCGGCCGCTCTGGGAGGCGTTCGTCTTCCCGTTCCACCCGCAGACGGCCCGGCTGCGCGGCCTGCTCGCCGACGGCGCGATCGGCGAACTGCGGGAGATCTGGTCGTCGTTCACCTTCACGATGGAGGGCACCGAGGACATCCGGCTCGACCCCGCCCTCGGCGGCGGTGCGCTCTATGACGTGGGCTGCTATCCCGTACGGCTCGCGCACCTGCTGTTCGGCGGCGACGCCGTGGCCGGGCACGCCGTCTCGGTCAAGGGCGAGGCGGGGGTGGACATCGAGACCGCCGGGGTCCTGGAGTTCGACTCCGGCCGGCTGATGATGAGCTGCAGCTTCGCCCTGCCGTTCACGACGTACCCCCGCCTGGTCGGCACCGGCGGAGAGATCCGGGTGACCAACCCGTTCCACCCCGGGCCGCACGACGGGCTCGAAGTGTGGCGTGACGGGCGTCTGGTCGCCCGGCACGAGCCGGGCGAGGGCACCGCGTTCTCCTGGGGCATCCGCCACATCCACGAGGTGCTGCGCGGAGAGGCCGAGCCCCGGCACACGGCGGCCGATGACTCCCTCGGCACCGCCCGGTCCCTCGACATGCTGCGCTGACGGAGCCTGCCCTCCGGCCGCCTACGGGGGCCTCCGGGGCCTCGTGGTCGAGACGGTCGAGGCGGCCGGGGTGGTCGTGTGGTCGTGTGGTCGTCAAGGATGGCCAGGTCGGAGCGTCCGGGTCCATGGGTGCTCAGGCCGGGGCTGCCCGGGTCGGCCGAGGTCACGGTGCGGTGAGCGCCGCGCAGAGCTCGCGCGGGAAGCGCGGCTCCGCGGTGAGCACGTCGCCGCACCCGGGCTTGGTCGTGCCCGCGATCACCCGCCGGCCGGTGGGCGTCGCGCGGTAGAAGTCCCGGGTCGTCCGGGACGCGCCCGCACACTCGCCCGGCCTCTCGCACCCCGGCCCGCCGCTGATCGAGATGTCCATGACGAGCCACTTCCCGTCGCATCCCCGCTCATGGTGATAGCTGTGCTCCGGCGCGTCCGCGTCCCTGGCCGCCCGGTAGTAGGAGTCGGAGGTGCAGCCCGTCGGCGCCGGGTGACAGCCCGGCTCGCCGCAGCGGCGCAGCAGGCCCGGCCGGTCGAGGGTGTAGAGCTGGTCGAGGTTGACGACCACGTCGCGCTCGCCGAGCGGCTTGGGCAGCGGCACCTCCACCGGCACCGTACGCTCGCCGGGGCAGCCGTTCCCGGCCATCAGGAGCCGGGACTCGAAGCGGATGTCGACGCGGACCAGCTTCGGCTCGAAGCCGTCCAGCCTGCCGGTCGGCCCCCGCAGGCAGCCGTCGGGACCGTCGGGCACCCGGGCGTCGAGCGTCAGCACCCTGCCGTCGCGCGAGACGCGTACCTCGGTGACCGTGGACACGGCGTAGGTGACCCAGCGGGTGGTGTCCTCGTGCGTGACGATCGAGGGGGTGGCCTCCCCGGTCGCGCCAGCGCGGCGCAGCGCCCGTACGCCGAGCTCGTTCACCAGCGTGGCGTCCCCGCCCGTGCTCTCCAGGACGGAGACGATCTGGTCGCCGGCCCGGCCGACCAGGTAGACGCCCGTCGTCTCCGTGCCGTCATTGAGGCGGTCGTGCTGCACCAGCATCGTGCCGGGCACGCCGATGTCCCTGGCGACGAGGGAGTAATGATCCTCCTCGTCCTGGCAGCGTCCGAGCCGTTCGCCCAGCTCGTCGAGGTACGTCTGCGCGCCGCCGGGGCGGTAGGCGGCCACGTAGTCGTAGATCTGGAAGCGGCGGTCGCCGCCCCCGGGAGCCATGCTCGCGGTGATCGCCCGCGTGTCCAGGCGGTCGTCGTCGCTGCGGAGCGGTTCGTCCGGGCAGGGCGCGGGCACGAGCGGCGGGTGCGCGCCGGACACCTCGGAGGGCCACGCGCCGTACAGGTCCGCCGCGCCCAGCATGCCCTCGCCGCCCGCGCCGGCGTGGACGAGGCCGCAGGCCGACAGCGCCGTGCACAGGACTCCGCACAGCACCGCGCACAGGACGAGGAGGGGCAGCCGTCTGACCGTCACCCATCGATCATGTCATTCGGGGTTCGGCCCACGCGTGGTATGGATGGGCGGTGACGAACCCCCGGCCGTACGACGCGGTGCTGTGTGACTTCGACGGTGTCATCCGCTTCCACGACCAGTCGGAGCTGACCGAGCTGGAACGGGCCATGGGCCTGGCCGAAGGCACCACCGCGAAGGTCGTCTTCGCGCCCGAGGTGGACCGGCCCGCGCTGCTGGGACAGATCACCGTCGAGCAGTGGACGGAGGCGGCCGAGGCCGCCCTTGCCCTCCAGGTGCCGCGGGAACAGGCCCGCGCGCTGGTCACGGCGTTCATCAAGGCGCCCGCCCGGGCGGACGAGGACGTGCTCGACCTGCTGCGCCGGGCCCAGGCGCACGTGCCGGTCGTGCTGGTCACCAACGCGACGCTGGACCTGGAGGACGATCTCGCCTGGCTGGGCCTGAGCCACTTCGCCGACGAGGTGGTCAGCAGCGCCCGGGTCGGCGTGGTCAAGCCCGACCCCCGCATCTACGAGATCGCCGCCGAGCGTGCGGGTGTGCCGCTCGGGCGATGCCTGTTCGTGGACGACCGTGCGGAGAACGTCGAAGCGGCCAGGGCGCTCGGCATGACGGCCGTCCTGTTCACCGGCCTGCCCGACCTGGAGACGGCCCTCGCACCGCTGCTGGGCTGACCCAGAGCCGGATTCCGGCAGCCGGGCCGTTGTCCGGCCGCAGGAAGCGGCGCGCGCCTGCTGCTGGGCCGGCCCTCGTCCGGGCGAGGCCGGGCGATCCCGAGAGCCGGGGCCGCGTCCGGTCACAGAGGGCCGAGCTTCTGCTATCGGCGTTCTGCTATCGGGTGTTCCACGCCGGACAGCAGGATGCCGATCGCCTCGGTCACGTCGGTGACGGTGTGGTCCGGTGCGGGCTCCTGGCCCGCCCAGGTGCCCCGGTCGATCCAGATCGTGGCGAACCCGATGGCCCGCCCCCCCGCCACGTCCATCACCGGGTGGTCACCGATCACCCATCCGCCCGCGCCGAGGCTCGCGCCCGCACGGGTCGCGGCGATCTCGAACAGCCCCCGCTCGGGCTTGCGGACGCCTTCCGCCCCGGAGACGGCCCACGCGTCGACCACCTCGTCGAGGCCGGTGCTCCGGATCTTGCCGAGCTGGTTGTCCGCGCGCCCGTTGGTCACGATGGCCACCCGCCAGCCCGCCGTACGCAGGCGGGTCAGGCCGTCGCGCACCTGCTGCGGGCAGCGGGCGAGGCGCGGCATCCGGCGCCGGTACGCGGCGTAAAGGTCCTCGACCTGGCCGTCGATCCCGAAATCCTCCTTCACCTGCGCGAAGAGCGCTTCGCGTGGCAGGTAGCCGTGCCCGTTGAGGGCGACGAGCCGCTCGACCGCCTCGGCGTCCAGGCCGTGGTCGTCCGCGAACTCCTCGGCCCACCGGCGGAATGCCTCGTCGTGGTCGACCAGTGTGTTGTCCAGATCGAAGAGCGCCAGCCTCGTCACGTCTGATCACGCTACCCGCCCGAGGCGGCGTACGTGGAGACGGCCGTACGGGGGGCTGACCACGAGCGATCGGGAGGACGTTGCCGCCGCGGAAGTGTTCGACGCTGTCCGCGTGGAGGCGTTGCCGCTGCTCCGGCCGGGTGGGCCGCGTTGCTCGGCGGCGTCAGGGCCGGGGAGTTCGAGCCCGGTTCGCGGTGACCTTGTCGGAGAAGGGGGTGGCTTCCTACGCCCGAGACCCGGTCCGTACGACGCCGGCGACGACCGTGGTGACCATCTTGTGTACGGCGTCGGCCTGCGGCGGGCCGCCGTCCCGGTCGGCGAACAGCAGGTGTGAGGCGCCGAGCAGCGTGGGGGCGAGCGTGTCGACGTCGGCGTCCGCCGCGATGCGGCCGAGGTCGCGCTCGGCGGCGAGGTAGGAGGCCAGCATGGCCGCGGCCTCCGTCAGGAGCGGGAGGCCGGGGCCCGGCCTGGCCTGACGCAGCCGGGCGCGCAGGGCGTCGCGGGAGATGATCAGGCCGACGACCGCCATGGCGACCGACCCGAACAGGTCGGTCAGCACGGTCGTGAGGTTGCCGATCACGGTGCCTGTCCCGGCGGCGCGGCGAAGGGCGTCGGCCTCGGCGTCGAGCCTGGCGATGCGGTCGAGCACGAGCTCGGCGAGGAAGGCGTCGAAGTCGGCGAAGTGCCGGTGCAGGACGCCCTTGGCGCAGCCAGCCTCGGTGGTGACCGCTCTGCTGGTCAGCCCGCTCACCCCGTCGCGGAGCAGGACGCGCTCCGCGGCCTCGAACAACTGCTCCCGCGCGTCGCGGAGGGCAACCCCTGTCGGCACCGTTCCATCCCTCCTGTCCGTGCGTCGAGATTATCCGAATTGACGAGTGGGCACTTGCCCACTCATAGTGGGCGCATGCCCACTTCAGCTTCCGAGAACGAATCACACAAGGCCAGAGACATGGCGGAGTCGTTCGGCGTGGACGCCGAGCGCTACGACCGGACCCGGCCGCCCTATCCCGACACGATGATCGAACGGATCGTCGCCGAGAGCCCCGGACCCGACGTGCTCGACGTCGGCTGCGGCACCGGCATCGCGGCCCGGCAGTTCCAGGCGGCGGGCTGCACGGTGCTCGGCGTCGAACCCGACGCGCGGATGGCCGACTTCGCCCGCCGCAGGGGGCTCGACGTCGAGGTGGCGACCTTCGAGGCATGGGAGCCCGCCGCCCGTACGTTCGACGCGGTCGTCGCCGCGACGGCCTGGCACTGGATCGATCCGGTCGCCGGTGCGGCCAAGGCGGCCGAGGTGCTGCGTCCCGGCGGCCGGCTGGCGCTGTTCTGGCACGTGTTCGAGCCCCCGGCGGTCGTGGCGGAGGCGAACGCCGAGGTCTTCCGGCGGGTGATGTCCGGCTTCCCGTCGCAGGACCGGCCGGTGAAGTCGGCCCTCGACGGCTACCGGCCGCTGTTCACCAAGGCCGCAGACGGGATCGGGGACGCGGGCGCGTTCGGCGACGTCGAGGAGTGGCACTACGACTGGCAGCGCTACTACACGCGTGACGAGTGGCTGGACCAGATGCCGACGTCCGGCGCCCTCACGCGGCTTCCGCCCGACGCGCTGCCCGAGGTGCTCGCCGGTGTCGGGGCCGCGATCGACGCGATGGGAGGCGGCTTCACGATGTCGTACGTCACGGTGGTGCTGACCGCGACGCGACGGTGACCCCCGGATGACGGCCGCGCTCAGAAGGCGTAGCGGACCCGGCAGTACGGGATCTTCTCGGCGATCAGGCCGGTGAGCGTGGTGACGTAGCGGCCCTTGTGGCCGGTCTTGTAGCGGACGTTCCAGCCGCCCGTCTGCGAGCGCTTCGGCTGCTGGAGGTCGGGACGCCACAGCACCTCCTCGGCCTTGGGATGCCAGCCGAGGTTGACCTCGTGCAGCCGGTCGTTGTGCGTGAGGAAGATGACCTCGGCGGCGAGCTGGGCACGGGCGGCCGGGCTCAGCGCGTCGTCGAGCTGCCCGAGCAGCTCGGCCCAGTCCTCCAGCCAGCCGTCGCGGACGACCACCGGGCTGAAGTTGACGTGCACCTCATATCCCGCCTCGACGAAGTCGCCGACCGCCGCGATGCGGTCGGCGACCGGCGAGGTGCGGATGTCCAGCAGCCTGGCGTCGGCGGCGGGCATCAGGCTGAACCTGACACGCGTACGGCCTCGCGGATCCCAGCCGAGCAGATCGCGGTTGACGTATTTGGTGGCGAAGCTCGCCTTGGCGTTCGGCAGCTCGCGGAAGAGATCGACGAGATCGCGCACGTTGTCGGAGACGGTCGCGTCCACCGAGCAGTCGGAGTTCTCGCCGATGTCGTAGACCCAGGCGTGCGGGTCCACCTGGTCGGGCTCGGGCTTGACCCCCTGCCGCCGGGCGTGCCGCGCGAGATAGCCCGTGATCTGCTCGATGTTGGCGAACACCGTGATCGGGTTGCTGTAGCCCTTGCGGCGCGGCACATAGCAGTACGCGCAGGCCATCGCGCAGCCGTTGGCCGTCGAGGGCGCGATGAAGTCGCTCGACCGGCCGTTCGGCCGCGCGGTGAGCGACTTCTTGACCCCCAGGACCAGCGCCTCGGTCTTGATCCTGACCCAGCGTGCCACGTTCGCCTCGTCCCCGTACAGCTCGGGGATGCGGTGGTGGGCCTCGATCTCGATCCGCTCGGCCTCGGGGAACCGCTCCAGGATCTCCTTGCCGCGCGGCAGCTCGGCCGCGGCGGGCTCGACGTAGATGCGGCGGATGTCCAGCAGTCTCCGGCCTTCGTTCACCTGGATATAACACCCTGTCGAACGCATGACTTCCCAGGTCAGATGGCATGCAGGTGCTGGTCGGCCGGGCACGCGTACGCCGTTCTCGACGCCAGCGTCCAGGTCCGTACGGCGGCCCCGCAGCGGCGGCAGCGCTCCCGTTTGTAGACCCACCGCCCGTCCGGCGCGCCGGGGTCGCTGACCACCTGCCCCGCGTCCCGGCCGAGCGCGAGATGGCGCACCGCGGTGTCCCACAGCCGCCCGGCGGCCTCGGCGCCGATGTCGCGGGCGCCGGGATCGAGGCCGGTGAGGAAGAGCAGCGCCTCGACGCCCTCCACGACCCTGCCGTCGTACGGCCGTGCGTCGAACCCGCCCTGCGGGCTCGTGGCCCTGACCACGCGCCCGGCGAGCGCCTCGTGCTGCTCGTCCGCGTAGCGGTGGACCAGATGCCCCTCCGGCATGCCTTTCGCCTATCCGCTCCGCCCGGAGCTACCGTTTCGATCATGACGTACGAGCCGACTTCTGAGGAACTGCGGCACCTGCGCCGCTGTGTCGAGCTGGCGAAGGAGGCGCTGGAGGCCGGCGACGAGCCGTTCGGCTCGGTCCTGGTCTCCGGGGACGGGAAGGCGCTGGCCGAAGACCGCAACCGGGTGGCGGGCGGCGACCACACGCGGCACCCCGAGTTCGAGCTGGCACGCTGGGCCGCCGCGAACATGACGCCGGAGGAACGCGCGAAGGCCACCGTCTACACCTCCGGCGAGCACTGCCCGATGTGCGCGGCGGCGCACGCGTGGGTGGGGCTGGGGCGGATCGCCTACGTGGCGTCGTCGGCGCAGCTCGCCCGATGGCTGGCCGAGTGGGACGTGCCGCCCCCGCCGGTGCGGACGCTCCCGGTCAACGAGGTCGCGCCCGGCGTGCGGGTCGCCGGGCCCGTGCCCGCGCTGGTGGACGAGGTCCGCGCACTGCACCGCCGCCTGCATACCGGCTCCTGAGCGCTGTCGCCTGAACGCCGTCTCCTCGGCCGGTTATCCACAGCCTTGGCCTTTCCTCGTGCGGTTCGCGCAGCTACGGATACCCTCCGCCGCGTGGCCGAGGGCGACCCGGTGCCCGGGGGCCGCACGGGCGGGCGGAGGCGCAGACGCTGAGGCGTCGGCATGTGCTTGGATCAGGTCATGGATCTTGACCGGGCGCACGCCTTCGCCGAGACCTGGGTGGCCGAGTGGAACGCCCATGACCTCGACCGCATGGCTGCCCTTGGCAGTGCTCGCGACGTCGCGTATGGCATCGCCGCTGTGGCGCTCGTGCTGGGGCCGAGGCGGCCGGAAACGCGGGCCGGTGACGCGAGCACCAGTAGGATGCCACGGTCCAGATAGACGGAGATCCACCCTGGAAGGGCTGCACGTGGCGCAGAAGGTAATACTGGTTGACGACCTCGACCACTCCGAGGGCGACGATGTGGCGAGACGGGAGTTCCCGCTGCTGAACCGGACCTTCGCCATCGACCTGTCCGACGCGAACCACCAGCGGCTGAGCGAGGCTCTCGCGTTCATCGAGGAAGTGCTGGAGAACGCCCGTGAGGTGAAGCAGGCGTCGCGGTCCAAGAAGGCCGCCGACACCTCCCCGCGGCTGCGCGGCTACACCCTGACGGACGTACGCGAATGGGCCCGCGAGCAGGGGCTCGACGTGCCCGCGCGGGGGAAGATGGCCGACGAGGTCATCGAGCAGTTCATCGCGGCGCACCCTGATGCCTCCACCGAGGATGCTGCCGAGGACGCCGCCGCCGAGGCGGCCGTGGCGGAAGCCGCGGAGAAGGTCGCGGAGCAGGCCGCCCCGCGCGCGGAGGCGACCGCCGGCGTCTGAGCCGCACACGCCGCGCACACGAAGCGTTCGCCGGAGCATCCGGAGCGTTCGCCGGAGCGTCTGGAGCGCGGACCGGCGTGGCCATGGGTCTTCCAGGCCGCCGCCGGCGTGCTCGCCGGATGCCCCGGCGAACGCTCACGACGTTTTATTGCGATATTTCAAGATCGAGCCTCGCTCCGGCCCGGTCGGCTTTCGCGACAGGCCGCCGGGCCGGGCGTACGCCCGCCGCCCCGACCGCTGCGACAGTCGACGACTGACACGCGCGGCGGCCCACAGAGCGGCCTGCGGAGCGGCGCACAGAGCGGCCCACGGAGCGGTACGCGGAGCGGCGCACAGAGCGGCCCACGGAGCGGTACGCGGAGCGGCGCACAGAGCGGCCCACGGAGCGGTACGCGGAGCGGCGGGCAGGAACCTGCACCCCGCCGGTTTCGGCAACGGGCCACAGGTAACCCCCAGTCGTGGGGCGCTCGTGGGCACAAGCCGGTCTTGCCCGGTTTTCCGCAGGCGGGCTTTCCCGGCGTCTCCGCCGACGCCCGACGAGGGCGAACCTCAACCGGCGCGATGCGAAGGATGCGCTCATGCGACTCGGATACGCGGTCCCCCAGTACGGCGCGTTCGCCGATCCGGATTTCATCCGGCAGACGAGCACGGCACTCGAAGTGATGGGCTACGACAGCCTGTGGGCGGGCGACCGCATCCTGCTTCCGCTGGCGCCCAGCGACCCGTACCCGGGAGGAGGGACGATCCCCGAGGCGTTCGGGACGTTCTTCGACCCGCTCACCGCACTGACCCTGGCCGCGGTCGGCACGCGCGAGATCCGGCTGGGGACCAGCACGCTCAACGCGCTGTGGCAGCCGCCCGTCCTGCTCGCCCGTACGCTGACCTCGCTCGACCTGCTCAGCCACGGACGGCTGGATGTCGGCATCGGTCTCGGCTGGCTTCGTGACGAGTACGCCGCGGCCGGGGTGCCCTGGCGGGGGAGGGGAGCCCGGCTGGAGGAGACGCTCGACGTGCTGGAGGCCGTCTGGACCGGTGAGGTGGTCGAGCACAAGGGCGCGCTGTGGACGGTGCCGCCGTCGCGGATCGACCTCAAGCCCTGCCAGCGGCCGCGTCCGCCGGTCCTGCTCGCCGGTTTCACGCCTCCGGCGCTGGACCGGGTCGGCCGCCGGGCCGACGGCTGGCTGGGCACGGCCATGCCCATGCCGTACCTGACCGCCTTGTGGGACATCGCGCTGCGGGCCGCGTCCGGCGCGGGCCGCGACCTGTCCGCGCTGCGCATGGTGGTGCGGGTCAACCCGCAGATCACCGACTCCCCGGCGCCCGCCGACGAGGTGCCGCGTGTGGGCACCGTACGGCAGGTCGCCGACTATCTGCTCACCCTGGCCGAGGCCGGGGCCCATGAGGCGTTCGTCGACGTGCAGACGACGACCTCTTCGCGGCAGCGGTTCCTCGACGTCGCGCAGGAGCTCGTCACCCTCCTGCGCGCGGGCTGAAGACCTCGATCCGCACAACGCTGAGCAGCGATGCGGTGGCTGTTTGTAAGGAAGGGGTTACATTTCCTGACAGCGCCGCGCACAATAGGGGTCGATCTTTCGTGATCCGGCCCGGGCCGGATCGTCCAGCCCGTCGAACAGGCTCGTCCTCATGTCCGCCCCCGTGCCCCCATCAGGAGAAACTCCGGATCGATCCTCTGGAGAAAGTCCGGATATAGACGAAGAAAAGCGGAACAAGCAGGATCGGCACTCCAACAGTCGATCCGGATTGGTCACCACGGCGCTGACCGCGGCGGTCACCTCCGTGGCGACGCTGGTGGCGACGGCGGCGGCGGCGCCCTTCTCCAACAGCCTGCAGAGGTTCATCGAGCAGGCGCCGGTGTCTCCGCTCATCACCGTTCCCGCGTCCGTCGGGGCGATCGTGATCATCTGCTGCTATCCGCTGTGGCGGGGCAGGGTCAGGACACCGGGCCGGTGGGCGGCGGCCGTCGCCGCGGTGGCCCTGTGGCCCTTCCACCGGATCCAGTGGCCCCAGGGGCTGCGTAGCTGGGCGGGCCGGCTGCTGGTGCCCCTCGCGGTCGGCTACATCGCCGCGTGCCTGGGCGCGTTCACCGGTCTGGTGGGGCTGGTGGTCGTC
This sequence comes from Microbispora sp. CSR-4, assembly GCF_008033685.1. Classification (NCBI taxonomy): domain Bacteria; kingdom Bacillati; phylum Actinomycetota; class Actinomycetes; order Streptosporangiales; family Streptosporangiaceae; genus Microbispora; species Microbispora sp. CSR-4. The sequence goes on from NZ_VJVX01000012.1 coordinate 131,321, forward strand.
AAGGTGGTGACGCCGTCCGGCGCGTGCGAGCCTCCGCGAGAGCTGCGCGTCATCACCGCTCCGGAGAACGTGACGGCGCTGCGGGAAAGGGCCGAGGCGTACACGAAGGAGCAGCGGACGGACGGGTGCGCACCGGTCCGGATCGCGGTCGGCGCCGCACCCACGATCGAGGAAATGCGGTACGGCTTTCGCAATGAATGGCTACGAGACGATTCGCTGCAGAATGACGAACCCTATCGCCGGATGCTCGGCCTGACTCCGGACGCGTGGATTCCCACCAGTTCCGCGGAGTTCGACCTCGTCGTCCAGGACGTGTCGGTCGAGGAAACGACGAAAAACGGCGGTGTACCGGGGAAAACGAGCAGCCTGCGTTCTCTCCTGCACAAGAGGGACGAGCAGGTGGGGACGGACCACATGGCGATCGCCGTTTTCGGCGCCGCGAAGAACGACCTTCTCACCGGCGAGCTGGAGAGCGCCGGTTATCCGCTCGCCGAGATCGTGCAGCGGGCCCGGAGCAAGGGCATGTCGCTCGTCTATCCGCAGCCCGCGTTCTCCACCTCGGGCGCGATCGTGGCCACGACGCTGAGCCGGGCCGGACCCGAGCCCGGCGGCACCGGACTGCGCGCGACGTTCGACAACAGCGCCAACGCCCTGCTGTGCCATCTGAAGGCCGGCCAGGAGGAGGCCGGCGACTGGGCGAAGCTGGTGGCGCTGGTCCCGTCGCACACCGCCGACGAATACAACCGGGGCGGCGACATGGGCATCGAGGGATGCGCGCACAACCCGCTCGCGGGCCGGGCGGCGCTGACGGCGGTCTCCTCAGTGGACCTGCCCACGCTCGACTATCCGTTCGTGGAGATCAACTGGTCGGACGACCCGGCCCGGCGGGCGGCGCTGGACGCCTTCGTCACGTGGCTCGCGCACAACAAGCTGTTCGAGCCCTCGGGAGAGGGACCGCAGCCGTCGTACCCGGCCCGGATATCCGCGGACGCCGCCCGGCCGGGTCACCGGGTGGATCTCCAGATCATGATCGACGGATCGGGATCGATGGCCCGCTCTCCCACGGCGTCCGCCTCCGCCCTGCACGACGCCCTGGCGGAGGTCAGGCAGATCCTGACGGACACCGACCAGGTCTCGGCGGGCAAGTTCTTCGCCGACGACAAGGGGACCTCGAAGGCGCCCATGGCGGGGGAGGGCGACGGCGGCGGCGGGGAGGGCCCGGGGGGCTACGGCGAGGTCCTCCGGTGGATCGCGGACGACAGGCAGTCGGGCTTCGACGAGCCCATCTCCGCGCTGATCGGCGGGCTGAGCCGTCCGGCGAACTCGCTCGCCGTCATCACCGACGGCGGCCCGTTCAACGACGAGCCCGGCCCGGGGAACGCGGCACGGTCCATCAGGCGCGCACTGGAGAAGGCCGCGGACGTGTCGAACCTCTACATCCTCACGTTCGGCGGGAGGTGCCCGGACGGACTGGAGACCCCTCGCTCCATGCGGCCGTCCAACGACACCTCCGGGCCGTCCGAACCAGTCGTGAAACACGTCGTGTGCGACGACACGGCCGGTACGGACGTCGCGGGAGCGCTCGGACGGATGATCTTCCAGTTCAGGGAGTGGTCGTGATGGCGGCGGGTCCCGCCGGGTCGTTCTGGAGCCGCTGGTACGAACGCTTCACGAGGTTCCATCTCAGGCTCGCCGCGGCCTGCTTCCTGGCGGGCGCGGTGTTCGTGATCGTGGTGAGCCAGCACTCCGGGGCGCCGTCCGCGCAGGGCGCCTGCCCCGGGCGCCCCGACGACCTGATCATCGGGACGGGGGCGGAGATCGGTGCCGGCGGCGTACGCCACGACGTGATCAAGGCGTGGAACGACGAGCAGCGCAAGCTCAAGACGAAGCCGCTGAAGGCGACGCTGGTCGAGATCTCCGAGTCGTCCGACGAGCAGCGTTCCGAGCTGGCCGCGGCGGCGCAGTCGAAGCGCTGTGCCTATGACGTGCTCCTCCTGGATGTCGCCTACATCACCGAGTTCGCCAGGAACGGCTATCTCGAGAAGTTCGAGCTGGATCCCGGCAAGCTGGGCGCCCTCCCGGAGCGCTACTTCCTGCGCGAGTCGCTGGAGACCGGCCGGGTCGACGGAGAGCAGTTCGCGGTGCCGTTCGCCGCCGACGCTCCGCTGCTCTACCGGCGCACCGACGTGCCGGCGCCGCCGCAGGACACGAAGAGGTTCCTCGAACTGGCCAAGGCGCACGGCTATGCGGCGCAGTTCGACGATTATGAGGGCGGCACCGTCAACCTGCTCGAAGCGATCTTCTCGGCCCGGAGCGGGAAGGCGTCGCGGGACGACGTCGTCTTCGACGACAAGGGAAACGTCGTCCTCGACCAGGACGGCAACGGCGAGAAGGTGATGGACGCGCTCCGCGCCTGGCGCGAGGCGCTGTTCACGGCCGGCGACGGTGCGCGGACGCCGAGCAACGAGAGCGTCTTACGGGAGGAGAGCAGCCTGCAGGCGTTCCGTACGGGCCTCGTGGGCTACATGCGCAACTGGCCGTTCGCCTTCAACCGGCTGGCCGCCGACCCGCTGATGCGCGACGACGACGGGTCGCTGAAGTTCCAGGTGCTCTCGTTCCCGGGCACCGGCGTGCTGGGCGGCGTCGACCTCGCCATCGCCAAGGACTCGCCGCACAAGGAGGAGGCCAGGGAGCTCATCTACTACCTGATCTCCGAGGAGGTCCAGGAGAGGCTGTTCGCCTGCGCCGGCTATCCGCCGGTGGTCACGGCGCTGTACGAGCGATACGAGAGCTCGGGGACCGCGCGGACCTGCGGGCAGCTCACGGCCGACGGCGGTGACGGCGCGGCCCGCCAGGCCGAGCGGGACACCGAGATCACGGGTGGTCAACTCGCGAGGTTCGCCGGTGAGGTCCGCCAGGCGGTGGAGCACGCGAGGCCGCGTCCCATGTCCGCCTACTATGCGACGTTCAGCCAGGTGTTCCGATCCTGCCTGCTCCCGGTGGCGACGACCACGTCGGGCGCGGCGCCCGACTTCCGCTACTTCTCCGACGCGCTCAGGGACGCGCTGAACGGCAGGCTGCGATCGGACGACGCCTGCCATCCTCCGGCGGAGGCTGCTCACAAAATCGGACATTAAGGGACAAATGCGGCATGAGCGCGCCATGAAGGCCCTGAATGGGACAATAGGCATTAAATACCGTAGATCGCCGTTTGTCGCCCGTTCTGTCCGGAAACAATGACGCCGTGGGGCAATGACCGCTTAACGGTCATTAAGCGCTATTCCTATCAATTCAGGAATGGCGCACATATTAGGCAGTTGATCCTTTAGAGGGGGACTGAATGCCCAAGCTCAAGAAGGTCATCGCCGGACTCGCCCTTTCCACCGCGCTCGGTGGTGGTGCCCTCGCCGTGGGCGCCACGGCCGCGAGCGCCTCGACCACCCCGACCGGCTGGGGCTGGAGCAACCCGTCCAACGAATTCGACGCCGGGTTCAACAACACCTTCGAAAACTCCGCTTTCCACACGGCGCCCTTCCTGACCGACTCCTTCGGAAGCGGCTGCTCCCGGGGCTGCTCCAGCGCGGACCTCGACGACATCCTCTGGGACGTCTGCGTCGCGGGCCACTGTGGCGGCGCCTTCCCCGCATCGTTCGGCTGAGTCGGCGAGAAGACGGTCTGACGGCCTGCGGAACGACCTGCCCCTCCACGACGGCGCGTACGCGGTGTGCGTGGAGGGGCGCGTAGGCCGTCCCCGGGCCGCGGCCCGTATCCGCCGAAACCGCGTCCGTCGAGCCAGTGTTTGCCGAGACTGTGTCTGCCGAGCCTGTGCCCACCGGGACTGTGTCTGCCGAGCCTGCGTCCCCCGAGCCTGCGTCCCCCGAGACCGCGTCCGCCGGGGCGGGTGGATCACCGTACGGCGCCGAGCACCGCCCAGCGGCCGGAGCGCAGCCTGGCCAGCACGGTGATCATTCGAATCAGCAGGAAGGCCGACAACCCCGACCAGATCCCCACGAGTCCCCAGCCGAATCGCAGCGAGGCCCACACCACCGGCAGGAACCCCAGCACCGCCCCGCTCGCCGTCGCCGTGCGGAGATATGCCGCGTCCCCGGCGCCGAGCAGCACCCCGTCCAACGTGAACACGACACCGCCGACCGGCTGCAGCGCGACGAAGAACCACCAGGCGCCGGGCATCTCGGCCAGCACCGTCGGGTCGCCGGTGAACACGCGGGGGAGGAGACCGGCCAGCGCCGCGAACACCACGCCGAGCAGGGTGCCGAAGACCAGCCCGCAGCCGGTCACCTGCCAGGCCAGGCGGCGCGCCCGTTCCGCGTCGTTCGCGCCGAGCGCGGCCCCGACCAGCGCCTGCGCGGAGATGGCCAGCGCGTCGAGGACGAAGGCCAGGAACATCCACAGTTGGAACACCACCTGGTGCGCACCGGCCGCCGCGGCGGAGGTGTGCGCGGCGACCGCCGTCGCCGACACCCAGCACGCCTGGAATGCCAGGCCGAGCAGCACCAGGTCGCGTGCCAGACCGAGCTGGGCCCGCATCGCGGCCGGCGCCGGAGCGAGCGGCACGCCCTCGGTCCGCAGCGCCCGCACGAACAGGATCGCGGAGACAGCCTGCCCGGCCACGTTGGCGACCGCCGAGCCGTCGATGCCCCAGCCGAGCCCATAGACCAGCGCCGGGCACAGCGCCGTGGAGATCGCGTTGCCCACGAGCACGTAGCGCAGCGGGCGCCGCATGTCCTGCACGCCGCGCATCCAGCCGTTCCCGGCCATCGTGATCAGGATCAGCGGGGCACCGAGCAGGGCGATCCTGAGCCAGCTCGCCGCGGCGTCGGCGACCCGGCCGTCACCCGTGAGGAGATGGGCGACCGGCGTGGCGAGCAGTTGTCCCGCCACGGTGATCACCAGCCCGGCGACCGCCGCGAGCCAGGTCGCCTGCACCCCCTCGGCCACGGCGTCGGCCCGGCGGCCCGCGCCGTGCAGCCGGGCGGCGCGGGCGGTCGTGCCGAAGGACAGGAACGTCATCTGCGAGGAGATCTGCGCCAGCACGATGCCGCCGACCGACAGTGCCGCGAGCGGCACCGCGCCGAGATGGCCCACCATCGCCGTGTTGACGAGCAGATAGAGCGGCTCGGCGGCCAGGACTCCGAGCGCGGGCGCGGCGAGCGCGAGTATCCGGCGCAGCGGGGCCGCGCCCGCGTGCTCGTCCATGCGTTCCTCCGGGAAGACCGACCGGCCGTACGCCGTGGCGAGCGGCATCGGCTCGCCACGACTTCGGATGGAACGCAATCCTCTTGCTATTGCGAATTATTTGCAATAAGCCGTCGGCGCTCGCCTCGTGCGGCGGTTCCCTGACGCGCGGTTCGAGCAGTGAGAGGCCGGCCCTCGCCGGGAGGCTGGGGCCGGCCGCACTGTCAGGAGTCGGAAGTGGTCAGGAGTTGGGAGCCGGGGCCGGCGTGTCCGTGAGCGTGGGCTCGGTGGAGGGCGTCGCGCTCTCCGTGGGGACCGCGCTTTCGGTGGGAGCCGGGGTCTCCGTGGGGGTTTCCGTGGGCGTCGTGGCCGGCGGCTCTGTGGGGACGAACGTCGGCGTCGGGCACGGCTTGGGCGCGCGCCAGGTGGGCTTCCCCGAGTGCCACTTCAGCGAGTACGGGGAACTCTTGCCGAGATACCACAGCCGCTTGCTCGGCCGCGAGAGGTCGAAGACGTAGGCGGCCGCCGCCGTCTCCCCCTGAGGGGCGGCGGGTGTCGTCTCCTCGGTTTGCGGGGGAGTGGAGCTCGCCTCGCCGGGGGGAGCCGTCGTGGTCTCGGCCGGAGGGGCGGGGGTGCTTTCCGCAGGCGTCGGCGTGCTCTCGGAGGACGGCGGCGTGCCTTCCTCTGGGGGCGTCGGCGAGGCCTCGGGAGGCGTCGGTGTGTCCTGAGGAGCCGAGGGTGTGGTCTCCGGTGCCGTCGGTGTCGCCTCGGGTGGTGTCGCCTCGGGTGGTGTGGCTTCGGGTGGTGTGGCTTCGGGCGCCGACGGCGGGGCGGACGGCACCGGCGTCGGGACCGGTGGGGTGGGCGTCGGCGTGCCGGGCTGGATGGTCGCGATCACCGAGATCCAGGCGTCCTGACGGATCTCGCCACCCCTGCGGGCGGTGAGCACCCGAGTGGAGTCGCCGATCGCGTACGACCGCTCGAAGCCGTCCTGGCTCCTGACAGTGATCGAGTCGTCCGTCACGGCGACGGCCTGCCCGGTCTGGGTGAACACCGTGACGGTGCCGCACCCATCCTTGGTCGGCACGACGACCTCGCCGTGCAGCGCGCCGAGGAACGGGCCCACCATGGGCACCTCGGGAGTGGGCGCCGTCGTAGGGGCGTCCGTGGAAGCGTCGGCAGGGGGCTCGGCCTGGTCGGCCGGCGGCGTGATCGTCACCGTGGCCGTCACGACGGGATCGGCGGTCTCGCCGGGCGGGCTGACGGGAGCGGAGGAGGCGGCCGCGGCCGTCGCTCCGATGCCGCCGGACGCCGTCAGTACGAGCGTGGTCGCGAGGATCATGGGTGGGGAGATACGCCGGCGTTGCCCGCCTGGTGTGGACATCGGTCCCTTTTTCAGGCGGTGGGGGTTGGTCGGCATCACCGTTCCTCCGTATCGTTTCGATCCGATGGTCTCCGCCGAACGGTGCGGCGGTCGTGCCGGAGCGGGGTGCCCCGGCACCCACGCGAAGCGACCGGCGATTTCGTTGCCAAACCGTGCCTCTTTCGTGGGATTGGGGAGACCTTCCCCCTATATGGGGAATCCATGCGGGCGAATCCGGGGCCACACGATGGCCCGGTCGCTTTCAGCAGGTCACAGGGGACGAATCGATTTGAGATTCGGACATCATCTGCCGCTGCCACGCGTACAGGCACGCCGGGGAGGCAGCGTGGGCATCGTGCGAGTGAAGGACGGCGATGTCGCCAGGAGAGGACCGGCCGTGATCGAGGCGGGGTCGCCGTGCGCGTGATGCTGGCCGAAGACTCGGCGCTGCTGCGCGAGGGCCTGGTGCGGCTGCTCAAGGAGGAGGGCCACGGCGTCCTGGCCGCGGTGGGCGACGCCGACGCGCTCCTTGAGGCGGTGGACGGCGAGAGCCCCGACGCGGTGGTGGTCGACGTGCGGATGCCGCCCACCCACACCGACGAGGGCCTGCGCGCCGCGCTGGAGATCCGGCGGCGCCGCCCCGAGGTCAAGGTGCTGGTGCTGTCGCAGCACGTCGAGAAGAAGTACGCCACCGAGCTGATGAGCGGCAGCATCGACGGGGTCGGCTACCTGCTCAAGGACCGGGTGGCCCAGGTCGGCGACTTCCTGGACGCGCTGGAGCGGGTGGGCGAGGGCGGGACGGCGTTCGACCCGGAGGTGGTGCGCCGGCCGCTCGCGCGCACCAGCCGTGCCGACCCGCTGGCCCGGCTCACCGCCCGCGAGCGCCAGGTGCTCGAACTCATGGCCCAGGGCCTGACCAACGCCTCGATCGCCCAGTCGATGCACGTGTCGCAGAGCGCGGTGGAAAAGCACGTCAACGCCCTGTTCGACAAGCTCGCGCTGTCGCACACGACCGGCTACAGCCGCCGGGTGCCGGCCGTCCTGCGCTGCCTCGGCTCCTGAAGCGTCCTCGAACCGTCCCTGAGCCGTCCCGAACCGTCCCGAACCGTCCCGAACCGTCCCGGGCCGTGCCAACCGTCCCTGAGCCGTCCCGAACCGTCCCTGAGCCGTCCCGAGCCGTCGCGGTCCGCCGCTGCCGTTCAGGTGGTCGTGAGCGCGGCGCGCTCGCCCGGGTGCAGGAGGGTGAGCCGGTCGGTGAGCCCGGCCTGCGCGAACGCCTTCGTGAGCGCGTCGGCCCCTTCGGTGAAGTGGCCCCAGCTGTCGAAGTGCAGCGGGACGACGTGCGACGCGCCGAGGATCCGGGCGGCTTCGGCCGCCTGCGCGCTGGTGAGGGTCAGGTAGGCGTCGCCGACGAGAGGGGTCCTCGCCGCTCCGGCGAACAGGACGGCGACGTCGACGGCGAACCGCTCGGCGATCCGGGCGACGAGGTCGAGGGAGGCGTTGTCGCCGCTGACGTACACGGTCGGTGCCTCTGGGCCGGACAGCACGAATCCGGCGACCTCCCCGACGAGGGGTTCGCTGCCTTCGGGGCCGTGCAGAGCGGGCACCCGGGTGACGCGCAGCGCCGAGCCGTCCGGCCGGGGCAGGTCCACGTGCTCCCAGACGGGCACGGCGCGGGTGGCGCCGCCCAGCCGGCCCGCCGCGCTCGCGGTGGTGAGCACGAGCGGCACCTGGCCGAGGTAGGCGCGACCACCGATGTCGAGGTTGTCCACGTGCTGGTCGTGGGAGAGCAGCACGGCGTCGACGGGGCCGATCTCCGCGGGCGTCAGCGCGGTGGGCGCGGTCTTGACCAGGACCCGTCCCGGGCCCGCCACGTATTCGCGGGGAGCGTCGAAGGTCGGGTCGGTGAGCAGGCGCAGCCCGCCGATCTCCAGGATCGCGGTCGGCCCGCCGAGGGCGTGGACGCTGATCTGCGATGCGTTGGTCATGACAGTCCTCGTGTGCGGAGTGTTGGTGCCGGCGGCCGTTCCGGTGCGGACCGCCTCCGCACGATCGTCGGCCGTACGGCCCTCGGAGAGAGAGTGGCGTGAAAGCCGTCCTGCGATAGGTTCAAGCCAGCCGAAGGGGGACCGATGAGCCGACGTGACCCGCTGACCGTCGCGGTGGTGATGTTCGACCGGGCGCCGCTGTTCGAGACCAGCGTCCCGATCAGCGTGTTCGGCGGGGACCGCAGCGACACGGGCGTCCCCCGTTTCGACCTGCGTGCGGTCGGCGGCGACCCCGGCCCGCTCACCACCACCGGCGGGATCCGGCTGGACGCGCCGTACGGGCTGGACGCGCTGGCCGACGCCGCCGTCGTCGTCGTGCCGAGCTGGCGCAGCCCGGCCCAGCGCCCTCCGGAACCGGTGCTCGACGCCCTGCGCGCCGCGCACGCCGACGGAGCGACCGTCGTCGGGCTGTGTCTCGGCGCGTTCGTGCTGGCCGCCGCCGGGCTGCTGGACGGCCGCCGCGCGGCCACCCACTGGCTCTTCGCGCCCGCCCTCGCCGCCGCCTACCCCGACGTACGGGTGGACGCCTCGGTGCTGTTCGTGGACGACGGCGACCTGATCACCTCGGCCGGAACCGCCGCCGGCATCGACGCCTGCCTGCATCTGGTGCGGTGCAGGTTCGGCGCCCAGGTCGCCAACACCATCGCCCGCCGCATGGTCGTGCCTCCGCAACGCAGCGGTGGCCAGGCGCAGTACATCGAGCACCCCTTGCCCGACCCGGGCACCGACGACCCGCTCGGCGAGATCCTCAGCCACGCCATCCGCCACCTCGACGACCCCGGCCTGGACGTGGACGCCCTTGCCAGGCACGCCCTGATGAGCCGCCGGAGCTTCGACCGCCGATTCCGCCGGCTCACCGGCACCTCCCCGCTCCAATGGCTGCTGGCCCAGCGGATCATGCAGGCCCAGCGGCTGCTGGAGACCACCGACCTCAGTGTGGACGCCATCGCCCGCAGGGTCGGCTTCAGCAACGGCGTCGCACTCCGCCCGCACTTCCGGCGCATCCTCGGGGTGGCCCCGCAGACCTACCGCGACACCTTCCATGCCCGCACCGCCTGACGAGGAGACGTACGACCCGTGCTCGCAGGCGGACGACGAGAGGGCGGCCTCGTGAACGCCGCCGACGCCTCCGCCCGGGCGGCGACGCCGCGTTTCGAGGTCGGCCATGGCTGTGCGCTCTATCAGGGACCGTCGTGGGACAGCGGCTTTCACCGTCATGCGGCGTTCCAGATCGTCGTCGCCCTCGAAGGAGAGACCGCCCTGGTGGACGCGGCCGGGGTCCGGCACCGCGCCGTGGCGCTCGTGGTGCCGCCCATGGTGCGGCATCGGATGCCGGTGACGACGGATCTGCGGGTCTTCTTCGTGGAACCGCAGTGCGCCTTCGCCGACCGGCTGCGTGAGCGCTGCGGGCCCGGGATCAACGCGGCTCCTCACCTGCGCGAGCTCGCCGAGGACGACGTCCGCCTCGCGGGTGCGCGACCGTCCGGCGAGCTCGACCCCCGGCTGCTCGCCGCGATGGACGCGCTGACCGCCGGGCCGATCTCGATGCGGGATCTGGCCGCGCGGGTGGGCATATCCCCGCAACGGCTGCGCGGCCTGGCCCGCGACCAGCTGGGGATGCCGCTGACGCGCTGGCGGGTCTGGGGCCGGCTTCGCCGTACGGTGGAGGAGCTGCGGGCGGGACGGACGCCGGCAGAGGCGGCGGCCGTGAGCGGCTTCGCCGACCAGGCGCATCTGACGCGATGGATGCGGGAGATGGTGGGGCTGACCCCGGCCGCCGTGCTGCCGGTGCTGCGCCCCTCACCCGCGCGAGGCGACTCACCCGCGCGAGGCGACTCACCCGCGCGAGGCGACTCACCCGCGCGAGGCGACGCACGTGCGCGGGGCGGTTCACCTACGCGAGACGGCTCAGCCGTGCGAGGCGACGCACGTGCGCGGGGCGGTTCACCTACGCGAGACGGCTCAGCCGTGCGAGGCGGCTCACCTGCGCGAGGCGATTCACGTGCGCGAGGCGACTCACTTACGCGAGGCGATTCACTTACGCGAGGCGACGTAGACTGAGATCGACCCGGTGACCGTTGACACCACCTCGGCCTCCCGCACCTCGCGGAAACCGGCTTCGGTCATCAGCGCGGGCAGCAGGCCCTCGGCGTTCGGGCGGGTGTCCTCGACGCCGTCGGCGAACTGCACCAGCCGGAAGCCCAGCCGCATCAGCCGCGTGCGCTGCAGCCCATAGTCGGCGATGACGAGCCTGCCGCCCGGCCGCAGCACCGCGTGCATCGAGGAGAGGACGGCCCGCTTCGTCGCAACCGGGCATTGGTGCAACACCAGGGTGGACACCACCGTGTCCGCCGCGCCGGGGCCCACGATCTCGGGCAGCGCGTCGCCCATGCCGGTCTCCCACCGCACCGTCGCGCCGGCGGCCTCGGCCTTGCGCCGGGCGATCGCCAGCACCTCCCGGTCCGGGTCCACCGCCACGACCCGGGCACGTGGCTCGATGCGGTGCAGCAGCAGCGCCGTGGACCCGGTGCCGCACCCCACGTCGACGATGACCTCGTACGGACGCGGAGCGGCATGCATGACGGTCAGCGCCCGCCACAGCCGTTCCCTGGTCAGCATGACGACGGGATCGTAGAAACGCGTGGGCGCGAAGCGTCCCAGCGCGGGGGTGAACGCCTGTCGGGTCATGTCCGGCAGGCTCGCACCACGAGACCGCCCCGGTCTTGAACGAATCGCTCGCCCTCGGCCGGGCGGCCGCCGCCATCGCCGCTCCCCAGATGTCGTGAATGTTTCATCGCGCGCACTCTGCCGACGGTGCGGGCGCGGGCGATGTCGCCAGGTGGACGCGTTACGGAAGCTCTCTGCGGACCCGGGCTATCGGTCGCCCTCTTGACGCGACCCGGTGAATGCGGGTTTGCTCCGCGATTGCCACCGGAATCGACACCTGCGGGAGCGACCTCCCGTACGGCAAGAAATGTGAGCGCTAACACGCCCCGGCTCGGGAAGGAGGGATCTCCATCATCGGAGACGGTCCGCCGCCGCGCGCCACCCCGGAGCGTCCCGGGCGTGGCCGGCGCCGACAAGGAGCGCATTCTTAACGGGCTTACGCCCGGGTCATACGTGCACCACTACTCCACGCCATCGAGGGAGAGGAGCCGAACCAGTCGCTGAATGTTAGCGCTAACGGCGCGCGAGGGCACCGCGGTGCAGCCGATGGGCCGCCCGGCCGTGCCCGGCTCCGCTTTCCCGGCGTGGCCCGCCACGCCTTCATCCCAAGGAGAACGAAACAATGGATTCACCCCCCATCCGAGTGACGAGCGGCCGGCGTCGTTCGCCGGCCCGCACGCGCCTCGTGGCGGTCCTGGCCACAGTGCTGACGACCGTGCTGGCGTCCGTCGTGACGTGGTCGGCGCCTGCGTCGGCGGCGGCGGCGCCGCTGGTGAGCGCGGCGTCCGGGCGGTGCCTGGACGTGTCGGGCAACACCGACGCGCTCGGCACCGCTCTGCAGATCTGGGACTGCAACGGGCAGGCGAACCAGGCATTCGAGTTCACCTCCTCCGGTGAGCTGCGGACGTTCAACGGCACCCGGTGCGTGGACGCCTACAACATGGGCACCACCAACGGCACCAAGGTCGTGATCTGGTCCTGCAACGGCCAGACCAACCAGAAGTGGCGCCAGAACTCCGACGGCTCCATCGTGGGCGTCCAGTCGGGGCTGTGCCTCGACGTCGTCGGCGCCGGCACCTCCAACGGCAGTCAGATCCAGCTCTACAGCTGCTGGGGCGGCGCCAACCAGAAGTGGACCGTCCACGGCGGCGGCTCGACGCCCTCCCCGACGGCCTCCCCGACGCCCCCGCCCGGCGGCACCTGTGATCTCCCGTCGACGTACCGCTGGAGCTCGACCGGTGCGCTGGCGACGCCGAGGTCCGGGTGGGTCTCGCTGAAGGACTTCACCAACGTCGTCTACAACGGCAAGCACCTCGTCTACGCGACGACGCACGACAACGGATCGAGCTGGGGCTC
>NZ_VJVX01000120.1:0-6773 GCF_008033685.1 Microbispora sp. CSR-4
CTATGGTGACCGCAGTAAGGAATCGGGGTATGGGCCAACGGTAGTTACGGTTGATCAGCGTGATCCACTGATCAATGATGTAGCGCCAGTTGGGAAGTATGGAGAAAAGATTCCCCCCGACTTCCTCCCAGCGATAATCGCTCAGCAAAAATAGCAAGTCTTGAGAGGTGATATCACGAAAATCATCTTGAGACGGTGAACGACCAAACCAGACTTTGAGCAAATTAGAGCGACCACTCTCGGTCGCGGACGCTATCCAGCTTTTGTCAGTTACATGGAGACTCTCGATCCGCGCAATAGAGGTTGTCGCCAATGAAATCAAAGTCTCTAGAGGCAAAATATATTGCGGAAGGAAATCCCGCAGAGGTAGTGGCGAGTCTAGCGAAACCACAAACTTGCATTGAGATTTGATTTCCGCGTCGCCCTGTTGGGGTCGAGGCCAGAAAATAGAGTCATCTTCAATGGAGAGCGTTCCCCCAGGAATAGCCGTAACCCTTCCGGCGGGGGCATGGTAAGCGAGACGCTTAGGCTGGAGAGAAGACTCTTCGAACTCATAGAAAAAAGGTGACCAGCTAGCCCAAATGCGTTGGTGTCTAAGTCTAACCTGAGCTTCGGATACCACGAGCTCCTCATCACCAAGCAGGAGCCCTTCGAGGGCCAGCCAGGGACGGAGCTCTATATCGGCCTGAGCCGTGAACTTTGTGGTTGCGGGACCCATCCGACAATCAACCAAAGTCACCGGTGTACCGAAGATGCTCCCATGCAGAAGTGGGATATCCTCTAGTGGCGCAGCCAAGAGGGACGCTTGCCCCGCAGACCGAAGGGGGTTGCGATGTAATTTTGCTACGATTCCTCCCTCCTTCGTTATTTCGCAGGTGCCGGGAATGACATTATCCTCCGACTGGCCGGGAATCCACCAGTCTGCGGGAACTGTTTGTCCTATTCGAAGGCCCACTGATCACATCTCCTAAGTACCTGACACACTAAGCTGGCCGCGGAAGATTAAAGCCCCTCCTCTTCGATGACTGACGTAACACCGGGCAGAGATTTGGCTTTCGTGACGAAGTGGTATGTATCGCCAGTACGTGCAGTGACGGTTATATCTAATCCGATCATCTGGATGTCCATGTTCAATTTCGCGGGATCAACCAAGGAGGCTAGCTCACGGATAAGCCCCCACACGGCCTCGCGCCTGCTGTCGTCAGTGAGTGACGATAGAGGCATTCGGACCCTAGTCACCTCATAAGTTGGCTCCTCTACCGCTTGTGCCGGCACGGAGGTCGTACTCGCAGACTCGCCAATAGAATCGCCCGTGCTTGTGGGGTCGACGGCCAGAGTACTTTCCGAGCCAGGCGCAGCCTCTGGCGGGGGTTTTGGGATCGAAGTGGGTCGGCGACGCAGTAACTGCTGCATCGAGGCCGGCTGAATTTGTCCTGGCGTGGCAGGCCGGATCTCATTGCCATCGCTATCGGTAAGCATCCATTCGCTGCTGGTCGCGAGGCTGAATAGTGCCTGCCGCAGATCTTCCACGGTGGCTACCATAGGCCAGGTTGGGTTGCTATACGGCAGCGCGAAAAGTTCTCGCGGAGTCAAGTCGCGTCCGAAGCTACCACCCGTGATCAGTTGACCGACATACTCCGGAGCAAGGGCGCCGGAAGCGACGGCACGGCTGGCGGCCACAAGATCAGCCCATACATCCTGTCCGGCCAAAGCGGTTTTGCTATCGGGTACAGTTTTATACTGTACTGTCAACCCATCGGTGGTGCGTAACAGGTAAGCGTAGTGCTGATAGGCCCACTTAATATCACTGTCGAGCTTCATACGGGCTTCATCCCGGCGCGAACATGCTTCAGAATACTCGTCGTCGGTTGGATCGAGCTGGGCGACAACGAGCTCCCAGGCAAGCACATCCCTAGCTCGATCTCGGGCACGTGTACGTCGTTGAGTGTTAACCATCGTGACCACCATAGAGGCTGCATAGGTGGTAGTGAGCCCAGGTGCAACCCCGAACGCTACGGCGAGATCAGCGCGGGTGTCAGCGTCTTTCCCGTTAAGCAGACTCCATCGGCGCGGATCGAGGACAACAAGCCGATTTTCCTGTCCGTCCACGTCCGCAAAGCAAGCAGCCGCGGTGGTGACACCATTGATGGAGCGTGCGACGAAGTGCAGGTTGCTGAAGGCGCCCTTGCTGGCAAGTTGCTGTGCGCGCTTCCACACGCGGTCCAACGCGAGGTCGTTGCTGACCATCGTCGTCGCGTTGGAATGGTACATGCTCAGCGTCTGCTTAATCGATAGAAAAAACCATTCGGGCCCCTTGCTGTGTCTGGGCTGTGTGCGGTCCAGCGCGCCGAGGCCGCCTTCCGCGGGGCCTGCGATAAGCGCATTGAAGATCTCTTCGGCCGCAGCATAAGGCACATCTGAGCCAGCTAAGGCCGCAATCAGCTCGGCTTTAGTAGCTCCTCGCGCAGCCTGAGCACGGGGCACGAGGCTGTAGACAAAGCAGGCGGTAGCCATCCGCAGGGCGGGAGCTGGCTGACCCGCAGAGACACCATTCGCGGCGAGGTTGGCATCGAGAGCGAACGCCGTGCCACTGCCTCCGCCGGAGCGGATAATGTCGGTATTGGCTACCGCTCGGAAACCTTGAATAGCGCGGTCATTGCCAGCCAGCACGCCAGAGGACAACAGTGCCTCTAAAGCGCTGGTATGCAGCGGGATGTCCCCGGGACCGATCAAATCGGGTGTCCACCGACCAGCCTCATGCTCGGTTACCCAATACAGCACGGTCCGTGCGAAGATCGCGACAGTAGATCGGACCCGCTGGAAGGCCTGGACGACAGACCACTCCTTCGAGACCAGCTCAAACAGGTCGGGGTGGAAGGGATAGGTCTCAACGATTCGATCGGTGAGCCTAGCCAAGCTACGGCCTGGACCCAGCTTGCCATACACGTGTTTGGTCCATGTCTCGTCGGCGGCGGCGAGGTAGACATCCGCGACAGCCCGAGCGGCTTTGTCGACTTTGGCACGGGTGAAGAGACGGCGGCGAATGATTTGGGCGAAGTCGGCGGGTTCGGTGACCGTAACGGTTTCACCGTTACGCCGCAACCGCGCGGCGACGTATTCACGCATCTCTTCGGCAGCCGGATGGTAGCCAGCCTGATCCTCGTCACTGCGGATCATTACTACCACCAGCGCGACCTGTGGCTGATCATCGACTGCGTCGGCGAGGGCGTTGAGGAAGGCTTGCTCGCCCGGTAAGCCGCCGATGGCAGCCTGATCGGTGAGCGCCATCGCGTAGTCCATCAATTCGTCAATGACGATGAGCACTGGCCGACCAAGCTCAGCAAAGACCGCCTGCAGCGTCGCCTTATTCGCACCAAGGTCGTTGTAGTGCCGCCAGCGGCCCATCCGGTCGGGATGGCCGTGGAACGCCAGCCACAAGAACCGGCCGAACAAATCGGTGGCCGGTCCAAACCTCGGGTCTGTTTTGCCTGGGGACATCGACTCGCCGATCAGTATGACCGGAACGACCTGGCTCAGGTCGAAGGTATATCCGCCGGCAGTGGCTTCAGCAGCAACAGCATGACCCAGCTCTGAGCCAAAGAACGACGCAGAGTCGTTGATCATGTGCCACAAACCGACGAGCGCGTGGCTCTTGCCCCCGCCCATGCCCTGATCTAGGTGGAAGCATGCTTGAGCCTCCACTCCTCTAACGCCAAGTCGGCGAGCCACGCGCCCCAGGAAACCGACCAACAGCGGGGTCGGCTGAGTGATATCGGTGTAGTACTCACACTTGGCGTACGGCACAAGCACCGTCTGGTAGACCGCCTTAGCCAGACTCATTTGCAGCTCACCCACAGAGCCGTCAGTGAGCCGGACCTCGTCTCGGAGAGAGAGAATATCGGCCCAGTGTGAACTGGAGGGGGATGCAGTCACGAGGTCTCCTCAAACAGGCTGGGCTGTTTGGCCGCAGTGCTTGTGCTTCCAGGGGCGACGGCGGCCTGGATCGACCCGCGGTTACGCTTCACTGCCGCTAAGGCAACGGCAGTTGGGTCGGAGCTGGGTAGTTTGGTGGCGAGCCAATCGACTAAAGCCCACACGTGGGCATCGGTCGCTGGCCGCTCTGCGGCGGAGAGGCAAGCGGCAGCCGCCTCCGTGCCGCTGGACCACGACGCTGCTATGCCACGCACGACTTCATAAGCGCTAGAAGCGGAGGTGAGCCGCTCGGGGGCATCATGCCGCAGTCGGAACCCAGCCTTAGTCTCGATGAGGATTGGGCCACGCAGGTCCTCCAACCGCAGGCCGTCGGACTGAGCGAAGAACCTAGCCTCGCCCTTCGGAACGTCCATGCGGCCATGGACTTCATGCCAGAAGATTGCCAATCGAGTATGCGGGTCGAAGGTCTCTAATGGCATCTCGTCCAGCCGAAGCGCGACCGCGTCGCGGACTGCGCGACGAGCGAGGGTCATGTAGTGCTCCAGAGGTACGGTGCTGCCGTCTGGAGTAATTACTTTGCTGTACCGACCAACAACCTGTAGTGCGGCACCATAAGAGGCCATGAGTTGGTCATCCAGGGCCAAACCATCGCTGTCCCACCCGCGGCAGCGATTCTTCACCTGACTGATCACTTCGGCATCCACTTGTGCTGCGATGCCGATCGGCCGATCCGCGGGAGCGACGCGAGCTCCGATGGAGACGGTCACGGAGATGGTCGCGACGCCGGTGACGGCGGTCTCAGTGCGGGAAGGCCAGGAGGAGGTGACCACGAAACCGGCATTAGTAAGGGCGGCCAACAGCCGCTTCCATGCTTCGGGATCGGAGTGGCCGAAGATGACTGTCATGTGGCCGTTGGCTTTGAGGACACGGCGTGCCTCCGCAAACGACCGGGCCAACATCACCTCGTAAAAATCTTGCGTACGGTGGTCACCTTGGCCCTTGGCGCCGCGCCCCTTGACGATAATCTCTTCTGCTTTGTCCTGCAGCCCATCTTTGCCATCGAGACTTCCATCAAACAAGTCTGGGGCCGCCGAGTGGAGGGCACGCTTAAACCAGACATAGGACAGATCGGAGGAATCCGCGTACGCAATCATGTCGTAGTAGGGGGGATCAGTCACTAGCACGTCGACAGTTGCGTCCCGAAACGGCAATGCCACCGACGAAGCTCGGCGGAATCGAGCAGGTGCCGCCTCAATTCGGTTTTCGTACAGCACCTTACGCAGAGCAGCTAAAAGGCTTGATGAGACCGAGCCCCACGTTCCCGGGCCCGCCCCGGGCCCCGGCTCGATGTAATCGAAAGCATGCGTGAGAGTACTTTGGTTAGTGAAAATATCCCCGGAATAGACCCGGTTCTGCTGAGAGCCGTCAGGCTTGCCGCGACTTTCCTTGCGTGAGCCGCGGGTCGCCCTACGTAGCTGCCGTGCAATATTGGACGCAGCGTAGGAACACAGCGCAGCCGCATACTCGACGCTGACCACACCAGACAATTCTCGGTATAGTTCGGCGATGACGCGAGCCGCGGTGGCGAAAAGCACCGCTTGTCGCGAGTTCATCAGTGACCCATAGGTTAAGAACCCATACTGGCGAGCATCGACACCGGCAGTTGCCGGAATTTCCTCATTTGGAATTGCCGAAAGCCCAGGAGCTATCGGCGCCTGCGATGAGAAATCAACGTGTGCGGCGGCAGCAATCTCATCGGCACGTGGGATTCGGAAAACTTTCCGATTCGTATCGGGATCTGTCTCGGCCACCGCTAGCATGGCGTCAACGTACTGCTCTGCATAGCCCTTCGCTTTGACAACATCCAGGTTATGCGGATGGCCGCAGCCGGGAAACGGGCAATGTGCTGATTTGCCGCGCTTGCCTGTTGGGGAGGTAAAAGTTGGCTGCTGTTGTGGCAGGCCATCGCAGACTTTCGTGCGCCACTCGTCACCCTCGAAGACAAGTTCGAGGGCCTGGCCTTCGTCCCGCGTGCGATGGTAGGGGTGCCGTAGCACCATGGAGCTGATCAGTGGGAATCGACGGCCGCACCCGTCACAGGGGATGGTGACGGCCCATAAGTAGGCCCAGGGTGTCTTGCCGCCGTGAGCAGGGTTCCCCGGATACAGCGTCGCCACTCGTTCGGCAACGCGACGCCCGACCTCTAACAGGACGGTGCGGACATCAACGAGAAGGCGCGGTTCGTCAGCCAACCCCTTAAGACCCAGCTGAGAGCTGGTTCTTTGGTTTCTCCGATTGCTCTGCGCTGGGGAAGCTTCAACCGCCTCCTTATCCTCATCAAGATCAACTCCGGGCGAATAAGGCAACGGCGGTTCAGCGGACCAATCCCGCAGAGGATAATCGGCCAGCAGACGACCAGCAAGGGTGGCGACAGGAGACAGGTCCGTGCCGATGGCAGAAGCGCCGGCGCGACTCGCCTCCAGAGAGATAATGCCGCGGCCGGAGAACATATCAAGAACAACCGGAGGCCTGGCACCGTACTGTTCAGAAATTCGTGTCCGCAACCTTGTTATCGCGGCCCTGTTTCCGGTGAGGATCGCCTCTTTGATATCGGCTCGATTCTCGGAGGTATCGGGCAGTAGCGAACACAAGACCGCGGCGCGCGCCTGGGCGATGGGTCGGGAGGCAAACCAAGTGAACATCGCCTTTTCGCTGAGCCCTGAACCGGCCGGAGTGCCGACCAGGGCCCAAGCGTTCTCGGCTGGTGAGATGGGCGCAGCCCTGGGACGGACGGGTAGTTGAGGGCGCCCCGGTGCGGAGATGACAAACGCGACCCCTCA
>NZ_VJVX01000121.1:0-6409 GCF_008033685.1 Microbispora sp. CSR-4
CGCGACGGCTTCGGACGCGCCGCTATCACAGGCAGCGTGCTCGGAGGCTGCTCCATCGCACACAACGCCTTCGGAGGCAGCGCCTTCGGAGGCGGCGTGGCCGGACCCTCCGCCCGAGAACGCCTCCGCACGTCACACCCACGCCGGGCCTGGGCCTGCGGGGGACTGCCGGCGTGGCCAGAGCACGTGCCGGTGCGGCAGCCAGGGCGCGTGGCGGTGCAGTGGTGAGGCGCGGTGCTCGCGTGCGACGCAGGTGCCGGGGACATCGGGACCGTCGGGAGCGACGCCCGGCGGGCCCGGACCGGAGCGGGAGACAGCACCCGGATGGGCATCGGGAACGGCACCGGGAGCCAGGCGAGCGACGCCGGGGACGGCGCAAGAGGCGTCACAAGGAGGGGCACAGGGAGCGGCGCAAGGTGCGTCACCGGGATCTCCGGGTGCGTCGGCGGGCGCGATGCCCGGGGCGTTCTTGGGTGCGGCGTTGGGAGCGTCGGCAGGCACGCTGCCTGGGTCGCTGCTGGGGGCGTCGTTGGGAATGGCACCGGGGACCGCGCCGGGGTTGCTGCTGGCGACCGGGCAGGTGCTGCCCGTCTCCAGCGTGCACCGGCTCGCCCGGACCTCGACTCTGGTGCGGATCGTCATGAACGCCGAGGGACAGGTGCTGGACATGGGCCGCAAGGTCCGTCTGGCGACTCCTGCCCAGCGGCGGGCCATCTTCGCCCGGTACGCCACCTGCTGGATCGACGGCTGCCCCCTGCCCGCGACCATGTGCCAGATCGACCACGCCGACAACTGGAGCACCGGCGGGCTCACGGACCTGAAGCTGCTGGGACCGGCCTGCCAGTTCCACAACCGCGACCGCTACCAGCACCCCGACCGCTACACCCGCCGCAAGATCGGCACCGACCGCTGGGCCTTCACCTACCACCGGATCGGGAGCAGACGGCCGCGCGAGTGAGGCGGGAGGCGCAGTGGGCTACGCGCGGACAGACCGGGGCGAAGCGCGGACAGGCCGGGCTTCGTTTGGGCGATTGTTCGCCGAGTCGCTGTCCTACCTAGGGGACGTACTCGACCGCGACTCCACTGCCTATGGCGCCGACTCCTCCAGTTCTCTGCCATGCGTGAGCGTTTCGCCGACTGGAAGCGGAACTGCTCTCGGGCACGTGATTCCGTCGGCGGCCGTACATCCGCACCGCGTCCTCTCACCCTCATGTCTCACGACGATCACCCTCATGTCTCACGACGATCCACGCGCCGCTGCGTAAGCACGACACCCGGCAATGCCGGGACGCCGTCAGCCGACCCGCGGCCTGGCCTGGTCCGCGCGGCGCGTGCGTGTCCGTCTCCGGATCGCTCCGTTCGCCGTCGACCCGAACTCGGACCGAGCGGCTCGTGCTCCGCGAGCCCGAGGCGCGGGACCGTACGACGTTCGTCGGGTGCACACCCACCTCGGTGGGATCGGGAGCAGGGGGCGTCAGGCCAGATCCATGGGGGCAGGGGCCATGGGGGTGAGGCCGAGGGCGGCGGGCCCGGGGCCGAGGCGCGGCCGTCCTTGGGCCTCTCCTCCGGCACGAAGGGCGCAGGTAGGGCGGTGGGGACGTCCGCCTCGGCGGCCAGGGTGTGGTCGCGGGGCACACATTTCGGCTGTCCTGATCGGGCAGTAAGGGGCGATTGTTAAATCCAGTTGAACTCTTTGCCCTGATCTTGCCCATCTTGGCAAGATCCACAACGATACGTCCCCGGAGTTCATCCGAACCCCACTAGTCCCTTTTCCCCCTGTGGGTGCCTGTTTGCCCACATAGGAGAGCTTGTGTTACTCCCGCACGTGCGGCGTGCGGTCCTGATCGGGACCGCCGCCCTCGCCCTGCTGCTCCCGCAGAACGCCGCGGTCGGCGCAGCATCGGCCACACCCGGACCGGACAAGGTCGATCGGGTGGTCCAGAACGACCTGTCCGCCCACGGAAAGGCCACCTTCTGGGTACGGCTCAAGGACCGCGCCGACCTCGGCGCCGCCCGAATGGCGAAGAACAAGAACGACAAGGCGCGGCAGGTCTACCGGCTGAAGTCGGAGACCGCCGCTTCCTCTCAGGCCGGCCTGCGCAAACTCCTCACGAAAGCGCACGCGGAGTTCACCCCCTTCTGGATCGTCAACACCGTCAAGGTGACCGGTGACGCGAAGCTGGCCGCCGAGATCGCCCAGTTGCCCGAGGTGACGGCGATCGAACCGTCCCGTACGGTGCCCCTGCCCGACCCGCAGCCGGCCAGGGCGCAGGCCGCGACCGCCTCCGTCGAGTGGAACATCGACCGCATCAACGCCCCGAAGGTGTGGGACGAGCTCGGCGACCACGGCGAGGGCATCGTCATCGCCAGCATCGACACCGGTGTCCAGTGGGACCACCCCGCCCTGGTCTCCCAATACCGGGGCACCCAGCCGGGCGGCGCCGTCGACCACAACTACAACTGGTTCGACCCGGCGCACGTCTGCCCCGGCCAGGCGCCGTGCGACGACCGCGGCCACGGCACCCACACCGTGGGCACCATGGTCGGCGGGGACGGCGGGGCCAACGCGATCGGCGTCGCCCCCGGGGCCAAGTGGATCGCGGCCAAGGCCTGTCTCCTCACGGGATGCCCCGACTACGCGCTGCTCGCCGCCGGGCAGTGGATCCTCGCGCCCACCGACCTGAACGGCCAGAACCCCCGTCCCGACCTCGCGCCCGACATCGTGAACAACTCCTGGGGCGGCGAGGGCATCAACCTCTGGTACAAGGACATGGTCGAGGCGTGGGTCGCCGCCGGCATCTTCCCCGCCTTCTCCAACGGCAACGCGGGGCCGGCCTGTGACACCACCGGCACGCCCGGGGGATACGTCGCCAGCTACAGCGCCGGGGCCTTCGACGCCGACGGCAGAATCGCGTACTTCTCCTCCAGAGGCCCGGGCGAGAACGGCGAGATCAAGCCGAACATCTCGGCCCCCGGCGTCGACATCCGCTCGGCGTTGCCCGGCAACGGATACGGGCTGAAGTCGGGCACCTCGATGGCCAGCCCGCACGTCGCCGCGACCGTGGCGCTGATGTGGTCGGCCTCCCCCTTCCTGCGGGGCGACATCGAGGGCACCCGGGCGCTGCTCGACCACACGGCGACCGACGTCGACGACGAGGGCTGCGGCGGCACCGCCGCGGACAACTTCGTCTGGGGCGAGGGCATGCTCGACGCGTACGCGGCCGTCAAGGCGACCCCGGCCGGTGAGCTGGGCACGCTGACCGGCACGGTCACCTCCGACGGCTCCCCGCTCGCCGGCGCGACCGTCGAGGTCTCCGGCCCGTTGAACCGCACCGTCTCCACCGCGCAGGACGGCACCTACAGCCTGCCCCGCCTGCTGAGCGGCGACTACACGCTCACCGTGCGGAAGTTCGGCTACGACGACGTCACCCGGACCGTCACCGTCGGCACCGACGAGACGGTCACCGAGGACGTCGCGCTCACGGCGCAGACCCTGAGCAGGGTGTCGGGAACGGTCACCAGTGTGGGCCTGCCCGAGGCGGGCGCCACGGTGACCGCCGCGGGCACGCCGGCCACCGCCGTCACCGACGCTCAGGGCCACTACGAGCTGCTGCTGCCGCACAAGACCTACGACCTGAAGGTCACGGCGGACTCCCTGTGCGCCGAGGAGACCACCGTGCCTGTCACGGTGACCGGCGAGATGACCAGGGACATCGCGCTGGCCAGCCACATCGACGGGTTCGGCCACACCTGCAGGAGCGGCGCCGAGCCGTACGTCGAGGGCACCCACCTGGAGCCCCTCACCTACGACGACGAGACCCAGCGGATCACGCTGCCGTTCGCCTTCCCGTTCTACGGCAAGACTTACACCAGCGGTCTGGTCAGCACGAACGGGTTCCTGAGCTTCGGCGGCAACACCTACTCCTTCCCGAGCCACGGACCACTGCCCTCCGGTGCCGAGCCGAACGCCGCCATCTATCCGTACTGGACCGACCTCGGGCTGTTCGAGGGCGAGGGCGCGCTCTACACGGCCACGATCGGCAGCGCGCCGAACCGCACCTTCGTGGTGGAGTGGCGCAACGCCCGGTTCTACGGCGTGGACGCGCTCATCTCGTTCGAGGCGCTGCTCGGCGAGGACGGCTCGATCGGGTTCCGCTACCGCGGGATCGACACCGATTACTCGGCCGGGGAGAAGGCCACGATCGGCATCGAGAACGGAGACGGCACCGACGCGTTCCAGTACTCGTCCGACAGGCCGGTCCTGCGTGACGGTCAGAGCCTGACCATCGCGGCGCGCGGACACGGACTGGTCGCCGGCACCGTCACCGACGCCAACGACGGCGGCCCGCTGACCGGCGCGACCGTGAAGGTCGGCGACGTCGCCTTCACCACGGGCCCCGACGGCGCCTTCCTCGGGCAGGTGCCCGCGGGCGACCACCACGTGGAGATCTCGGCGGCCGACTACGGCACCCTCACCAAGGAGGTCAGCGTCGCCGCCGGCGGCCGGACACGGGTGGACGCCGCACTGGCCACCGGCCGGGTCACCGTGTCCACGGGCCAGGTCACCCTGGTGATGCCGGCCTCGGCGACCAGGAACGCGACGTTCGAGCTGTCCAACCCGGGCTCCGACGCGACGTACACGATCGAGAACGACCCGGCGCAGACCTGGCTCGGCGTGACGCCGGCGAGCGGAAACATCAAGGCGGGCGCATCCGTGACGCTCCGGGTCACCGCCTCAAGCGCGGGACTGTCCCCGGGGGACGTCCGCACCGGCGTGCTGCTCGTGCGCTCGTCGAGCGGCCGGGCGCCGGTCGTCCCGGTCAGCGTGGTCGTCGTGGTGCCGAAGGTCCAGATCGCCGTCGAGGCGGGCGGCGGCAAGAACGTGGTCGACGCGGCGGGCGACACGTGGACGGCCGACCGGGAGTACACCCCTGGCGGGTACGGCTACGTGGGCGGCGGCAAGGCGAAGACGTCGCCGAAGGACGTCAAGGGCACGTCCGAGCAGGGACTGTTCCGCAGCTCCCGCGAGGGCATGCAGGCCTACCGGTTCGACCGTCTTCCGGACGGCGTCTACACCGTGGAGCTGGGCTTCGCCGAGACCCGGCACAAGAAGGCGGGCAAGCGCGTCTTCGACGTCGCCGTCGCGGGCGTCCCGGTCATCGAGGGCCTCGACCTGGCCAAGGAGGCCGGTGAGAACACGGCGGTGACCCGCCAGTACACGGTGAAGGTCACCGGCGGCCGGCTCGACGTGGTCTTCCGGCCCCACAAGGGCGACCCCATCGTGAACGCGATCCGGGTCACCGGGCGTCCGGACAAGGCGGGCGCGTAACCGCCCCCGGCTGAGACCGGCCCGCCCCTTCCGGCGGGCCGGTCTTTTCGGTGTGCGGCGGGGCGCGAGAGGTGGTTTTCTTGAGGGCGGCTTGACGATTTCCGGGCGGGCATGCGATTCTGGCTACGGGACAGAGGTTGACAATGCGGATAAGTGTGGACATTTGTTTGTAGTTTGCTTTATGCTGCCCTCTCACGCTCGCCCTCGGCATCCCACTTCCTCCTATCGAGTGAGCTGTCCTCCGGCGCGCGTGTAGTCAGTCCGCGAGTCCTCGGAAGGACACCTGTTGGCAGCCTCGCCTCACGCCTCGTCCCGCGCTTTCGCCGTACCGCCCGGTCCTCGCCGCGTCTCCTTCGCGCGGATCGAGGAGCCGCTCGAAGTGCCCGACCTTCTCGCCCTGCAGACCGAGTCGTTCGACTGGCTGGTGGGCAACGAGCGATGGAAGGGCCGGGTCGAGGCGGCTCGCCAGGCCGGGCGAAGGGACATTCCACTTCAGTCGGGTCTGGAAGAGATCTTCGAGGAGATCAGTCCCATCGAGGACTTCTCCGGAACCATGTCCCTGTCGTTCCGGGAGCACAGGTTCGAGCCGCCCAAGTACTCGGTCGACGAGTGCAAGGACAGGGACATGACCTACTCCGCCCCGATGTTCGTCACGGCGGAGTTCATCAACAACACCACGGGTGAGATCAAGAGCCAGACGGTGTTCATGGGCGACTTCCCGCTCATGACGTCGAAGGGCACCTTCATCGTCAATGGCACCGAGCGTGTCGTGGTGTCCCAGCTCGTCCGTTCACCGGGTGTCTATTTCGAGCGCAGCGTCGACAAGACCTCGGACAAGGAGCTGTTCGGCGGCAAGGTCATCCCCTCCAGGGGAGCCTGGCTGGAGTTCGAGATCGACAAGCGCGACAGCGTCGGCGTGCGCATCGACCGCAAGCGTAAGCAGCCGGTCACGGTGCTGCTGAAGGCGCTCGGCTGGACCGGCGACCAGATTCTGGAGCGTTTCGGTCAGTACGAGTCGATGCGGGCGACCCTGGAGAAGGACCACACCTCCGGCCAGGACGACGCGCTGCTCGACATCTA
>NZ_VJVX01000122.1:0-6401 GCF_008033685.1 Microbispora sp. CSR-4
CCAGGCCCGCTTCTCCTACAGCACCGACGGAGTGAACTTCACCTCGTTCGGGCCCGCCTTCACCATGGGCAACGCCTGGCAGTTCTTCATGGGCTACCGCTTCGCCATCTTCAACTACGCCACCCAATCCCTCGGCGGCGCGGTCACCGTCAACCGCTTCGACCTCACCACACCCTGACCCACGACGCACCCTGACCCACGAAGCACCCTGACCCCCGAAGCACCCTGACCCATGAAGCCCTACTCGACGGCCCGGCGGTAGGTGCACACCTGCACGCCGGTGCCGCCGGTGGCCGCGAAGACGAGTTCGAACCTGCGCCGCAGGCCGCCGTCCGGGAAGATCGTCTTCCCGCCGCCGAGGAGCACCGGCATGACGATCAGCCGGAGCTCGTCGACCAGGTCCTCGTGCAGGAGGGTGCGCACGAGGCTCGGGCTGCCCATGACGACCAGGTCGCCGTCGCCCGTGTCCCGCAGTTCGCGGATGCGGGCGACGGCGGTGTCGCCGGGGATTCGCGTGGTGTTCCAGGTCATCTCGTCGTCGCCCAGCGTCTCGGACACCACGTATTTCGGCATCGCGTTCATCTTGTCGGCGAACGGGTCACCGGCCCGCCCCGGCCAGGCGGCGGCCATGTTCTGCCAGGTCCGGCGGCCGTAGAGCAGCCCCTCCGCCTTGCTCACCGTGGCGTCGAAGGCGCCGCCGACGGTCTCCGGGTCGAAGAACGGGTGTGTCCAGCCGCCGTGCGCGAAGCCGCCGTCGGTGTCCTCCTCGGGACCGCCCGGTGCCTGCACGACGCCGTCCAGGCTCATGAACTCGATGACCACGATGCGCATGGCGCTGCTCCTCTGTGTCCGCGGGCCGTCGTCGGCTCCGTCGTGACTCCCACGGTGTCACCGACAAATAAAATTGTCAAGACAACGCAATGCTTCGGATATGCGAGGCGACGGTGACCGGGGGCCGGCCGAGCACCCGTTCGAGATCATCGGTCTGCTGCTCCAGCAGCCCCGCACGTATCTGCGCGTTGATCCAGCTCATCGGGCCCGGCCCGGCGTCGGGCACCTCGCGGTAGGGCACGCCGAGCGCCTCGGCCACCTCGGGATGGGTCCACAGCGGCCCGGTGAAGTCGTACGCCCGGCCCAGATGCCCCTCACCGGTCAGCACGTTGGCCGCCGCCTCCGCGAGATCCGAGCGGAACGCCGTGTTCAGGCCGCGCCCGCCCGTGCTGCCGGTGATCTCGCCGTCGACCACCCGGGGGACGAACGCGTCGCTGTAGAAGGGATGGCGCAGGAACGTGTACGGCAGGCCGCTGCTGATCAGGGCCTGCTCGGTCGCGTGATAGGCCTCCGTCATGCCGGTCGCGCCATCGCCGGCCCCCAGGAAGCTGGTGAAGACGACCGCGCCGACGCCGGCCTCCTTGGCGGCGGTCACCGCGTTCAGGTGCTGCCGGATCCTGCGGGGAGTGTCGAGCTCCGGAGACGAGATCAGGAGGAGACGGGCGGCCCCGTCGAACGCCTCGCGCAGGCTCGCCGGGTCGTCGTAGTCACCGCGGCGTGCCGGCACGCCCTCGGGTGCGCGTTCGAGGTCGCGCACCGCGGCCACCACCTCCGTCGTACGGGTGCGTAGGGACTCGATGACGAGGCGGCCGAGCGCGCCGGAAGCGGCCGAAATAACGATCATCGGCCAAGTAGACTCCCCGCTGTCTCGGCCCTGCCACTGGTTTTCCGGCCACTGGTTTTCCGGCCACTGGTTTTCCGCGCACTGCTTCTCGCCGGGGGACGGAAGCGGGCGCGGTAGTCGTCCCAGTTCCAGGTGGTCAGGAAGGCCGCCCCGGCCGTCCGGCCGTTGAGATAGAGGTCGAGCTTCTGCCGTTCGTCGAGGCCGAAGTCGACCACCCCCACGCTCTCGGTGTCCACCTGGATGGTGCGTGCCCTGACCCAGGGCTGGTCCAGGTACGTCTGGTCGTGGCCGACGATCGCGGTCCCGACCAGCGACGCCAGCAGCCGCAGCGCGGGCAGGTGCGGAGCCCCGGCGAGCGGCAGCCTGAGCGTGTCCTCCCGGAACGCGGGGAGCAGCTTGACCCCGAACGTCGGCCAGCGCGGCTGCTCCCCGTCGGTCCGGTCGAGCGTGTCGATGGGGAAGTTGGACAGCACCCCGCCGTCCACCAGGGTCGACACCAGCCCCGTGCCGGGATTGGTGATCGTGACGGGCTCGAAGAAGAAGGGGATCGACATCGAGGCGCGGACCGCGTCGGCCACCCGCTGCCTGCCGGGCTCCGCCACGCCGTACACGCTCCGGTAGTCCCACGGCAGGCGCACCAGCCGGCCGAGGGTGACGTCCGTGGCCGTCACCACCAGGCTGTAGCGCTGGTCTTCGCCCATCCAGGGCGCCGGGTCGTCGAGCGCCAAGTCGTCGAACGTCTCGACGCCCAGGCCGGCCAGCTCGTTGCCCAGCCACTCCCGCAGGTAGTCGCCTTCGAACACACCCCGTTCGAACAGCAGGGACAGCAGCGAGAACCCCCTGCCGACCAGCGGGACGCGCTCCACGGCTGACGCGTCCCTGAACCTGCGGTAGTCGACCTGGAACAGGAGGTCGCGCATGCGCTCCGGCCGCATCCCGGCCGCGGCCAGCGCTCCCACCACCGCCCCCGCGGAGGTGCCGGCGACCCGGGTGCCCGCGGCCCGTCCGAACCGATAGCCGGCGGCGTGCAGCTCGTGCAGCGCGCCGACCAGACCGACGCCCTTGACGCCGCCGCCCTCCAGCACCAGGTCGGCGCGCTTGTCCGTCCCGCTGTTCGCCCTGCTGTTCGCCCTGCTGTCCGTCTCGTTGCTCGCCCCGTGGTCCGTCCCGTTGCTCGCCCTGTCGGTCGCCCTGTTGGTCGCCCCCGCCATCGGTGCCCGCCCTTCTTCCGGCCGTCCTCACCCGGATCTACCGCGTTCGGACGGCCGGGGCCCCGGCGCCGCACCGTTGCGACCGAACCCTCATTCCTCCTTGTCCTGCTCCCTGTCCTGGGGATACCAGCGCAGTTCGATGACGTTGCCGTCGGGATCCTTCAGATAGACCGAGGTGGCGACGCCGCGCGCGCCGAACCGGGGGCCGGGTCCATCGATGACGGTGAAGGCGCCGGAGTCGATGACCTCCTGCCAGTCCAGCGGCTCGACGACCAGGCAGAAGTGGTCGACGTTCGGCTCGCCGCGCTCGCCGCGCAGCAGGTCGATGATGGTGTCCGGCGACACCCGCACCGAGGGGAACGGCACCTTCCCGGCCCGCCACTCGTCGACCCGCACCGGTTCGAGGCCGAGGACGTCGCAGTAGAACGCCAGCGACCGCTCGACGTCCGCCACGGTCAGCACCAGATGATCGAAACCCTTGACGCGCATGTTCGTTGTGCTCATGGATCCAACGATGCTCGTCGCGGCGGCCGGCACCAAGACCTGATCACGCTACGATCGTTGACTCCTGTTCAACGATCGGACTTCACATGCTCGAACGGCACGAGATCGAAACGTTCCTGACGCTGGCCGAGGAACTGCACTTCGGCCGTACGGCCGAGCGCCTGGGGGTCACGACCGGCCGGGTCAGCCACGTGATCAAGAAGCTGGAGCGGCGCATCGGCGCGCCGCTGTTCGAGCGCACGAGCCGGGTCGTCCGCCTCACCTCGATCGGGCGGCAACTCACCGACGACCTGGCGCCCCTGGCGGCCCAGATGGAGGCCGCCGTACGCCGGGCCGTCGAGGCGGGCCGCAAGGTCACCGGCCGGCTGCGCGTGGCCTTTCTCGGCGAGTGGACGGCGCCGGTGCTGCTGCGGGCCGTCGCCCTGTTCACCGAACGCCATCCGGACTGCGAGGTCGAGGTCCAGGAGGTGCAACTGTCCAACTCACGGGCGAGCCTCGTCGACGGCTCGGTGGACGTCCTCATCGCCTCCTATCCCTTCGACGGCATGGCCCGCGGGCCGGTCCTGCTGCGGGAGGCCCGCGTGCTGGCCGTGGCCGCCGGGCATCCGCTGGCCCGCGAAGAATCGGTGTCCCTGGAGGTCCTCGGCGACCACCCCGTGGTGCAGTACCCCTCGGTCACCTCCGCCGAGTTCAAGCGCGACCGTACGCCCACCCACACCCCGTCCGGCCGCCCCGTGCCGCCGGGACCGGCGGGCGGCACGTTCTCGGAGATGCTCTCCCTCGTCGCCATGGGCAAGGGGGTGCTGCCGGTGGGCGAGCACAGCCGCACGTACTATCCCCGCCCCGACATCGCGTACGTGCCCATCCGGGACGCGCCGCCGATCGAACGCGGACCGGTGTGGCGGGCGACCAACACGACCGCGCGCGTACGGGAGTTCGTGCGGGCCGCGGCCGATTCGGCATCGCCTCTTCTATAACAGGTTGCGGTTGCGGTAGAAGATCACTAGTACCATTTCTCCTCTTTTCGAGGTACACGTGAGAAAGATCCTCCGAGTGGCCGCGGCCCACACGTTCGCCGCCGCCGCCGTCTTCACCGCTCTGTCCGCTCCCGCGAACGCCGACACTCCCGAGAGCGACGCCCAAATCGCCGCCGAGTGGCAGACCGCCTGGGACACCTACCACTTCACCGACACCACACCGCCCGCGCCCGGCTCGGGCCGGAGCCAGATCACGAACAGCATCTCGGTCGACATCGACTCGCCGATGCCGCTGACCTTCAACAAGTACTCGAACTTCAACAACCACATCGGCAAGAACCCGTTCCTGAAGCGGGTCATCACGCACAAGGAGTGCAAGAAGGGCTCCACGACCTACCGCAACCTCACGGCGATCGAAGAGATCCCGTACGAGGGCACGATCGTGGTCAGCAAGACCCACGCGCAGCAGCGGCTCCACCGGAACGGGTTCTACTACGAGACCGACAGCTGGTCGGAGCCCAACGTGGTCACGCACCAGAAGATCGACTTCAAGGCGCTGCCCGGCGGGAAGACCCGCGTCACGGAGAAGCTCACCTTCGAGGCGGACTCCTCGCTGATCGACTTCGTCGCCGCGAACGGCACCGCCTCGCACCAGCAGTTGCAGCAGGCCCTCAAGCAGGCGATCGAAAGCGGCGAGCTCTGATCCCCGCGCACCACTGAAAGACGGGCGTCTTCCCTTTTCGCGGGAGACGCCCGTCCCCTGTCAATGGCCGGTTCAGCGGCTTCAGCGGCTTATGACTTGCGGCTTGTGGCGTTTGTAGCTCTTGCGACCTCAGTGGCCGACACTGCGGCCTCTGTCCTCCGCGGCCCGCAGGTTCTGGTTGATCGAGCAGTTATCGATACCGCCCCTGCAGTTGCCACTGAGGGAGTTGGTGAAGACGCTGACGCTCGACACCTGCTGCACACCGGCGAAGTCGACGGCGCTGTTGCCCGCGGGAGCCTGCACATTACGCCTGCCCATGTTGAGCTGATAGGGCGGGCTGCTGATCGTCGGCGCGTTGGCGGTGTTCATGCCGGACGTACGCTGCGTACCCCCGCCGCCCCTACCGTGGCCGAAGCCGCCGCCGTGACCGCCACCCCCATGGCCGCCACCCCCGTTACCGCCGGCTCCGAAGGCGGCGAGACTGGCGTCGAGGCGAGCTCCGCCGTTACCGCGGCGCTTGCCCTTCTTGCCCTTGCCGTTCTTACCCTTCTTCCCCGCGCTCTTCTTAGCCGCGATCTTCTTGGCCGCGCCCATCTTCGCCTGGCCGTTCTGGCCGAGCGCGTGCGGGGCGTGGCCGGCGGCCGGGACCGGCGCCGCCAGTGCCTGAGACGCTGCCACCACGCTCGGCATCACGATGAGGAGCGCGGCGACAGCCATACGCCGTGCGGACGCCGCCACGACGCGGGTTCTCCCTGCCCTCTTGTCGCCCATCCGTCCACACCTGCCTTTGCTTTGGTACACAAGCGACGCATCCGTCCCATACCCCGCGCTTCGTCTCTCTTCTCCCACTGGTGCGATGTGCTGTGTGGTTGCTGATGCCTTTTTTGCGCTGCGACGTCGCGGCAACGCTGCGCTCTCAAGGCGACGCTGAGCCCTCGGGGCGATGCTGTTGAACGGGCCGGTGTCCGCCGGGCCGGTGTCCGCCGGGCCGGTGTCCGCCGGGCCGCGCCGCCACATCACCGCGCCGCCTACAGGGGTTACCGGCACGCGACCGGCCGCGCTCCCAAGTTCGCCAAGCGCAACGCCCATCCGGCGTCGGCACGGTGTGACCTGTGGTGTCGGCAAGATGTGATCGGCCCCGCCATCACCCTGCCCCGCCACCGCGCCACCTCCGTCGTTCGCGGCGATCGATCCACTTCTCCCCTCAGTCGTGTAGTCGTGGGGCTCGTCCGAGGCGGTGGTAGGTGAAGGCCCAGCGGTCTTCGCCTACGTTGCGGCGGGTGTAGCGGTCGGGGTGCTGGTAGCGGTCGCGGTTGTGGAACTGGCAGGCC
>NZ_VJVX01000123.1:0-6153 GCF_008033685.1 Microbispora sp. CSR-4
GAGACAAATGATGCTAAAGTGAATATCGAGGCGATTACGGCTTAGAAGTTCGCCGGATTACGAGTGGTCTTCTCATACACCACGATCATGGACGCGGCCGGCACTGCCGCCCGGCGCCCTGATCGTCGCTCACTTCTACGACATCGAGTCGGGCCGCAAGAACCTGGAAGACCGCGGCCACAGCACCGCCCACGAGCGCTTCACGATTCCCATTCCTCGGGATGGCGGGATTCAGGACCTGCTGGCCGAAGCCGCCCGGCCGAACCGCCGGTTCGACGCGGTCATTTGCGAGTCCATCGACCGGATCTCTCGCCGCACGTTCTACGGGACGAAGATCGAGCATGAGCTCGAACAACTCGGGGTCGCTCTCTTCGCGGCCGACGAGCCGATCACGCTCAACGGCAAACGCGCCACGGCCATCCTCACCCGCCGGGTCAAGCAGGGCATCGCCGAGTGGTACGCCGTCCAGATGATGGAGGCGTCCTGGGACGGCCTCCGCACCCACACACAACAGGGCTGGAACATCGGGCGCCCTCCGTACGGCTACCAGGCGGAGAAGGTCCCACATCCGGTCCCGGCCAAGGCGGCGGACGGCAAGAGCAAGACCAGGTTGGTGCCCGACGCGCTGCGTGGCCCTGCCGTCACGCAGATCTTCGTATGGCGGGTGATGGAACGGCTGGGGTATGGCGACATCGCCGACCGGCTCAACGCGGACCATGAGCGCTATCCACCGCCTGAATCGCTGAACCCGAACTTCCGGGGACGTAATTCCTGGTCTCGGTCCGGGATCCGGGAGATCCTGCTCAACCCGAAGTACACCGGTTACATGGTGTGGAATCGGAAGGCAACCACCAGCCGCCGAGGCACGAACCGCAGCATGCTCAACCCTCCCAGCGCCTGGGTCTGGTCTGAGCACCCGACTCATGAGCCTCTGATCACCCGGGAGATCTACGAGAGCGCCCAGAAGGTCGGCCGGACGCGCAACACGTCGCATTCCGGTGCTCAGCTCAACAGGCACTCGCAGGCGCGCCGAACGTACCTGCTGAGGTCCTTCGTCCATTGCGATCTTTGCGACCGGCGCATGTTCGGCCAGACCGACGCGCCGCAAGGCCCAGGATGCCTACTACGTGTGCCAGCCCGACCGCAACCATCACGGCCGGGAGGACCGTTTTCCTGGCCACCCAAAGGTTGTCCGCGTTCGCGAAGACGTGCTTGTTGACGCAGTTCATGATCTGTTTCAACGACGCGTCTTCGGCCAACAGCGGCATGAACTTCTCGCCGCCGACCTGCCGGAGAACAGCCGCCAGGCGGAGGAGGAGTGGGAGTCCCGGTGCCGTGCGCTCAAGAAGAGCATCACCGAGATCACGCGGAGGCAGGACAGGCTGATCGCTCAGATCGAGGACACCGACGCGGACGACGCGTTCTGCCAACGTCTGCGGGCCCGCTTCACGGAGCTGGAAGGCGAGCGCCGGATCAAGGCGGAGGAGCTTGCCGATGCCGAGGGGAGTCCGCCCGCGCGCGACCACCAAGCCGGCCTGCTCCACATGATCCCCATGCTGCAGACGAAGATCGCTGAGCTGCCCGAAGAGCTTCAGCGCGAGCTGTTCACGGCCTTCCATCTGGAGATCCGCCATGACGCCGGCCGTGGGGTGGCGTTGATCCGAATCACTCTGGACCACGAGACGATCAAAGGAGTCGCGGCGATGGCAGAAGAACTTCCCGGAAACGAAAACAGGCGCCTGCCGGAGGCAGGCGCCTGTGCCGAAGATTTGGTGAGTGCCCCCGGCAGGATTCGAACCTGCGGCACCCGCTTTAGGAGAGCGGTGGTTCAAGTACCACTCTGGAGGCCTGACCAGCGTAAAAGCTCCTACGACGACCACGAGGTGCTTGATCATCCCGCACATGCTCCGCTCTGGGCGGGCTGGTGACTTAGTCAACCACCAGAAGACACCGGGACTCCGGAGAGTCAGGTGCCGTAGGGCAGGGCTGGAGCACCCTCGCAGTACAGACGCTGTTCACGGTCAACCAGTGGCCCGACTTCGCCGTCTCATACTGGCCCGGCTATTTCTCGGGCGCGGGAAACGGGAGGTCTATGGAGGTAAGTGCCGAGCGGCGGCCTGGAGGTATGTGCCGATTGATGCGGTGCCGAACGAGCACGACGCTGGGATGGTGCGTCGCCATGTTGCCTCAACTGTGGCCGTCGGCACGGCGTGCTGGCAGGCCATCGTGTACCCATTCCTGCCGACCTCGCGGAGGCTAAGCGGGACCGCTCGAATAAGGAACAGTCAACACCAAACCGGTCAAAATGCCACCAGATCAGCATGAAACGGAGAAAGTTTCCCCTCGGAGCCAGACTGCCGGATTGAGGTTGCAGTGACCACCACCCACACCTGCATCCCCGCCGCCTGTTACTTGGCCGTTGCCGTCGCTGAACTCCCACTGCAGATGGGCTCTACAGGGCTATGGCCTGGGAGTTCGCAAGTTCATCCAGGGAACGACACGAATGAGTCACACGTACTTCGGCATCCTTGGGGTGATCGTTATCAATAGGCAGCTTGACGGATCACCATTCCGTCACCTAGGTCCCGTAGGTAGAGGAGTGCGCCAGATTCGACGATTGCAGCCCCCTGCTCAGATAGCCGTGCCGTGTGTCACCTGGCCCTGGGCTTCGCTGCTATTGACTAGCACGGGGACGAGATGACGATCGAGTTGCCAGCCAAGGGCCGGCAAGTACGTGTCGATGGTGCTCTGGTGACGGTAAGGGATGCCGATTGGGCTGGGGATGGGGCAATCGAACTGCTCGTTATCGACCCTGAGGGCAACCCTCGCCGAGTACTCCTTTCTGAGCAGCAACTCGTTGCTGGACTGGTGCCTGCTAATGATCGAGGCGGTGACCCTGCTCGGGCCCTTGCGGGGCTGTGGGGGCGCTGGATGCAGCACGCTGTGCCCCGGATCAGATCCGCGGTCCTGGCTACTCGCCCTCTGCGTCCGTATGCCCATCAAGATGACGCTGTCCATGGGCACATGCTCAGCCAGCCCCGTCTGCGATTCCTTTTGGGGGATGAGCCTGGAACGGGGAAAACGATCATGGCGGGGATGTATCTCACTGAGGGACGCAGGCAGGGCTTGATTCAAGGGCGATCCGTAATTATCGTGCCAGCGCATTTGGTCACAAAGTGGGAACGGGATCTGCGTCGCCTGTTTGGTGTGGAGGCCCGGCGTATCACTAACGAGATCGCTGCCGACCCAGCTGATCTTGACCCTCGTTACGACACCTGGGTCGTCTCAGTCGATCTGTTTACCCACAATCCTGATGTGCGTCGCAAGGTCGCTGGCCGTCGCACCTCCTGGTCGTTGGTGATCTTCGATGAGGCGCATCGGTTGACCCCTCCCAGCCAATCTCTTGCTGCCGCTCGGGAGGCAGCCGTACGAACTCACCACCTGTTGCTGCTCACCGCCACTCCGCACCGGGGTAAGGAGCACTATTTTCGTGGACTGATGAACCTGCTGGATCCGACACTGTACCCCTGGGAACCACGCCAGACCAGCTACGAAACCGCGCTGGTGCCCAGCAAGATGTCGTTCCTCCGGAGAATGAAAGAGGACCTTGTCGATCACGACGGCAAAAAGCTTTTCCCGCCCAGGTTCTCTGAGACCATTTCCGTCAGGTTGAACCCTCACGAGGCTGCAGCGTATGACGCAGTAATGCATTACGTTGAAACCTTTTACGCGGAAAACGCTACCCTGGCCCGTTCGATCTACGGCAAGCGTGTGGCCTCGAGTTTGCGAGCTGCAGCCGAGACGATCAGCCGGCGTGGGGCGGCCTTAAAAGGGGCAGCGCATGAGCGTGGGACCCTGGTAGTACCTGAAGACCTACTGGCTGGTGGCGGTCTTGGTGCGGCCGCAGATGACGACGATACCTGGGCCAGGGCAGAAAACGCACTCGTGACGTCCCGCACACGGGATAAGGGTGCGGAACTCGCTCGTGTCAATGATGTGCTGAGCACTCTTCGCCATGCCGAGCAGGCCGCCCCTCCGGCAAAATGGACGGCGCTACTGAAACTTCTGGATAAGCATGGGATCACTCCTTGTCAAGGCCAACTACTGGTGTTCACCGAGTTTGCTGATACTGCACGCTGGCTCCATAGTCGATTTGAGGACGCCGGATTCAGTACTGAGGTTCTTGATGGTGCCGTTGATCACCGCGCCCGAGACGCTCTTCAGGAGCGATTTTTGGCAGGGGAGTTTCAGGTCCTGGTGTCTACTGACGCCGGCGGTGAGGGCATTGACCTGCAATCGGCGAATGTGATGGTCGACTGGGACCTGCCGTGGTCGATGGTGCGTCTTGAGCAGCGGATGGGCCGCCTGCACAGGGTGGGCCAGCGTAACCCGGTTCATGTCTACCATCTAGTCGCCCCGCATACACGCGAGGGCCGTGTTCAAGAAGTTATGCTGCAAAACCTGGAAAGCGCGGCCGAGGCGTTAGAGGGAAAGGTTTACGATCTGCTCGACGCCACAGCCGCCGGCGCCGGATTCGACTGGGGCAAAGCCATGGTTGACGCCCAGGCTGGCCGTGAGGTCACCATCCCTGAGACCTCTGCACTCATCGAGACTGCCCGAGTTCTTGTCGCAGATGAGCGCGCACTCAGTACCCCGGCGAATGTCACCGATGCCTTGGAGCGATTCGCCGCAGACCGTCTTGAGGCGATTAACCCCGTCATCGTCGATGCGATGGTTGAGCAACTCGCACGCAGCTCCGCTTGGACGATCGATCCTGGTCCTGCGAAGGGCATACGGCACCTCCGCGCGGGCGATGGAGAGACGCTCCCCGAGGCATTGGGTGGCGGTGGCCAGGCCTATGTAGCTGCCGATGGGGCCTCAGTTCGACAGGCCATCAACGATGGTGCTACCGGGATGGACGATGTCATCGTTCTGGGGCCTACAGAAGAGCCATTCCAGCAGCTCGTTGCACATGCCCTCACTGTGGGAGAGGAAGATCTTGTCCGCGGTACCACTCTTGTGGACAGCGCCTCCCTCACCTCCTACGTACTCGCGCTGTTTGATGCCGATATTCAGCTCCATGACGGCGCCGGGCGAACTGTCCGTAAGGCCCCGCTGCTTATCCGCTGCTCGGGCGGACACGCCCTTCCCGTGGCGTGGGAGTCCCTCATGACACTGCGTACGCCTCTCCCGACCGACCCCGCTCCAGCGGGACCTACCGCTCTACCGCCTGCCACCACGCACGACGCCACGGATGCTGCCAGGGCCGAGTTAACTGCGCAGGTCAGTGCCTTGATCAGTGAACGACAGGCGTGGATCAAGGCCGCCAGGGTTCAATTGGACGCCACGCAGTACAGGTTCGAGGAGTCGATCGCCGATCGACCTCTCGCAGAACGCGTACAGCTTCTTGGCCAATTCACATCAGCCAAAGCTCAGCGCTTGTTCGTACTGAGCGACATAGCGCAGGTAAACGCTAGCGCCGTGCGACTGGTCGGCTGGGTGTTGGTCACTGGTGCTGCTCGGGCCGACCAGTTGGGCTACGACCCGGACGCCGAGAAGGTTGCGATCGCGACCGTCGTCAGAGAGTTGGAAAGGCGCGGGTTCGATGTAGATGACCGCCAGACTGCTGGCCTCGGCTACGACCTGTACGCCCGGCATCGTACGACCCGTGAGCAGCGCTTGATCGAGGTCAAGGGAGTGCAAGGGGCTCTACGCGCGGTGTGGCTTGAGCAGAACGAGTGGGCCCAAGCCCAGCAACGTGGGCGGGAGTACTGGCTATATGTCGTCGACTCTTGCGCAACTGGTGCAGTCATCCGCCTCCGTCAGCAGGATCCCGCCTCCGTGCTCGGTGGTCCACGGCGGATCGAGCGCTTCCAAATCCCCTTGTCCGAACTGAAGAGATTGATCGGAGCTCAGGCATGACCACCTCGTTTACCGCTACCACCGCCGGGGTGAGCGGTACAGGCGGCCTCATTGGCAGAGCTGCACAGCCGACTACACGCCTGATCGACAGCTGGTTCCCCTGCCCGGAAGTAGATGTGGCGGTCGGCACTCCAGGGCTGAAGCGTTCTCAGGTTGTGAGACCGAGTAGCTGAAGTGCATCGGTGGGGTGGCTGCGGTAGTGGTCGGTGGCGGCGGCGATGTTGGTCCAGC
>NZ_VJVX01000124.1:0-6066 GCF_008033685.1 Microbispora sp. CSR-4
TGCGGACAGGACTCTCGACAAGCCCAATCCTCCCAGCTCAAAGGCACTTTTCTCATGTAAACGATCAAGCCCGCTCAAATTCGTCGCGAAAGCCCGAGGTTAGTTAGGCCGAGGCTGGCGAGGCTCCAGGCCAGAAGACCACCAGGGGAGCCGTACCGGTTAGCCAGCAGGATGGACATCGAAGCAACGACGATCAGGTCGTCGACGGCGAGTGTGATGAGCACCGCTGCCAAGCGCTCCTTACCACGGCGCAGGCAGAGTTCGTGCATCTACTGAACGAGACGGACCGCCGCGATCAGCGCCCGTAGCGCGACACCTGCAACCGCCGTACACCGGATGCGATGCACAGCCAGGAGAGATCGGGTTTCCACAACCGCTCTATCCGCTCCTATGGCTCAGTCAAGCTCGCCGGCCATGCCCAACTTCTTCACCCAGCGTCCCCAGCGTGGACTGCGGGCGAAGTGAGCGGCTATGACCTGGCCCGATGGCAGGGTGCCGTCAGGACGGCTGTTGGCCTGAGCCCATTGCCAGGCCGTTCGACGAAGGTCTTGAACTCGATCTCGCGGCCCTCTCTGATCTGCGACCGACCCTTCTGGAGCCTGAGTCACACGCTGACCATCTGAGATGGCTTCGACGACCGCACGCAACTCGCGGCTCTGCCTGATCTGGCCCATAAGCATCTCGTAGGCACCGATCAAGGCGAACGACGGCCAGGCCGCGATGATGCGCGCGATCAATGTCGGCTCGGCGACGGCGACGTTGGCGCCGAGGCTCGCCAGACTGCCAACGATCAGAAGGCCCCAGGGCAGCACTCCCCCACGGCTGCCATAACGGCTGGCGAGCAGGATCGACATCGACGAGGCCACGATCATGCCATCCACCGCCAACGGCACGAGGGCCGCTCCCAGCTCGCTTTCGCCCTGCCGCAACGCCAGCTCATGCATGTGTCGGTACGAGACGACCGCGGCGATCACGGCCAGCAGGCTCACGGATGCGGTCGTCGTCCAACGAATGCAGGCATCCACCCGGGAGCAGGGACTCATCACGCCCCGCCTCCCTTGGCCACCTCGGCGCGGGCTTCGACGACGAGACGGCCCGAGGAAACCGCAGGTGAGAGCGCCGTAGATTTGCGTCGTGCCTGGCCGGGGGCACCTAGTTGGCCTTGTCATTTGCTGCCTGACCTGGGACTTCTCTCCCACTATGGCTTCCGCCGGAGTGCAGCCGTAGGCCGCCGAGAGCAGTCCTGGATCACCGCGGTGTGACCCGGCCGGCATCGGCACTACAGACCGCGACGAACCGTTACAGGCAATGGCTCACTGCCTTCCGGATAAGGCGTGTGCGGTCTTGTCGCCGCGCGTGATACTCCTCCCTCCTATGAACGACCTTGTGACAGCGCGGCTCGAGCTTCATCCGATGACCGTTGGCGAAGCTGAGCGGGTGCTGGCGGTTGAGTCGGACAGCAGTGACCGATGGGCGCCCGGATACCCCACCGAGGGGGACATGTACGCCGCCAAGCGCTTCCTGGACACCTGTGCGGTCACCGGTGATCCCCAGCCGTTCGGCAACTACGAAATCCGTAGACGCGAGGACGGTCAGGCGATCGGCGGTGTGGGCTTCCACGGACCTGCGGACGAGAACGGCAGCGTCACGATCGGCTACGGCCTCATCCCGTCGGCACGAGGCCAGGGGTACGCTTCCGAAGCCCTTCGGGAAATACTGCTGTTCGCGCGGGCACGCGGCATCACCTGCGTGAAAGGCGACGCCGACCACGGCAACGTCGCGTCCCAGCACGTCATGATGGCAGTCGGCATGCGGCCGACCGGACAAGACGAACGCGTCAGATACTTCGAAATCGCCTGGACCGACACGACGGCGAATGCCGACCTGGGCTCCTACAAGCCATGACCTTGCTCGTGCACCTCACCCCGGCCAAGAACATCCGCTCGATCCGGCGCGCGGGCATCCGCGCCGTCAGCGTGGGGCGGACCGATGCGACAGGCGTCTACTGCCTGCCGGTGCTGCCCTCCTACCAGAACACCTATCAATGGGGCCGTGAGCTGCGGCGTGGCGGTCAGCGCACTCTCGTCGCCGTCCACTTCCGCATTCCGGATGACGAGCCGGTGCTGGTGGGCCACTACAACACCCGGCCGGTCGAACTCGCCAGCGCCGCAGCCGCCGCTCTGATCGCCGGACAACAGGACGCCCGCGGATACGAACTCCTGGTCCCGCGGCCGATCCAGGCCGGCGAGATCCACCGCATCAGAGGCGTGAACCAGGTGACCGGGTGGCGCTACATGCCCAACGCACACGGCAGGCCGCCCTGCGCCTGCCCGATCTGCAACCCTCGTGGAGCGTACGGCGCAGCCAAGATCCGTAAAGCGTTCGACGAGGCGTGACGATTCGGGCTGTCAGCAAGCCGGCTCTCGCCGCTCCAGGGCGGATTCGTTGGTCGGGGAGCCGCACTGGTCGCGTTCGGTCGCCTCGTCGACCGCGCAGGAGTGATGAGCGACCAGACGGCCGAGGCGCTCGTCGGCACCGCTGCCCGACGAAGCGGAACTTTGCCGACTGGACGAAGCATCCCGCAACGCCGTTCGCCAGGCGTTCGCGAGCTGGAGCACGCAGGGCTGATCACCTCAAAGTGGGCCCCTCTGATGCGAATCCTGCCGAGGAGGCCCTGCGGGCGTCCCGCGCGCGGCCATGCGCGGGCCGGACGGCTGAAAATCAGTTGTCTGGCATGGCGGGGCTCGGAGAATCTGGTGCGCATGAGGCTCTGACGGACAGCGTTCCCCGCGACTTCAACGATGACACGGCGCCGGCTCGCGCCGTGATGCCGCCTGTCCATGCCCTGTTTCAGCGAAGAGAGCGTCTTTGTCTCACCACCACTCCAGGCCGGCCGTAGGGTCGGCCACCGTCACCGTGTTCGCCTCCCCCACCAGCTGGATCGAATCCGATGCCCTGGCGCAGTGTGACCAGGTGGCCGGCCTCGACGGCATGAAGCACGTCGCCGCCATGCCGGACCTGCATCCCGGCAAGGGCGCTCCCATCGGCGCCGCCATGGCCTCGACCGTCTTGTATCCGTTCCTGGTGGGCTCCGACATCGGTTGTGGCATCGCCGTGTTCCCCGTTTCGCTCAAGCGCGCCGTACCCGAGAAGCTCGCCTCCCGGTTTCCCGACCTCGACCGCGCGCTGGACCCTGATCGGGATGCCGACGACCCGGCCTGGGCCGTGGTGAAGGGCGACATTCCCGCCGGTCACCTTGAGGGCCTCGGGACGGTCGGCCGGGGCAACCACTTCGTTGAGCTGGCGCGCATCGGGACCGTCTCCGAACCCGGCCACGCGAGCCGGCTCGGGCTCTCCGCCGGTGACCTGGTCCTCATCGTCCACAGTGGCTCCCGCGGCCTGGGTGAGCAGATCCTGCGGGCGCACACCGAGCTTCACGGCGCGGGCCCCGCCCCTGATCCCGGCGCCTACCTGGCGATGCATGACGCCGCCGTACGGTGGGGGTCGCTCAACCGGCGGCTGCTGGCCGCCCGAGTCGCCCATGCGCTGGGGTTCGAACCCACCGAGCCGATCGTCGACCAGTGCCACAACCTGGTCGAGATCCGCGACGGGATCTACCTGCACCGCAAGGGTGCGGCACCGGGCGACGGCCGCGACGTGCTCATCGCCGGCACGCGAGGCACCCCTTCCTATCTCGTGGCCGCCCACGCCGGGCCGCACGCCAACTGGTCCGTGGCACACGGCGCGGGCCGCAAGATGTCCCGTACGGACGCTTTGCGCCGGGGCCGGGCCAAGCACACGGTCGAGGAACTGCGCCGTACGCCGGTGGGATCGCTGGTGGTGTGCGGCGACCGCCAGCTCCTCTTCGAAGAGGCGCCGACGGCCTACAAGCGCATCGAGCAGGTCATCGCGGACCTCGTCGGCCACGACCTCGCCACGCCCGTGGCCACCACGATCCCGCTGGTCACCTACAAAACACCCGAACCCCGGAGCGCCCAGCGGGAACAGCGCCGCAAGCGAGGAGGCCGGTCGTGAGCGTGCACCTGCTGCTGTCGGCCGGGCGTGGCCCGCAGGAGTGCGCCTGGGCGCTGGCCCGGTTGCTGCGACGCCTGGAGGCCGACGCCACCCGGCGGAATCTGGAGACCCATCGGGTCCAGGCCGTCCCCGGTGACC
The DNA here is from genome assembly GCF_008033685.1 of Microbispora sp. CSR-4. NCBI lineage: Bacteria > Bacillati > Actinomycetota > Actinomycetes > Streptosporangiales > Streptosporangiaceae > Microbispora > Microbispora sp. CSR-4. The sequence continues at coordinate 4,174 of NZ_VJVX01000124.1, forward strand.
GGGCCGGCACCTATCGGTCGGTCCTCATCGAGATCGCGGGAGACGGCGCCGAGGCGTTCGCCGCCTCCTGGACCGGAACGCTGTGCTGGCAGGCCCCCAGCCCATATCGGGCCGGCACCGGCCGGAAGAACTGGTACGTCATCGCCCAGCCGTGCCGGGTCGATACCCCACGCACCGCCTTCCACGAAAGTGACGTGGACGTCGTCGCCTGCCGCACCGGCGGCCCCGGCGGTCAGCATCGCAACAAGGCCAGCACCGCCGTACGGGCCACTCACCGGCCCACCGGGCTCGTCGTCGTGGTCGACACCGAGCGGCAGTTCAGCCTCAACCGCCGCATCGCCGTACGGCTGCTGCGACAGGCCGTCGAGCGCGGTGACGAGGCGGCCGGGCGCGCCGCCGTCACCGCCCGCTGGCGCGTTCACGACGAACTCGTACGCGGCAACCCCACCCGGGTCGAACGCCCGGAGACGTCGAATCAGGACCTGGCCCCGCAGAAGCAGACCCGCCGACGACGGCGTTCCGCCGGACCGCGTCTACCTCCGAAGGCACCGATCTGATCAGGCCCGCGTCGAGGTGAACCTTCAGCTCAGCGGAAAGCCGCTCGAGCATCAAAGCAGGCGCGTACGACAGTTCGCGCGGGCGGCAGGACGTACAAAGGCACCCTTGCGATCGGGTCACGAAGACGGCCGGGCGGCCTCGGGTTGGCTAGCCTCACCGGCATGCCGCTTGCCTCGATTCCCAGCCCTGCCCAAGGGGTCTGGTATCTCGGGTTCATCCCGATCAGGGCCTACGCGTTGTGCTTCATCGTCGCCATCGGCTTCGCCGTCTGGCTGAGCGACCGCCGCTGGCGCGATCGCGGCGGCGAGAAGGGGGCGATCGGCGACATCGCGGTGCCCGGAGTGATCTTCGGCCTGGTCGGTGCCCGCCTCTACCACGTCATCACCGACTGGCAGACCTACTTCGGCCCGCGCGCGGTCAAGGAGCCCTACCAGGCGCTGTTCATCTGGGAGGGCGGGCTCAGCATCTGGGGCGCGGTCGCCCTGGGAGCCGTGGGCGTGTGGCTGGCCTGCCGCCGCCGGGGGTTGTCCCTGAGCGCCGTGGCCGACACGGTCGCGCCCGCCCTCGCGTTCGGGCAGGCGATCGCCCGCTGGGGCAACTGGTTCAACCAGGAGCTGTACGGCGGTCCGACCACGTTGCCGTGGGGCCTGGAGATCGACCAGGCGCACGGCGGCGCGCCGGGCGTGCTCTACCACCCGACGTTCCTGTACGAGTCGCTGTGGGACGCGGCGCTCGGTTTCGCGCTGATCCTGGCCGGCAGGCGGTTCACGCTGCACCACGGCCGCCTGTTCGCCGTCTATGTCGCCGGCTACACGTTCGGGCGGTTCTGGATCGAGGGGCTGCGCATCGACCCGGTGGGCGGCGTCGACCACGCGGCGACGTTCCTGGAACTGCGGATCAACCAGTGGACCTCGCTCGTGCTCTTCGCCGGCGCACTGGTCTATCTCTGGGTGACACGCGGCAAGGACGCCGAACAGGTCGTGGTGCCGGCCGCGCACAAGCCCTCGGACGAGGAGAACGGCGACCGGTCGAGGTCGCCTGACCTGCCGTAAGGCCCTTCGGGCACACGCCGCGCAGCACGCCCGGACGTGCGGGGACGGTGCGTGGGCTCGCCGTATGAGACCGGCGGGCTCGGCCGTGTGCCGAGCCCGCCGACCGGGTTCCGGCCGGTCCCGGTCGCCGATGGCGCTCACCCGGTGGGTTTGCGCGTACGCCGGGAGGCCGGGCGGGTTTCGGGTCAGGGCGTCAGCGCTGCAGGGTCAGCAGGCCGGGCCGGTAGGGCAGCAGGCCGTAGTCGCCGCCGGAGCTGGGGCTGCGGCCCTGGTAGAGCAGCTG
>NZ_VJVX01000125.1:0-5717 GCF_008033685.1 Microbispora sp. CSR-4
CCCGGCGCGACAGCCGGGCCACCAGGCTGACCACGACCGCGATTTCACACTCCAGCCGAACCGCTCAGCCAGCGACCTGATGAACGTGAAAGATCGAGGTCAGTGGCCATCGCCGTCACCAAAGCGGTTCCAGCGGCAAGTACTATCGGATCCACTCCGCCCACTCCTTACGCAGGGTAGGAATTGCTCAAGCCGCCGGTGTTACCGACAGCCGAGCAGCCAGTGACAGCCACGGCCAGGGATATTGCCCCTCCTACGCGGCGATTATGTGCGACATTCACGAATGGTCTTATATACCCTGAATGGATCGGTCCACAAGGTGTAATCCATTGCTTTTTAAGTCAACCTCGATCATTCACGGCTGGGTAAGGTCACCCGACCGGGTTCGGCTGATGGAAGTTTCTGCCTTGCAGTCCGGACCTGGCCGCGCTTCCCCTCCGAGATCACTCCCGGCGGCTCATCGCCGAGCGCCTGCGCCTGGGCGCCTTCGACGAGCTGACCGAATTCCGGCTCATCCAGTGTGCTCACATGATGGGGTTCCGGGGCCGCTTCTCCACCAAGTCCCGTCGCTACTCCACGACCTCCGGCATCGCCGGCGTCCGCCAGATCTTGTTCGAGTCCCGCATGATCGACACACCGCCCCGACGACGGCCCTGGGCGCGCACCCTGGAGCAGCGTTTCGCCCAGGTGCCGATGGCCGACCAGGTCCGCCAGGTGCTGCTGCGCTATGTCCGCACCCGCGCCGCGGTACTACGACCCCGATCGGTGGAGAGCCTGGTCAACGACCTGCTGCCGTTCGCCGAATACCTCACCGACCGTCATCCCGACGTGACCTCGCTGCGCCAGCTGGAGCGGCACCACATCGAGGGCTACCTCATCTTCAACCGCACCCGGCCCTGGCGCGGCCAGCGCGCCGCGGCCGGGGCAGGCCGGACCGTCTCGGCAGCAGTCGCCCAAGCAGCGGCACTCAGCCTGCGCAACATGCTCGACGACATCGCCGCCTGGGGCTGGGCCGAAGCACCCACGCGCCGCCTGGTCTTCGCCGCCGATATCCCCAAACTCGACCAGCCGCTGCCCCGGGCGCTGCCGCCCGACATCGATGCCGCCCTTATGAATGCCGTCGCCCGCCTGGACGACGATTTCGCCCGCCTGGCCCTGCCCGTCCTTCGCGGTGCTGGGCTGCGCGTCGGCGAGCTGCTCGACCTGGAGGTCGGCAGCATCATCGACTACGGTCCCACCGGGACCTGGCTGAAAGTCCCGCTCGGCAAGCTCGCCACCGAACGCATGGTCCCCCTGGACGCCGGCACCCTCACCGCGCTGGATGAATGGGCCACGCTGCGCGGCGTTCACCGACCGTTGCCGCATCCACGCACCGCGACACCAACCGACTTCCTGTTCACCCTGCACGGCCGCAGACTCGGCGCGACCCGGCTGCGCAACGGCCTGCTCGCCGCCGCCGAACTGGCCGGGCTCCGCGCACCCGACGGCGGCGTGCTCGTCGTCACCCCGCATCAGCTCCGCCACACCTGGGCCACCGGCCTGGCCAACGCCGGGATGAGCCTGCAGGCGCTGATGGCTCTGCTCGGGCATGTCACCCCGCAGATGACCATCCGCTACGCGACCTTGGCCTCCCCGACGCTGCGCACCGCCTACGACGAAGCAATGGGCAAGATGCGCCGCCAGTTCACCCTGACCCCGGCCGGCAAGCCGATCGTCCCGGACAAGGTGACCTGGCTGAACAGCGAGATGCTCAAGACCCGCGTCGCTCACGGCTACTGCTCCCGACACGAAGCCGCAGGCGCCTGCCCCTACGCCAACATCTGCGAAACCTGCGACAACTTCGTGACCGGCCCCGAGTTCACTGACGCCCTGCGCAGCCAGCTCACCGATGTTCAAGCACTCCAGGCCGACGCCGACCATCGCGGTTGGGACAGCGAGGCGGCCCGCCACGCCCGCGTCGCCGACGCACTCACCGACCACATCTCCCGCCTCGAGCGCTGAACTGCGACTCCCTCAACTGCCTTGCCCTGAGGGCCAGGGCCGGTTAATCGAACGGCTGAACCGGGAAATCAAACGCCGCTCCGACGTCGTGGGCGTCTTCCCCAACCCCACCGCCCTGGGCCGCCTGGCCGGAGCCGTCCTGGCCGAACACCACGACGAATGGCAAGTCAGCGACCGCCGCTACCTGTCCGAGGGCTCCATGGCCCAACTCGCCGCCCCGCCCGCAGACGATCTGGCCAAACCCCTGGCGCACACCACCCTCACCGCGTCATAGTCACACCAACCCACAACTCCCCAACCCCACACGATCAGCAGCGAGTTGCACCACTCAGCGGGACATCACCCAACTCATTGCGCCCGCAGCTCTACGTAAACGCAGCCTGCGGTCCGAGGTACTGATCAGTGCTACGTCGATACGACGAATGCCCTCGCGGCATTGATCGTTATGAGCGGAATAATCAGTCGACCGCTCTCCGGACGCCTGGACTATTCACTCCCTCGCGCAGGGCGGATTTTCTTGTCTAATCCCTGCTTTCCATCGTGTAGTCGGGATGTGTTTCTCCGGAAGGGTGCGCCGTCGGTCCGCCGGGCGGCCCGAGGCGCATGACCAGGGATAGCCAACGACTCAGAGAGCCCTCAGAGAGCGAGCCCTCAGAGCCGACTCTGCGCTGGCAGGCGCCGACTCTGAACAACTCAGAGGCAACAGGCGGCGGGTTATGAGAAAAGTCTGCGGCGAAACTCTGAATCAGCTATGAGCAAATTCTGAGGCGGTGCGTACACCGGTTTCGAGACCAACGAATTCCTCTCGGACTGGAGCAAGACATGAGCACCGATCCCGTCGCCGGTTCCCCGCTGGACACCGCGGAGACCTCGTTCCGGCTGCTGACCACAGGGCCGGGCGCGCTGTCCCTGAACTGCACCACGCTCGCCCCCGCCCTCCCCAGAGGCGAGGTGAACCTCGCAGAGCTGCGGATGCTGCTCACCAGCCGGCACGTCGGCGACAAAACGCGTGACGCCGTCTGGCGGGAGCTGGTCACACGGGCGCGGGTGCGTAAGGGTGCGTGGACGGTCGCCGCTGTCGGGATGGGGATGCCCGCCTTGCGCACGATCGCCGCGACGCTCACCCGGGACCTTCCCTATGGGGACCCGGCCGACGTCGACTCCGAGATTCTGGGCGGCTACTTGCGGGCCCTGCTCCGCCTGGACCTGGACACCACGGACGTACGCACCCGGCTGTGCCAGGCCGCGCGGTGCGCGGGCGAGCGTGCCATACGGCACATCGCAACGACGGAGCGGCGGCGACTCCCGGATGAGTCCCCTCCCCTGCGACGTCCGCGTCCCTGCCCCGAGCTGGTGCTGGCCGACTCGGTGGCCCTCGGCGTGCTCAGCGAGCAGGACGCAGAACTGATCCTCCTGACGCGACTGGGCGGCATGCCGTTGCGGCAACCGTCCCCCACGACTCCCCCGCCCCCCGCTTCCTCGGTGAACGAGGAAGCGCCTACGGCTTCCGCGCGGAGCCAGGGAACTCCGGATGCATCAACCGCAACCGACCCGAAGGGAGGCAGGGACACCACCCCTGGCTCCGCGCGGATTTCCTTCCGTCCCCAGCCGTCTGCCACTCGCGGTACCGCCCCGGCCGCTCGCCGCTGGAACGTGCTGCCGTACCGGCGGCTGTGCCAGCGGGCGGCACGAGTGATCGGTTTCCGCGTCCTGCCGATGCTGGCCGGCGCGGTGCCGTTCGTTGCCGCCGCGGCAACCAATGCCCTGGCCTCGTCGGTCATCGCCGCTCCGTCGGACCTGAACACGGTCTTCACCAACCTGCGGAACTGGCTGATCGGCCTGCTCGCGACGCTGGCCACGCTGATGCTGACCCTCGGCGGGCTGCGCTACCTCGTGGCGGGCGGAGACCCCGGCGAGGTCCAGAAGGCCAAGGCGGCGTTGAAGGCCGCCGCCTTCGGCTACGCGCTGGCCGTCCTGGCCCCGCTGTTCGTGAGCATCCTCAAGCGCGTCGTGGGCGGGTGAACCCGGTGACCCCGATCCGCGTGATGCTCGCCGTGGCTGACCGAGACCGGCCGCAGACGGCAGCCGCACCTGCCCGGCACGCCGCGTCGGCCGGCAGTGCGGCAGGGCGACCGGTTGAGACCACCACCGGGGTGGCACTGCGTGTCGTTGTCGCTGCCGGCGTGGTCGTCGGCGCGTGCGCCATGGTGGTCGTCACCGCTGCCTCGGCTCACGCGACGCCTACGCCTCTGCCTTCTCCTGTTCCTGGGCTGTCCCCGTCCTCTCCTGGTGAGCTGCCGGTGCCGGAGGGGACGGGGATCGGCTTCGGCATCGGGGACTGGATCACGGGGCAGATCAACTCCTGGTTCGCGAGCCTGGTGTACCTGGCGATCAAGCCGTTGCTGGACCTGCTCGCGGTGACGCTGCTGGCCACCCCGGATGTCTCCGGCAGCGGTCGGATCTTCGACCTGTGGACGGCGACCGCCGCGATCGCCAACACCGGGTTCGTCTTGCTGGCGACCGTCGGTGCGATCAGCGCGATGGGTCACCAGACGGTGCAGACGCGCTACGCGGTCAAGGAGGTCCTGCCCCGGCTGTTCATCGCCGTCCTGGCCGCCAACACCAGCTTCCTGCTGTGCGGCAAGGTCATCGAGATCGCCAACGTTCTGTCCACGGCCTTGCTCGGGCAGGACTTCGACGGTCGCCGGGCGGCCACCACTCTCCAGCTGCTGATCATCGCGCCGGGCGCCTCGCAGCAGATCTTCTACGTCCTGCTCGCTCTGGTCGCGGTCGTCCTGCTGCTGCTGTTGTTGATCACGTTCGTCATGCGGGCGGCGCTGGTGCTGTTGCTGACGGTCGCCTCGCCGCTCGCGCTGGCCTGCCTGGCTCTGCCGTACACCGAGGGACTGGCCCGGTTCTGGTGGCGGGCCTTCACCGGACTCCTGCTCATCCAGGTCGCCCAGTCGCTCACGCTCGTCCTGGCGGTGCGGATCTTCTTCAACCAGGACGGGCGGCTGCTGCTCGGGCTCCTGCCGACCGGTCAGCTCGTCAATCTGGTGCTCGCCCTGTGCCTGCTGATCATCTTGATCCGCATTCCTGGCTGGATCTCTCGCCGGATCTTCGCCGGGGTCGGCGGCCACTCGACGATCGGCCGGATGGTCAAGTACGCCCTGGCCTACAAGCTCACCTCGCCCGTCCTGGCCGCCCTGCACCTCCGCCCGGGTGGACGCCGGAGCAGCACGCCTCGGGCCGCCGGGCACGTGGCCGCCGCCCACGCGATGGCCGGGAGAACGATGGCCAGCCGAGCGCTTCCGGCGCTCGCCGCCGGTCCTGCTGGTACGGCTACCGCTGCCGGCGCGACTGCCCTGACCGGAACCGCCGCCTCCGCGGCCCGAGGTGGGCCCGGCCCTGCCAAACACGCGCCCGTGGCCGCCCGCCGCCCGGTGAACCCGGCGGATTGGGAGGCCGCCCCTGTCAAGCACGCTCCGTCCGCTCCTGCCGTCCAGGGCAAGTACCGGAGGCCGCCGCGGCCGTCCGGTCCGGTTCCCCCGACGACGCCGGTATACGGCCACCCGCGCGAGACCTACTACGCCAACGGCCCGGCCGGGCTGGCCCAAATGTACCGGCTCCGCACCCAGAACAGCCCATCACGGCCTGCCCGCCCACCGGTCCCGCCGGTGATGTTCCGGCCTCCCGTCTACCCCTCGCAGGGCGTC
>NZ_VJVX01000126.1:0-5589 GCF_008033685.1 Microbispora sp. CSR-4
CCGCCGTGTCAACGTCCTGCACGCGATTCTGCGGCACAGGAGGCCGTACGACCCTAGCCATGTCCGGGCTGCGGTGGCTTGACAAAAGCATTAGGCAGCCTCCCGGAGGGATTCCAGCCAGGCCGCGAGGTCGCTCCACCAGACGCGCAGTTCGCCGTTCGGGAGCTTCACACACTTCGGCGCATGGCCGAGTTCGCGCCAGCGGTAAAAGGTCCGGCGGGAGACGCCTCCGAGCTCGGTGAGCACTTCGGGCACGGTCAGGAGTCGGTCGTTGCGCGCCATCAGCCGCTCCCCCCGACGCCGCTTGACGAGGAGGCGGTGAATGCGGCGACGAGGGCGTCACCCGGGGAGTAGCCCTTTCCGGCGTACTCCCATTCGCTGACGACGAGGACGGTGTCCTCGTCGAGGAGGGGCAGGCGACCGGTGATGAGGTCCTCATCGCGGGCATGGTTCTGCCGGTCGGCACGGATATCGCCGAGGGTGGTGGAGTAGCGGCGGGATCGGGTGGAGAAGTGACCGCGGAAGCCGAGCATGTGCGCCCAATGGATCAGCCGGATGTCGGCCAGCTCCTTGAAGGCGCCGAGGCGGAGGCATTCGGCGATGAGCCGTCGGGCGTGGTCGCGGACGGGTAGGGCGGTCAGGTCCTCGCCGGGGACGATGCGTCGGTCGATGGTGCCGACGCATTCGGCGGCCTTGGTGGCGTACTTGGCCACGTACCCGGCTACGGCCTGGTCGGTCAGCTCGCCGTTCATCGCGATCGGGCGGGCGTCGAGTTGCGTGCCCCAGCGGAGTACGCGTTCCGGTTGGCCGTCGTAGGCGGGCACCTTGGCCGTGACCACGGAGGCGGCGTGCTCTACGGCCTGGGTGAGCAGGTCGAGGGTGGCCCAGGCCGGGGGCGGGGAGATGGGTCCGGCCGGGCCGTCGAGGCGGATCACGGCATGCAGGTGGACGACGCCGCGCCGCTGGTACTCGGCCACCTTGGCGAAGGACACGACGAGCTGGTCCCGCATGTCACGCAGGGTCAGGCCGCCGAGCTTGGCCAGGTGCCGGCGCAGGGCGTCGGCGAAGCGCTTCCACAGCAGCGGCGCGACCGCGTTGAACAGCACCGAGCCCGTGTAGTCGTAGCAGTCGGGGCACAGCGGCTCACCGAGGCGGTCATCCTCACTCCCGTGCCGGGCGGTGCAGGACAGGACGCGCCCGTGTGGGCAGGTTTCGGCGTCGCGGCGGGGGTGGCAGGGCAGGACGCTCCCGTTGTGCTGCCTGCGGGTGTGGACCGGGCCGAAGGACGGTGCGGTGAGCGTGACGAACAGGCACGGGTGCGCGGTCACCGACGCGGGGACGCCTTTGCCGCCGACGAGGCCGGCGCGGATGAGGTGGTAGGTGTCGGCGCGGTAGGTCTCGGCGCAGGCGGGGCAGCGGGAGGCGCGGCGGGTCTTGCACGGGACGCGAAGGACGCCGTCGGGTTCGAGGCGGGTGCTGTAGCGGTGCAGCAGGGTCCCGGTAGCCCTGTCCCAGTGTTCGACCTTGCCACGCAGGTGGATCGGCTGCCGGCAGCCGCCCGTTCGGCGGATCTGGGAGGCGAAGCGGGAGCAGTCAGGGTTGTTGAGTCGGGCGATGGCGCCGCGGATGGCGTGCGCGTTGGCGGATGTTACGGGCAAGATGGAGACCTCCTTTCGCTCGATGGGTGGAGGGATGGCCCCCGACCTGGCGGTTGTCTTGGCGGATGTACGGCCAGGCTCGGCTTCTGCTGAAGGGGTTCAGCAGAAGCCGAGCCCGTCACAGTGGCGGCAGGTCTCGCCGTAGGAGTCGAGACCGCCTCCGCCGCAGTGGCAGCATTGCCACCGCCGCGGCGTTATCGGCACGGGAGTCGCGGGCGGGGCCTGCTCGGTATTGGGCATAGGTGTCACCTCCTTTCGTGGTCAGGCGGCCTGCGCCACGTTCTCGTCTGGAACGGGGTCGGGCTGGATGCAGCCTTCGTAGCTGCGATCGGCCTCGTACTGGGCGCGGCGGGCGGCGAGGATGGCCACGGCCTTGTACTCCACCGGTCCGAAGCGGACCGCAGCGCCGTAGTGGCCGAACTCCTGGCTGGTCGGAGCGCCGAGCAGTTCGGCGATGTGGTCGACCTCGGCGCACATCTCGGCATCCGTGGCGCCATGCGGGAAGTGCAGGGCGTAGACGGAGCGTGGGACGGGGATGGCCGGGTTGGCGTCCAGGAAGTCGGCCAGGGCGCGGAGCCCGGCGATGAGCGTGCTCCGGTGGTTGTCGTTGGTCATGTGGTGATCTCCTTCCACTAGGCGGGTTCGGATGCGGTGCGCAGGGTGCGCAGCAGGTCGGAGGCGAGCTGGTTGGACACACCGAGGCGGGCGCGCAGCAGGTCGCGTGTGATCGGCTTGCCGTGCTTGGCCTGGTGCTCATCAGCCACGCGGCGGGCGTAGTCGACCAGCGCCGGGGACGGTCCCGGCTCGCTGTCCTGCCCGTCCTGTACGGCGGGGACGAGCGCCTGGGCCGGGGACCGCGAGGACGAGACGGGCTCGACGGTCAGGACGGTCGGGGACGGTTCGGGACGAGGGGCGGCGGCGCGGCGTTCGAGCATCGAGACGGCAATGAGGAACGCCCCGGCAGGTGTGGCCGCCGTCAGCCAGCCCCACACGGTCGGTTCGGCCTGATGGAGGTTGGCGGCCAGGGACAGCATGATTCCGCCAGCCAGGACGAGCGTCGGCCACGACACCCACCCGTTGCGCTGGCGTCCGGTCTTCTTGTCCCGCTGGCGTTCCCGGGCGGCCATGACGCAGGTGAGGTCGACGCAGACGGCCACGGCCCACGACATCCAGCCGGTCTGTCCGTGGTCGGTGGCGGTGTCGCGGATGTGGGTGAACGATCCGGCACCCGCGATGGCGGCCAGGACGAGGACCGGCCCGGTGTCGAGCAGCCATGAGGCCAGGCGTCGCATCGTTACCCCCTTTCGGTTAGGCGGACAGCAGGTCGGACAGGGCAACCCCATCCCGGTCGGGCCGGACGATGTCGGCCCAGTCCGGGGTCAGGTGGGCGTAGGTGCGGGCGGCGTGTTCGGCGATCTGCTCGGCGACATAGAAGGAGCGGGCGCGGTACCACTGGCCGTCCTGGGAGGCGACGATCGCGACGCCGGGCGTCTCGGCGGGGATCGCGCGAGCGGAGACCAGGGCTGCTGGGTCGAGGTCGCCGAGCGTCATGGTCGCGGTCTCGGGATCGTTGACCCGGTGGCAGATCCGCCCCGAACACTGGGCACGCAGGGCGGTGACCCCCGGGCCAAGGTCGGAGCCAATTCGCTGGCCGGAGCAGAACAGGTAGATGCCGAACGCCCGCCCGAGCTGGGCCACCCGCAGCAACGCGGTCGAGGTGTGGGCGATCTCGTCTTTCTCGGACTTGTCGGCCATCAGGTACAGCTCGGCCAGCTCGTCGACCAGCACCACGACCGGGACCGGCCGCACCCCGGGCGGCAACTGCCAGATGTTGCGGGCGCCAGCCGTACGGCACAGTCCCATCCGGTCGACCATGAGCGCCACCAGGTCATCCAGCAGGGTCACGCTCTCGGCCCGTGTGGTGGCCAGGGCCGACAGGCGTGGTGCGTACGGGGTGAACTCGACGCCGCCTTTGAGGTCGATGCCGACCAGGGCGACCGGCTGCGGGGCCAGCCCCACCAAGAGGGCGTTGGCGAGGTTGGACTTGCCCGACTGGGTGGCGCCCGCGTTAATCCAATGCGGCACCGTGCGGAAGTCGATCGTCCACAGCTCGCCGGTCTCCAGCCGCCCCACGTGGACAGTGAGAAGCTCGCCCGAGGCCGGGAGGTGGTCGAGCCGGACGAGCGGGTCCCGCACCGTGGCGGCCAGGACCACACGGCCAGGCCGAGGGGACGAGACCCGTACGGCGTGGACGCCCCAGGAGTGCGCGAGCCTCTCGGCGGCCTGGGCATAGTCGGCGGGGATCTGCCCTTCGAGGGTGTGGACGGTGACGCGCCAGCCGTGCCGCGTCGGCAACGGCAGCCACATGAATGGCTTGGTGTCGACCGCGACACGCTGGAAGCGCCGCCGTACCTTCACGAGCCCGGTTGAGGCGATCGCGCCGGGGACGGTGGTGAACCACCAGCGTTGGCGCTTCTTGGTCAGGCCGCAGCCGAGGGCGACCTTGCGCCAGGTTGCCCAGATCGTGATGGCCATCAGCGGGAACCCGACTGCCAGCCAATACGACCGGTAGTGAACGTGGCGCCAGGCCCACAGGCCGGCCGCCGCAGCGGCCAGGCCCGCGAGCAGCATCAGCAGGGCGTCACGCATGAGCGGTCACGCCCGCCGGGACGATCGAGCTGGCCCGGTAGCTGATGCCCCAGCGGGCCTCGCCGCCCCGGGACATCTCCCATACGTAGCCGACCAGGCCGACCGGGGTGACGTCCTGCCCGGCGGCCACCTGGGGCTCGCCGGAGGTGCCGACCTTGACGAGTTCGATCCGGCCGAACTCGTCCTCGACCGACAGGACGATCTCGTAGACGGTGTTGCCGTTCTTGTCGGTCTTGATCTCGCCGGTGTCCTGGTTGAGGACGCGCGGGCGGGGCGCACGGACGCAGACGAACTGCAGCTTGGTCACGTCGACCGGGATTGGAATGGTGCGCATCTTGTGGACCTCCTTAATCTCGTGGCCAACATAGTTAACTAGGTTGGCCTGGTTGTCAATGTTCTCTCGGTTGGCTTGGTCGTGTTGCTGTGCTGAGATAAGAGGCAATGGTCAAGAAGACGGGACGGCCCGGTTACCTCCAGATCGCCGACGATCTGCGCGAGCAGATCCGCGGCGGATCTCTGCCGCCCGGCTCCCCGTTGCCGTCGACCACCCAGCTCGCCGCCCGGTACGACGCCTCGCTCAGCGTCGTGAAGCTCGCGGTCGGGATTTTGCGGACCGAGGGCCTGGTCATCGGCCAGCAGGGCAAGGGCGTGTTCGTCCGGGAAGACGTCCCGGACGTCGACCCTGGACCGGCGGGCGACTTGGCGAGCGAGGTCATCGCGCTACGCACCGCCGTACAGGACCTGTCGGAACGCCTGGCGCGGGTCGAAGAGACCTTGTCTCGGCGATCCGAGACGTAGGGCCGCCGTTCCGCACCCTTAAGCCGGTGACGTGCCGGGCCAGCCGTGCCGACGCGTCTCCGGAGGCGCTGCCACGGAACATGGCCTTGTCCTCTCGCCGGATGCCGACCAGGACCGCTACGTAGCCGACGGCCACGACCGCGCTGAGCGCCAGGGCGATGATCAGAGGCAGCGCGCTCACGACCAGATCACCCCCAGGGCGGCGGCGTTGAGCGGGCCGCGAGGGGGACGGCGGGTGATGGAGCGACGCCGGGCGGTCCTGCGCCGGGCCTTCTCGCGCCGCTCCCAGCGCTGACGGGCGAGGCACTTGCTGCAGTGGATCTGTCCGGGCTTCAGGAGCGCGCCGCAGGCGCAGTCGGGGCTCTCCTCCGGTGGGGCAATCGTCTCTGTCATGGTCTGTTCTCCTTCCGTCGCAGGTAGTGGTGCGTTGTGACACCGAGAGTGCGACGGAAGGGCAGGACGAGATCACTACACGACGGGACAT
>NZ_VJVX01000127.1:0-5318 GCF_008033685.1 Microbispora sp. CSR-4
GTCCTACTCTCCCACACCGTCCCCGGTGCAGTACCATCGGCGCTGACAGGCTTAACTTCCGGGTTCGGAATGTAACCGGGTGTTTCCCTGCCGCTATGACCGCCGTAACCCCACGAAACACACAACCAGTGGTTGCTGTCTCTGAGATCACATAGTGAACGCGAACATCTATGGTCAAGTCCTCGGCCTATTAGTACCGGTCAGCTCCACACATTACTGCGCTTCCACTTCCGGCCTATCAACCCCATCATCTCTAGGGGGCCTTACCCACACACGGTGGTGGGAGACCTCATCTTGAGGCGAGCTTCCCGCTTAGATGCTTTCAGCGGTTATCCCTACCGAACGTAGCCAACCAGCCGTGCTCCTGGCGGAACAACTGGCACACCAGAGGTTCGTCCGTCCCGGTCCTCTCGTACTAGGGACAGCCCCTCGCAAGTCTCCTGCGCGCGCAGCGGATAGGGACCGAACTGTCTCGCGACGTTCTAAACCCAGCTCGCGTACCGCTTTAATGGGCGAACAGCCCAACCCTTGGGACCTACTCCAGCCCCAGGATGCGACGAGCCGACATCGAGGTGCCAAACCATCCCGTCGATATGGACTCTTGGGGAAGATCAGCCTGTTATCCCCGGGGTACCTTTTAGCCGTTGAGCGACACCGCTTCCACACGCCGATGCCGGATCACTAGTCCCAGCTTTCGCTCCTGCTCGACCCGTCAGTCTCACAGTCAAGCTCCCTTGTGCACTTACACTCGACACCTGATTGCCAACCAGGCTGAGGGAACCTTTGGGCGCCTCCGTTACCCTTTAGGAGGCAACCGCCCCAGTTAAACTACCCACCAGACACTGTCCCCCACCCGGATCCACGGGCGCGGGTTAGACGTCCAAAACGACCAGAGTGGTATTTCACCAATGACTCCACGATGACTAGCGTCACCGCTTCCCAGTCTCCCACCTATCCTACACAAGACGCTCCAAACGCCAATGTCAAGCTGTAGTGAAGGTCCCGGGGTCTTTCCGTCCTGCTGCGCGAAACGAGCATCTTTACTCGTACTGCAATTTCACCGGGCCTGTGGTTGAGACAGCGGGGAAGTCGTTACGCCATTCGTGCAGGTCGGAACTTACCCGACAAGGAATTTCGCTACCTTAGGATGGTTATAGTTACCACCGCCGTTTACCGGCGCTTAAGTTCTCACCTTCGCCAACACAAGTGCTGGCTAAGCGGTCCCCTTAACGTTCCGGCACCGGGCAGGCGTCAGTCCGTATACATCGTCTTACGACTTCGCACGGACCTGTGTTTTTAGTAAACAGTCGCTTCCCCCTGGCCACTGCGACCCCCACCAGCTTCGAACGCAAAGTCCTACACCAGCAGAGGTCCCCCTTCTCCCGAAGTTACGGGGGCAATTTGCCGAGTTCCTTAACCACAGTTCACCCGACCGCCTTGGTATTCTCTACCTGACCACCTGAGTCGGTTTAGGGTACGGGCCGCCGCGACACTCACTAGAGGCTTTTCTCGGCAGCATAGGATCACCCACTTCGCCACAATCGGCTCGGCATCACACCTCAGGCTTGTGTGCTGCGGATTTGCCTACAGCACGCCCTACATGCTTACCCCGGGACAACCACCGCCCGGGCTGGGCTACCTTCCTGCGTCACCCCATCGCTTACCTACTACCAGATCAGGCCAGGCGTTCACCCTGACGCCGGCTCCGAAGAGCCAACCGGGCTAAGGACCCTTAGTATCACTGGATTCGATATGGGCGCATCACAGCGGGTACGGGAATATCAACCCGTTGTCCATCGACTACGCCTGTCGGCCTCGCCTTAGGTCCCGACTTACCCTGGGCGGACGAACCTGCCCCAGGAACCCTTGGTCATCCGGCGCAGAAGATTCTCACTTCTGACTCGCTACTCATGCCTGCATTCTCACTCGCACGACCTCCACCACACGATCACTCGGCAGCTTCACCGGCTCGCACGACGCTCCCCTACCCACCACCAGCACAAGTGCCAGCGGTGCCACGACTTCGGCGGTGTACTTGAGCCCCGCTACATTGTCGGCGCAGAATCACTTGACCAGTGAGCTATTACGCACTCTTTCAAGGATGGCTGCTTCTAAGCCAACCTCCTGGTTGTCACTGCGACTCCACATCCTTTCCCACTTAGCACACGCTTAGGGGCCTTAGTCGGTGATCTGGGCTGTTTCCCTCTCGACCACGGAGCTTATCCCCCGCAGTCTCACTGCCACGCTCAACTTACCGGCATTCGAAGTTTGGCTGACGTCAGTAACCTTGTCGGGCCCATCAGCCATCCAGAGCCCTACCTCCGGCAAGCACACGCAACGCTGCACCTAAATGCATTTCGGGGAGAACCAGCTATCACGGAGTTTGATTGGCCTTTCACCCCTACACACAGGTCATCCCCCAGGTTTTCAACCCTGGTGGGTTCGGTCCTCCACGCAGTCTTACCCACGCTTCAACCTGCCCATGCGTAGATCACCCCGCTTCGGGTCTACAGCATGCGACTCAAACGCCCTATTCAGACTCGCTTTCGCTACGGCTCCCCCACACGGGTTAACCTCGCCACACACCATAACTCGCAGGCTCATTCTTCAAAAGGCACGCAGTCACATCACAAACAAGCAAGCTTGTTTACGCTCCTACGGCTTGTAGGCACACGGTTTCAGGTACTATTTCACAACCCCTCACCGGGGCGCTTTTCACCTTTCCCTCACGGTACTCGTCCACTATCGGTCACCAGGAAGTATTTAGGCTTACCAGGTGGTCCTGGCAGATTCACACAGGATTCCTCGAGCCCCGTGCTACTCGGGAACACCCCCAGCAGTCGGCAAGATTTCGCCTACCCGGCTATCACGGTCTACGGCCGCCCTTCCCAGAGCGTTCGACTACCCCACCGATTTCTCACTGCCTGAAGAGACGGCGGTCTCCTCCGGAAGGTCCCACAACCCCGCACACGCAACGCCCGCCGGCTATCACACGCGCACGGTTTAGCCTCCTCCGCTTTCGCTCACCACTACTCACGGAATCACTATTGTTTTCTTCTCCTACGGGTACTGAGATGTTTCACTTCCCCGCGTTACCACCAACCGCCCTATACATTCAGACGGCGGCAACACCACATGACTGGTGCTAGGTTTCCCCATTCGGACATCCCCGGATCAACGTCTGGTTGGCGACTCCCCGAGGCTTAACGCAGCCTCCCACGTCCTTCATCGGCTCCTGATGCCAAGGCATCCACCGTGTGCCCTAACTAACTTGGCCACAAAGATGCTCGCGTCCACTATGCAATTCACAAACAACAACCAGACAACCAGCCCACCCCACCACCAAACACCCGAACCCCCACCGCAAGCCCACCCACAACAGGCGAACCCACAAGCAAGGACCCCGGCCGGTATGGCAGGAGACCAGCCCTGAAGAAAACCAACCCCACCACGACCACCACAACCAGCAGCGGCCAGGCGAACGGGCCCGTTTCCTCAGGACCCAACAGTGTGCCCAACCAGTCACAACCCCCGAAGCCCACGCTCCCACTCCGTGATCACTCACGGCGGTACTAGCAGACCCGGCAACCACGACCGGCTGAATAACCAGTGCTCCACTAATGAGCGCACCAGGCAGGGAACATTCGCCCCTGAACCCGGCATGGACCAGACCCGAGACCACCACACCAACGTGTGGCAGCACCAACCAGGCCGGCCGAGTGCTCCTTAGAAAGGAGGTGATCCAGCCGCACCTTCCGGTACGGCTACCTTGTTACGACTTCGTCCCAATCGCCAGCCCCACCTTCGACCGCTCCCCCCACAAGTGGTTGGGCCACGGGCTTCGGGTGTTGCCGACTTTCGTGACGTGACGGGCGGTGTGTACAAGGCCCGGGAACGTATTCACCGCAGCGTTGCTGATCTGCGATTACTAGCGACTCCGACTTCATGGGGTCGAGTTGCAGACCCCAATCCGAACTGAGACCGGCTTTTAGGGATTCGCTCCACCTCACGGTATCGCAACCCTCTGTACCGACCATTGTAGCATGTTTGCAGCCCAAGACATAAGGGGCATGATGACTTGACGTCATCCCCACCTTCCTCCGAGTTGACCCCGGCAGTCTCCCATGAGTCCCCACCACCCCAAAGGGCGTGCTGGCAACATGGAACAAGGGTTGCGCTCGTTGCGGGACTTAACCCAACATCTCACGACACGAGCTGACGACAGCCATGCACCACCTGTACACCAGTCCAAAGGAGGGCTCTGTCTCCAGAGCTTTCCGGTGTATGTCAAACCTTGGTAAGGTTCTTCGCGTTGCGTCGAATTAAGCAACATGCTCCGCCGCTTGTGCGGGCCCCCGTCAATTCCTTTGAGTTTTAGCCTTGCGGCCGTACTCCCCAGGCGGGGCGCTTAATGCGTTAGCTACGGCACAGGAATCGTGGAAGACCCCCACACCTAGCGCCCAACGTTTACAGCGTGGACTACCAGGGTATCTAATCCTGTTCGCTCCCCACGCTTTCGCTCCTCAGCGTCAGAACTGGCCCAGCAAGCCGCCTTCGCCACCGGTGTTCCTCCTGATATCTGCGCATTTCACCGCTACACCAGGAATTCCGCTTGCCCCTACCAGCCTCTAGCCTGCCCGTATCCACCGCAGACCCGTAGTTAAGCCACGGGCTTTCACGGCAGACGCAACAAGCCACCTACGAGCTCTTTACGCCCAATAATTCCGGACAACGCTCGCGCCCTACGTATTACCGCGGCTGCTGGCACGTAGTTAGCCGGCGCTTCTTCTACAGGTACACGTCAACTTCGTCCCTGCTGAAAGAGGTTTACAACCCGAAGGCCGTCATCCCCCACGCGGCGTCGCTGCGTCAGGCTTCCGCCCATTGCGCAATATTCCCCACTGCTGCCTCCCGTAGGAGTCTGGGCCGTGTCTCAGTCCCAGTGTGGCCGGTCGCCCTCTCAGGCCGGCTACCCGTCGTCGCCTTGGTAGGCCATCACCCCACCAACAAGCTGATAGGCCGCGAGCCCATCCCCAACCGAAAAAACTTTCCACACCCACACCATGCGGAGGAGTGTCGTATCCGGTATTAGACCCGGTTTCCCAGGCTTATCCCAGAGTCAGGGGCAGGTTACTCACGTGTTACTCACCCGTTCGCCGCTCGAGTACCCCGAAGGGCCTTTCCGCTCGACTTGCATGTGTTAAGCACGCCGCCAGCGTTCGTCCTGAGCCAGGATCAAACTCTCCAAACAATGCTTGAAAAGAGATCACTCTGGCCGGCACCCCCCGGCTAAGGAAAGGTGCCGTCAAAGGAATCCG
>NZ_VJVX01000128.1:0-5317 GCF_008033685.1 Microbispora sp. CSR-4
CCGTACTTCGACGGTGAGACCCTGGGCGTCTACAAGGCCGCTGCCGCCAACTGGTCCGGCAAGATCGTCTGATCAACCCCCCAGTAACGCAGAGTCAAGAAAAGGGCCCGGCCTCCAGCCGGGCCCTTTTCCATTGCCCGAAACCGACCACACCCGCGCTTCAAGCACGGCGGTCACACCATCCATCTCACGGCCGATCCCAGAGCCGCACTCAGGGCGAATCCCAGAACCGAGCCCAACGCCGAGCCCGGGCCGATTCCCGGAGTCGAGCCCATAGCCGATCTCAAGACGGATCCCCGCGCGGATTTCACGGCCGGTCTCTGAGCCGAGCCACAGGGCCGAGCTCACAAGGCCGAGCTTAGAGCCGATCCCGCAAGTCGATCTCAGAGCCGTCCGCTCCGGCCCGTCTCCTTCTCCTCGCCCTCGCCCGCCGTCTCGCCGCAGCGGGCATCCCACGCCCCGCCGGGCCCTTCGGTGAGCGCCTGGAGCACAGACGCCGCACTCCCTGCGCTCCGAGCGCCATCCGGATCCCCTGCGCCCACGATGCTCGCGATGCTCGTGCCCGGGCCGCCGGCCGCCGGATGAACGTGTGACGGGCCGGCTCGCCGTACACGCCGCAGATCGCTCCCAGACGGACGGGAACCACTCGGAACCCCTATCCCGCCAGATCGCCCACAGACCGCCGTTTGGGCCCTTATTGGGCACCCGGAACGGGCGGCTGAGCGCATGGACACGGTCCGCCGAGGGCCCTTTGGACGTAGTACCCCCTCTCTCGGTTTCATCCGATCAGTGTGATTTACATCACATAAGCCCCCATCTGAGAGCCGACACTCGGTACGGCAACAGACGTCCGACACCACTCGTGATCAGCGCAGATGCCGCACAGACCCCTCAACCACCCCGAAGTTCGCGGGTCCGGAGGGGGTGGGCGGACGCGGTGGTTCCACTTACACCACACCAACTTCTCCTATAACTTTCTGACCGTTCCTTTACTGACGTATGGGGCGCAGGAGTCGCCTCACGACAGACCAGGGAGAGAAAGTTGAAGCGCACCCTCGCACTCGGTGGTGTCGCGGCCGGCCTGCTGGCCTCCGCCGCCATCGCCGCCCCGGCTCACGCCGACTCCATCCCGAGCGTGAACCTGGCCAACACCAACCTCGCCGCTCAGCAGGTCGCCCAGTACTGGTACGCCCAGGCCAAGGCCAACCTCGTCAACGCCACGCCGTACACGGTGGAGACCACGGTCGCCGCCAAGCACGTGACGACCGGCGGGGCTTCCGCTGACACCAAGGCCGGTGTCGTCGGCTCCAGCGGCGACCAGAAGGCTTCCACCGGCACGTCGAAGAACGTGAACCTGCCGAAGACCACCGGCAAGGTGTTCTTCACCGGCGCCGACGGCAAGCCGCACTGGTGCTCCGCGACCGCCCTGCAGTCGACCTACAAGAACGTTGTGGCGACCGCGGGTCACTGCGTCTACGACACCAAGTCGAACAAGACGACGCTGGACAACTGGGTCTTCGTCCCCGGCTACTACGAGGGCAAGACCCCCTGGGGCATCTACGTCGGTAAGACCGCTTACACGCACTACGACTACAGCGTGTACGAGGACGGCGACCGCGACTACGCGTTCGTCACGGTCTACAACGGCGTCATCCCCACCGAGAACGGCACCAGCGGCGGCGGCGTCTCGAAGTTCTTCAAGAACAAGAAGGACGCCGAGGACTACAAGGCCAAGCTCGCGGCCGACAAGACCACCGGTTGGTCGAAGCTCGCGGTCGTGCCGGTCTTCGGCAAGTCCGCCGGCAAGGACAACGACCACAGCTGGAAGAACGGCGACAACCGCGGTAACGACCGTGGCCGTGGCCACGACCAGGGCCCGGGCCGCAACATCATCGGCTACAAGGTCACCGGCGTGAAGCTGTCGATCGGCCTCAAGGACGTCGGCACCCTCGGTGCCAACGTCGGTGGTCAGGGCCTGGCCTACAACCAGAAGGTCGGCACGGCCGTCTTCGAGTTCGGTTACCCGAGCGGGTCGCACCCGGACGGCAACTACGCCTTCACCGGCAAGACCCAGAAGTGGGCCTACGGCAAGACCTTCAAGGCGAGCGCTCCCTCGATGAAGGCCGAGGAGCTCGTCGGCATCAAGTCCTCCTTCACCGGTGAGGGCGCCATCGGTTCGTCCTGGCTGTACCGCTACAGCAGCGCGAAGCGGCTCGGCTACCTCAACGGTGTGACCATCGCGGTCTCCGACACCGACGGCAACGGCCGGATCGACACCAGCGTTTCCCCGTACTTCGACGGTGAGACCCTGGGCGTCTACAAGGCCGCCGCCGCCAACTGGTCGGGCAAGATCGTCTGATCTTCCCCCGGTCAATGATGTGAGAAAAGGGCCCGGCCTCCAGCCGGGTCCTTTTTCTTACGCATTTCGCCGGACCGCCGAGAAGGCGCCGGGAAGAAGACTCCGTGAAGACACCACTGAAGACACCGGGAAGACGGTGAGAGGACGCCGGGGAAAACGAACGGCGTCGGCTATTAACCGTCCCCCTCGCCCTTCCCGGGACCGCCCGGCCACCGCCGCGACGGCGGCATCCGGTTCCGGCGCCGCCAGGTCCTCTCCCTCCGTACGGCCAGGGAGGAGTCCGTCCCGTCAGTGCCCGGACGCGGCCGGCCCGTACGACCTCACGACACCCGGGAAGCCCGCTCCCGCCACGGCGAATTTCACCGGGAAAGACCCCGCAGCGCCCGCGAGCAATGGCATTCACATTGAAGATCACGATCAAGATCACGAGGTGATACCCATTGCTTCACCTCTCTTACGCCCTCAGCTACCAATCCGGTAGTTTTTGCGCATCCTTTACTGACGCATGAGGCGAAGCCGCGCCTCACGACAGACCATGGAGAGCACTTGAAGCGCACCCTCGCGTTCGGCGGCGTCGCGGCCGGCCTGCTGGCCACCGCCCTCGTCGCCTCCCCCGCGCACGCCGACCACTTCAAGCCCAAGGCCAAGCCGCTGGCCGAGACCAACTTCGCCGCCAAGCAGGTCGCCGCCTTCTGGCTGGGCGAGAAGATGGCGAACCTGGTCAACGCCACGCCGTACGGCACGGAGACCAAGGTCGCCGCCAAGCACGTCTCGACGATGCCCAAGGGAACGGCCGACACGAAGCCCGGTGTCGTCTCGTCCAGCAGCGACAAGAAGGCCACGAGCACGTCGAAGAACGTCAACCTGCCCCGCACCACGGGCAAGGTGTTCTTCATCGGCTCGGACAACAAGCCGCACTGGTGCACCGCGACCGCCCTGCAGTCGCTGCACAAGAACCTGGTGGCCACGGCCGGTCACTGTGTCTACGACACGGTGAAGGACAAGGACCTGATGGACAAGTGGGTCTTCGTCCCGGGTTACTACAACGGCAAGACGCCGTACGGCATCTACGTCGGCAAGATCGCGTACACCCACTTCGACTTCACCACCTACGGTGACGGCGACTTCGACTACGCGTTCGTCGCGGTCTACAACGGTGTCGTCCCCACGGACGGCGGCACCAGCGGCGGCAAGTACGAGTCCCGGCTCTACCGGACCAAGTGGGACGCCTACAAGGCCAAGGACCAGCTGGCGAAGGACAAGACCACGGCTTACTCGAGCCTCAAGGTCGTGCCCGTCTACACGGACCAGAAGCCGGGCGTCAAGTCGGCGAGCCCCTCCCCGTCGCCCTCGCCGTCCGCCTCGGCTTCCCCCTCGTCCACGCAGAGCAAGAAGTACCTCGTGGGCTACAAGGTCGTCGGCCTGAAGCTGACGATCGGCCTCAAGGACGTCGGCAAGCTGGGCGACAACGTCGGCGGCCAGGGCCTGGCCTACAACCAGAAGGTCGGCCAGCCGACCTTCGTGTTCGGCTACCCGAGCGGCTCTCACCCGGACGGCAACTACGCCTTCACCGGCAAGACCCTCAAATACAGCTACGGCAAGACCTTCCCCGCCACGGCTCCGGCCCTGAAGGGTGAGGCGCTGCAGGGCATCAAGTCGTCGTTCACCGGCGAGGGCGCCTCCGGTTCCGCCTGGCTGTACAAGTACAACAACGCGACGCGGTTCGGTTACCTGAACGGCGTCACGATCGGTGTCTCCGACACCGATGGCAACGACCGCTACGACACCAGCGTTTCGCCGTACTTCGACGGTGAGACCCTGGCCGTCTACAAGGCCGCTGCCGCCACCCCCTCCTCCAACATCGTCTGATGCCTTCTTGATTGAGGCTCAGCTGAGCAAGGGCCCGGCCGCCTGCGGCCGGGCCCTTCTCCTTTTGTGCCGGTATCTCCCGCGAACGCTCTCCACGCTCCCCGCCGCCACGACGCCCTCACGACGCCTCAGACGCGTCTTCCCGCCGTCCGCGGCGACCGGGCCCTCGGCCGCCGGAACGACGCCGCATGGGGCGGATCAGACGTGATCACCGGGCCACACGGTTCCATCTCACGAATGTGATTTACGTCACATTTTCCGCGTTTGTGATCAGCGACACAGAGCGCGCACACCCCCGCGAAATCAGCATCTCATCAGCGCAAACACAGGAACCTTTCAGGTTCGGCTCCGACCTCCATCAATGCGGGTGCGCCGCCGGGGCAGGTTTCGGCCCTACTTTCCGCCTGCCTCCTTCGATAGCTTGCTTACCGTCCCTTTACTGACGTGTGGGCCTGTTTTGTGCCCCCGACAGACCGAGGAGTACAACCCTTGAAGCGCACCCTCACTCTCGGCGGCATCGCGGTCGGCCTGCTGGCCTCCGCCGTCGTCGCCACCCCCGCGCACGCGGACTCCGTTCCGCACGACACCCTGGCCAGCAGCAACTTCGCCGCCAAGCAGGTCGCCGCCTTCTGGTTCGGCGAGCGTATGGCCAACCTCCGCAACGCCAAGCCGTACAACGTGGAGACGCGGGTCTCCGCCAAGCACGTCTCGACCGGCGGGGCCTCCGCGGACAGCAAGCCCGGCGTCGTCGGCTCCAGCGGCGACAAGAAGGCGACCAGCAGCACGAAGAACGTGAACCTGCCGAAGACCACCGGCAAGGTGTTCTTCATCGGCGCGGACAAGAAGCCGCACTGGTGCACGGCGACCGCCGTGCAGTCGCGTTACAAGAACCTGGTGGCGACCGCCGGCCATTGCGTGTACGACACCAAGAGCAACAAGGCGACCCTGGACAAGTGGGTCTTCGTGCCCGGTTACTACCAGGGCAAGACCCCGTGGGGCATCTACGTGGGCAAGACCGCGTACACCCACTACGACTTCGACGTCTACGAGGACGGCGACCGCGACTACGCGTTCGTGACCGTCTACAAC
>NZ_VJVX01000129.1:0-4975 GCF_008033685.1 Microbispora sp. CSR-4
GTCGAGGTCGGGGTGGTGGTCCAGATGATCGGCGAGCCGGGCGGCCTGGGCGTGCAGCGCCTGCTGGGATCGTGCTGAGATCACCCACGGCACCACCGGAACCGCACGATCCGCGTCCGATGTCACGGTAAGCGATGCCCGCGGTGTGGGGCTCGTGCCGGATGCCGTGTCGTCCTGGTCTGGTGCTTGTTCGAGGATGACGTGGGCGTTGGTGCCGCTGACGCCGAAGGCGGAGACGGCGGCGCGGCGGGGGTGGCCGGTTTCGGGCCAGGGGCGTGGTTCGGTGAGGAGTTGGATGGTGCCGGTGGTCCAGTCGACGTGGGGGGTGGGCTGGTCGATGTGGAGGGTTTGGGGGAGGTGCTTGTTGCGGATGGCTTGGACGGTTTTGATGATGCCGGCGACGCCGGCGGCGGCTTGTGCGTGGCCGATGTTGGATTTGAGGGAGCCGAGCCATAGGGGCTGGTCGGTGGGGCGGCCTTGTCCGTAGGTGGCCAGGAGGGCTTGGGCTTCGATGGGGTCGCCGAGGGTGGTGCCGGTGCCGTGGGCTTCGACGGCGTCGACGTCGAGGGGGCCGAGTCCGGCGTTGTCGAGGGCGTGGGTGATGACGCGTTGTTGTGAGGGGCCGTTGGGGGCGGTCAGGCCGTTGGAGGCGCCGTCTTGGTTGATGGCGGTGCCGCGGATGACGGCCAGCACGCGGTGGCCGTTCTTGTGTGCGTCCGACAGGCGTTCGACCAGTAGCAGGCCGACGCCCTCGGCCCAGCCGGTGCCGTCCGCGGAGGAGGAGAACGCCTTGCACCGCCCGTCCGGCGCGAGCCCCCGCTGCCGCGAGAACTCCGTGAAGCCGATCGGGCTGGCCATCACCGTGACGCCACCCGCGAGCGCGAGGTCGCATTCCCCCGTACGCAGCGCCTGGACGGCCAGGTGCAGCGCGACCAGCGACGACGAGCAGGCGGTGTCAACGGTCACGGCCGGGCCCTCGAACCCGAAGGTGTAGGCGATGCGCCCCGACAGCACGCTGCCCAGGTTGCCGATGGCCAGGTATCCCTCCAGCTCGTCGGGCACCTGCGGCAGCCGGGAGCCGTACGTGCGGTCGGCCACCCCCGCGTACACCGCCGTGCGGCTGCCTTTGAGGGTGGTGGGGTCGATGCCGGCGCGTTCGAAGGTTTCCCAGGCGACTTCGAGGAGGAGGCGTTGCTGGGGGTCGCTGGCGAGGGCTTCGCGGCGGGAGATGCCGAAGAAGTCGGCGTCGAATCCGGCGATGTCGTCGAGGAAGCCGCCGTGGCGGGTGTAGGAGGTGCCGGGGTGGTCGGGGTCGGGGTCGTACAGGGCGTCGAGGTCCCAGCCGCGGTCGGTGGGGAACTCGGTGACGGCGTCGCGGCCCTCGGCGACCAGGTCCCACAGGTCCTCGGGGGAGGCCACCCCGCCGGGCAGACGGCAGCCCATCCCCACGATCGCGATCGGCTCGCGCGACTTCGCCTCGATCTGCCGTAGCCGCCGCTCGGCCTGCTTGGTCTCCGCGATCGAACGCTTGAGATATTCGCGCAGCTTTTCGTCGTTCGCCATCAGGAATCAGCCCCTGTCCAGGAGGTCGAAGAGTTCGTCGTCGGTGGCGGAGTCGAGGTCGAGTTCGGCGTCCGGGTCGTCGTCCTCGGCGGCCGTGTCGAAGCGCGCCAGCAGCGCGCGGAGCCGGGAGACGACCTCGCCGCGCTCGTCCGGTTCGGCGAGCAGGCTCGCTTCCAGCCGCCGCAGCGCGGTCAGCGGATCGTCCGCCGGCTTGTCCTCGCCGTCCGTCTCGGCGTCGCCCAAAGCCGTCAGGATGTGCTCGGCCACCGCGGTGGGCGAGGGGTAGTCGAAGATCAACGTGGTCGCCAGGGGCAGCCCGGTCGCCGCCCGGAGCCGGTTGCGCAGGTCGACGGCGGTCAGCGAGTCGAGACCCAGCTCCTTGAACGCCCTGGCCGGCGCGACCGCCTCGCCGTCGGAGTGCCGCAGCACCGCGGCGACCTCCGTACGGACGAGATCGAGCACGGCCTCGCGGCGCTGTGCCGGGTCGAGTCCGGCGAACCGCCGCGCGGGCGACGGCGCACCGGGGGCGGCGTCCTCCACCGAGCCGCCCACCCCGGACGTACGGGAGGCGTCGAGCCAGTAGCGGGTGCGCTGGAAGGCGTAGGTGGGCAGGTCGGCGCGGCGCGGTTCCGACCCGGCGAGGGCGACGCTCCAGTCGACCGGAACGCCCCGCACGAACGCCTCGGCGAGCGAGACGAGGAACCGTTCCGGCCCGCCCTGGTCGCGCCGCAGCGTGCCGGTGACCAGCGCCGGTGCGACGCCCGCGGCGTCGAGGGTGTCCTCGATGCTCGACGTGAGCACCGGGTGCGGGCTGATCTCGACGAACGCGCTGTGGCCACCGGCCGCCAGCGCCCGGGTGGCGGCCTCGAACCGCACCGGCCGGCGCAGGTTGGCGTACCAGTACTCCGCGTCGAGCTCCTCGGGGCCGACCCAGTCACCGGTGACGGTCGACAGCATCGGCACGGTCAGCTCCCGGGGAGCGACGGGGGACAGCGCCTTGACGATCTCTTCCTCGATCAGCTCCACCCGGGCGGAGTGCGACGCGTAGTCGACCGAGATCCGCCGGTTGCGCACCCCCTCGGCGTCGAGCGCGGCCAGCAGCTCCGTCAGGGCGCCCGCTTCGCCCGACACGACCACGCTGCCCGGCCCGTTGACCACCCCGACCGACAGCCGCCCGTCCCAGGCCGCGATCCGGGCCTCGGCCTCCTCCAGGGGCAGGGCGACCGACGCCATCCCGCCGTCGCCCGACAGGGTACGGATGGCCTGACTGCGCAGGGCCACCACGCGGGCGGCATCGCGGAGCGACAGGCCCCCCGCCACCACCGCCGCGGCGATTTCTCCCTGCGAGTGGCCGACCACGGCGTCGGGACGCACGCCGTACGACTGCCACAGCTCGGCGAGCGAGACCATGACGGCCCACAGCACCGGCTGGACCACGTCGACCCGGTCGAGCCCCGGCGCGCCGGGGACGCCCCGCACCACGTCGAGCAGCGACCAGTCCACGAACTCGGCCAGCGCCCGCCCGCACTCGGTGAGCCGCTTCGCGAACACCGGCGCCGTCTCCAGCAGCCCGGCTGCCATGCCGGGCCACTGCCCGCCCTGCCCGGGGAAGACGAACACGACCTTGCCGGTCACGTCGGCCGTGCCGCGTACGACGTGGTCGGGCAGGGCGCCGTCGCGGGTGAGCGCGGCCAGCCCGGCGGACAGATCGGCGGACAACTCGGCGCTGCTCGGCGCGACCACGACGGCGCGCTCGGCGAACAGCGCCCTGGCCGAGACGAGAGAGTGCGCGACGTCGACGGGATCGAGGTCCGCACGGCCGTCCAGGTACGTCGCGAGGCCGACGGCCTGGCCACGCAGCGCCTCGGGCAGGTGCCCGGACAGCACCCACGGCACGGCGGGCGGGGGCGCGGGCGCCTTCCTGGCCGGCTCCTCGGCGGCCGGGGGCTGCTCCAGGATCACATGCGCGTTCGTACCGCTGACCCCGAACGACGAGACCGCCGCCCGCCGGGGGCGGCCGGTCTCCGGCCAGGGGCGAGTCTCGCCGAGCAGGCGTACGGCGCCGCTCGACCAGTCCACGTGCGGGCTCGGCTCGTCGATGTGCAGCGTCTTCGGCAGCACGCCGCCGCGCATCGCCATGACCATCTTGATCACCCCGGCGCCGCCCGCGGCGGCCTGGGTGTGCGCGATGTTCGACTTCAGCGAGCCGAGCCACAGCGGCCGGTCGGCGGGCCGGTCCTGGCCGTACGTCGCCAGCAGCGCATGCGCCTCGATGGGGTCGCCGAGCGTCGTGCCCGTGCCGTGCGCCTCGACCGCGTCCACCTCCGACGCGGCCAGCCCGGCGTTGGCGAGCGCCTGCCGGATGACCCGCTGCTGGGACGGCCCGCTCGGGGCGGTGAGACCGTTGGAGGCCCCGTCCTGGTTGACGGCCGAGCCGCGGACGACCGCGAGCACCGGGTGCCCGTTCCTGCGCGCGTCCGACAGCCGTTCGAGGAGCAGCAGGCTCACGCCTTCTCCCCAGCCGGTGCCGTCCGCGGAGGAGGAGAACGCCTTGCACCGCCCGTCCGCCGACAGGGCCCGCTGCCGCGAGTACTCGACGAACGTGGCGGGCGACGACATCACCGCGACGCCGCCCGCGAGCGCGAGGTCCGACTCGCCCGTACGCAGCGACTGGGCGGCCAGGTGCAGGGCGACAAGCGAGGACGAGCAGGCCGTGTCCACCGTCACCGCGGGGCCCTCGAAACCGAAGGTGTACGCCACGCGTCCCGAAGCGACGCTGCCCGCGCTACCGTTGATGAGATATCCCTCCAGGTCGCCGGGGACCTCCTGCAGCCGGGGCGCGTAGTCGTGGTACATCACACCCGCGAAGACCCCGGTGCGGCTGCCCTTGAGCCGCTGTGGGTCGATCCCCGCCCGTTCGAACGCCTCCCACGCCACTTCGAGCAGCAGCCGCTGCTGCGGGTCCATCGCGAGTGCCTCCCGGGGCGAGATGCCGAAGAAGGCGGCGTCGAAGTCGGCGACGTCCCGCAGGAACCCGCCGTGCCGGGTGTATGAGGTGCCGGGATGGTCGGGATCGGGGTCGTAGAGCCCTTCGAGGTCCCAGCCCCGGTCGGTGGGGAACTCCGACACCGCGTCGCCGCCGCTCTCCACGAGTCGCCAGAGCGCCTCGGGCGATTCGACGCCGCCGGGAAGCCGGCAGGCCATGCCGACGATGACGACCGGGTCGTCGGCCAGGGCCCCGATCGCCGCCGTTTCGGCCCGTACGGGTGCCTTCTCCGTACGGACGCCTCCGAGCAGGCCGTCCAGCAGATCGGCGATGGCGCGGGGGGTGGGGTGGTCGAAGGTGAGGGTGGCGGGGAGGCGGAGGGTGGTTGTGGTGGTGAGGCGGTTGCGGAGTTCGACGGCGGTGAGG
>NZ_VJVX01000013.1:0-143480 GCF_008033685.1 Microbispora sp. CSR-4
GAAGTTGCCGGTGTTGCGCCAGGAGGTGCTGTAGTTTCCGCCGGAGCCCAGCTCCATGGAGACCGTGCCCTGGCTGTCGGTCCAGAACGAATAGAAGTATCCGTTGTTGGTGCCGGTCTGGTTCGTCGTCACGGCCGCGTTGGCGACACCGGGCAGCAACGCCACGGCAGCGGCCAGCGCCACGGCGCAGACACGGCCGATGAACAGCCGTACGCCGCCGGACCCGCGGCTTCTCATCCGGACGGGAAGGTGATTCATGTACGCGCCTCCTCCTCAACGGGCCGACGGCGGCCGGAGCGACGTGGTGCCGACGGCCGGGGTGGCGGCCCCCGCAGCGCCGCGGCGGAGGTTGGCCGGTCGTCACACGGCCGCCGATCTGAGGACCCTGTCGCGGTCCGCGATCCGGATCGACAGCGGTCGAGACCCTTCGTAGCGGGCGAAATTATCGGACAGACGGCGAAAGTGTCGGCTCGAACCTGCGGGGCTGTCAACGACGCGGGTAAAGCCGCTTTCACCCCGCAGGTCATCTTGACAGATCGGCCCTGGTTACCGGCGACATACGACGGAACGGACGCTGGCGAAGGCGATGAAAGTTACGTGAAATCCTCCGGGCGAATCAGGGTCACCCCAGGCGGGACGGCGGCGATCTCACGTCCTGAGCTCCGAGATCTTACGGCAGGATGCCCAGAAAGCTATCGCGAGATGAGCGAAATTTTCACGCTCACTCATCCCGAGCGTCGCCGGTGAAGCCTCCCGGCATGCGCCCGCTCGGCCGACGAGGAGCCTCCGGCGGCGGGCGGCCGGGGAAATCCCCTGGCCAGGCCGGTTTTCGCGGAGGCTCGCCGACGTGATCGTACGGCTCGATTCCGGCGTACGCAATCCTTTGCCTCCACCTTTGCGGTGGTCCCGATACCCCCGCTGTCCGCGTCGGGAAATCGTGCGCAGAAAGAAAGCCGCATGGCGGACAGTCTTGACGGCCGGACAAGTTCATCGTACGTTTCCGGCTCGGAAAACCTTTGCGCACAGTTGCTCAGCCCGGGTTGTGCGCCCCGCGTCATCCTCGTCGCCCGCCGACGCCCCCGCGGTCCACTCCGCGGACACCCCCACACCCCCCAGGAGAGACGCATGAAGACGACCAGATCCAGAGCCGGGCAGGCCGCCGCCCTGCTCACCTCGCTCGCCCTCAGCGCGGCCGGCGCGCCCCTCGCCGCCGCCCCCGCCGGCGCCGCCGCGAGTCCCTCGACCACGCTGGTGGTCAACGCCGACCAGCCCTTCCGTCCGGTGACGCACGTGGCGAGCGGCTCGCTGTACGGCCTGGCGGACGCGTCGACGCCGGCGGACAACCTCGCCCAGGCCATCAAGCCGAACACCTTCGTGCAGAAGCCGCAGGGCGGCAGGCAGCAGCCGACGGGCGACATCCTGACCGTCGCCCCGAAGGCGGCCAGGGCCGGCGCGAAGGTCGTGAACCGGCTGTCCGACGTGTACGCGGGCTGGCCATACCAGTTCAGCTGGAGCAACTGGTTCAGCCTGGTCGACCAGCAGATCGCGCAGACCAAGGCGTCCGGCATCACCAACCTCGCCGCGTACGAGCTGTGGAACGAGTCGGACAACACCTGGAACTCGGCGAACGGCACCTTCGAGGACTTCTGGACCAGGACCTACCGTGAGGTGCGGGCCAAGGACCCGACGACCCCGATCCAGGGGCCGAGCTTCTCGGACAACATCAGCGACATGGACAACTTCCTGAGGAACGCGGTCGCGACCAACACCGTGCCGGACATCATCGCCTGGCATGAGCTGATCAGGTCCTCGAAGATCGCCGGCGACATCGCCACGGTCGTCAACCTCGAGAAGAAGTACGGCATCAGCCCGCGTCCGATCGCCATCGAGGAGTACGCCGCCCCATCGGAGGTCGGCATCCCCGGCGCCCTCGTCGGGTACATCGCCAAGTTCGAGCGGCTGGGCGTCCACGACGCCGAGCTGGCGTTCTGGAACCAGTCCGGCACGCTCGGCGACCTGCTCACCGGCCGCGGCGGCTCGCCCAACGGCGCCTACTGGCTCTACAAGTGGTACGCCGACATGAGCGGCAACATGGTGACGACCACGCCGCCCGCGCAGACCGGCATCGACGGCGCCGCGGCGATGAACAGCGCCGGTGACCAGCTCAGCGTCATCGTCGGAGGCGGCTCCGGTGACAGCGCCGTGGCGATCAACGGGCTCGGCTCCTTCGGCGGGACCGCCCATGTGAAGGTCGAGTACACCCCCTCCCCCGGCCGTACGGTGGCCGTCTCCGGACCCAGCACGCTGGCCGAGTCGAACTACACCGTGAACAACGGCTCGATCACCGTGCCCATCCCGGCGATGAACGCCACCTACGGATATCACCTGGTCGTCACTCCGGGCAGCGGCGGCGGCAACCCCGGCACCTCGCTGGCCGGGTCGTACCAGATCAGGAACGTGAACAGCGGCCTCGCCCTGGACACGCTGAACTCCGGCACCGGCCAGGGCACCCTGGTCGACCAGGCCACTCCCTCGTCCAGCGCCACCCAGACGTGGACCCTCGTCGACAGCGGCTCCGGCCTCTACAAGATCGTCAACAGGGCGAGCGGGCTGCTCCTCGGCATCACCAACATGAGCACCGGCAACGGCGGTACGGCCCTGATCTGGGGTGACAACGGCACCGCCGACCATCTGTGGTCGTTCCTACCGGACGGGAACGGCCGCTACAAGATCCGCAACTACAACAGCGGTCTGCTGCTCGGCGTCAACGGCATGAGCAAGTCGCCCGGCGCCCAGGTCCTCCAGTGGGAGGACAACGGCACCGCCGACCACCTCTGGACCCTCACGGCCCGCTAGCGGCGGCTCGTCCCCGCCGGCCGGACCCGGCCGGCGGGGATCGTGCGCGTTCGGCCCGCGGGGTCAGATGATCGGGGGGCGGCCCGCCAGGGTGAGCCGCACCACGGTGGCCCACGACATGGGGCGGCGCTGCCCGTGCCCGCCCTCGGGCCGGTCGTTCATGGTGAGCACCACCACGTCGACGGTGGCCCTGTGGCTGGACATCGTGTCGCGTCTCCCGGGTGGGCGTGGCGTACGGACACGAGCAGGGAACGCGTCATGCGCCGTTCCCGTCGCGTCGACCCGCCCACCCTAGTGGCCGTCGCCTGCGTCTCCGGGCCGAACACGAAGGAAAAGCGGCCGCTCGGTCTCGTGATGGCTCCCGCAGCACCGGACCTCATGCAGGGTGGTGACGATCCGCCGGGTCTTCGCGGGGTGTGGTGGCCGCGCGGATCGATCGGGTGCCGAGGGCTACGCCGGTGGCGGCGATTTCGGCGATCGCGCAGGCGCCGAACGCCGCGTGGAGGCTGAAGCGCTCGACCATGACGGCGAAGACGGTGTAGGAGACGGGCACCAGCCCGAGGGCGGAGAAGCTGACCAGTGCCATGACGCGCCCCAGGTAGGCATGGCTGGTGTTGGCCTGGACGACTCCGAGGAGCAGTGCGCCCGCGGGTCCCGAGGTGAACCCGAGCCCGGCGGCCGCGACGGCCGCGAGCGGGAGGCCGGGCACGAACGGCAGCAGCGCGACGAAGGCGGCGCCCGCGGCGACCCAGCGCAATCCCGTGACGGCCGGTTTACGCGCGGGCGGGAGAGCCACGAGAAGCAGCGCACCGGCGACGGCTCCGATGCCGAATCCGCTGATGACGAGGCTGAAGCCGGTCGCGTTCCACCCACGGTTTTCGGCCAGCAGCGCCACGCCGACGTTGAGGGGGGCGGAGAGCGCGAGATTCAAGGTGGTGACGACCAGCAACACGGGGCCGAGGACGGGTGTGGTGGCGGCGTAGCGCAGTCCGGTCCACAGGGACGCGAACAGGTTCTCCTTTTCACGAGGGTTCTCCGGCTCGTCCGGCTGCGGTCGTACGCGGAGCCGCAGGGAGCGCAACAGCAGCAGCGCGGCGGTGAACAGCGCGGCGTTGGCGGCGGCGGCCAGACCGGGGCCGCCGGCGGCGACGAGAATCCCCCCGAGCGGAGCCCCGAGCACCGTGGCCGTTCGTTCCAGGGTCTGGACGAGTCCCTGACCTGCGGGCAGCTGCCGCGGCTGCAGCAACGCGGGCGGCAGCGCCGCTGCGGCGGGCATGTGGGCGGCGTCCAGTGCGCCGAACAGCAGCGCCACCCCGATCAGCAACCAGAGGTGCGGCGCGGATGCCGTCACCACCGCGACGGCGAAGGCGAGCATGAGGGCGGCGCGCAGCGTCTGGCTCGCCAGGGTCACCCGCAAGGGACCGTAGCGGTCGGCGACCGTCCCCCCGAGCAGGATCAGCACCGCCCGGGGAACGGACGCGGCCGTCATGACGAGTGCCGCCTGCCGGGGGTCTCCCGTGCGGGCCGCCGCCCAGCCCAAGGCGATGAACCAGATCTGGTCGCCCACCAACGACATGCCGAACCCGGTGAGATAACGGCCGAAGCCCGGCGCGCGCAGTACTCCCGCCGGCCGCTCAGTCCGCTGCCGTCCGGTAGGGCTCAGGGGCCGTGGCAATCGTCGTTGCGACCTGCTGTCGTGCGGCATGGCGGTGTTCCTGGGGAGAAGGGGGATGAGGTCTGGGCCTACCGGGGCTCGGTGCCCGTGTCGCTCGCGGGTGCGGACCCTGCGATGGGAAAGGCGTGCAGGAACAGGAACACGTGGTCTCGACCCGGGCCGTCGGGGCGTCCGGCCCATCGTTCGATGACGGCGTCGAGTTCCCTGCCGAGCTCGCGCAGCTCGTCGGGTGTGAGGCGGAGCACGCTGTCGGTGCTCTTCGCCGCCGACGCCCAGGCGGTTCCCCAGCGCTGCGGACCGTCGGCCAGCCATTCCTGCAGCCGATCGATGTGGCGCCCGATGAGCACCCGCTGCGCGGTCGCCGCCACCTCCTGCGCCCCCGGGCTGTCCGCGAAGTCCTCCGGGGACCAGCGGACGCCGCCCGGTATCGCCCGCCACCAGCGCTCCCGCCCGTCCTCGCACAGGTCGGGCGCCTCCTCGATGAAGCCGTGGGCGGCGAGCCTGCGCAGGTGGTAGCTCAGCGAGCCGGGCGCCCCGGGGACATGTCTGGCCAGTTGGGCGGCGGTCGCCGGCCCGTCCGCCACCAGGACCTCGTACAGCCGTAGCCGTGCGGGGTGGGCGATGACCTTGAGGACCGTTGGGTCGGTGATCCGGCCCGTCTTCTTGCTCACGCCCGACAGCGTAGCAAATCCACGAGATAATTTGCGCAAATAAATTTGTGCTTCCGCCGCCCGCAGTCGTCAAGAGGTGCGGTTGCCGCACCTGCGGCGCCCACCTGGAACGCCGGTGCGGTGCGGGCGGTGGCGGCACGGCCCCCAGCCGCCGCACGAGCGCGACCCGGCCGTGCCTCACATCGCGGGGCCGACCAGTCCTGCCTGATAGGCGATGACGACCAGTTGCGCGCGGTCGCGCGCGCCCAGCTTCGCCATCGCGCGGCTGACGTGGGTGCGCGCGGTGGCCGGGCTGAGGAACAACTCGGCGCCGATCTCGTGGTTGCTCAGCCCCCGTCCCACCAGGGCCAGCACCTCGCGCTCGCGCTCGGTCAGCACCGCGAGGCGGTCCTCCCCCGCCCGGGCGGCCGTTCGCAGCGCGGCGAACCGGCCGATGAGGCGCCGGGTGATCCGCGGCGCGAGCAGCGCGTCCCCGGCGGCGATCACCCGGATGGCGTGCAGGAGCTCGGCAGGCCCGGCGTCCTTGAGCAGGAAGCCGCTCGCCCCGGCCTGCAGTGCGTCGAACACGTACTCGTCGGTGTCGTAGGTGGTGAGGATGAGCACCCGCACCTGCTCCAGCCCGCGCGTCTCGGAAATCCGGGCGGTCGCCTGGATCCCGTCCAGCCTGGGCATGCGGATGTCCATGAGGACGACGTCGGGGCGGGTGGCACGGGCCCGTTCGACGGCTTCGGCGCCGTCGGTGGCCTCCCCCACCACCGTGATGTCGTCCTCGATGTCGAGCAGGACCTTGAACCCGGAACGCACCAGACGCTCGTCATCGGCGATCAGCACCTTGATCGGTGCGGCCTCCGCCGCGTTCATGCGCGCGGCCCGGTCGGCGCGAGGGGCAGGCGTGCCCTGACCTCGAACCCGCCGCCCGGAAGCGGCCCGGCGTCGAGCTCTCCGCCCAGCAGCCGGCAGCGCTCGCGCATGCCGGCGATGCCGCGGCCGGGCCCGGCCGAGCCTGCGACGCCGCTCGGATGCCGGGCGGGCAGGCGCGGATCAGCATGACCTGCGGCGGCGCGGCGGCCCTCATCGGTGACGCGGATCTCCAAGGCCTCGATCCCGGGGTTCAGCTCCACCGTCACCTGGGTCGGGCCGACGTGACGGACCACGTTGGTGATCGATTCCTGGACGATCCGGTAGGCGGCGCTGCCCACCGCGCTCGGCAACGACGTCGCGGGCGGAGCCTCCTCGACCGTGATGTCGAGTCCGGCCTCGCGCGCCTTGGCGGCCAGCTCGCCGATCTGTCCCAGCCCGGGGTACGGCTCCCGCCCCTCGTTGTCGTCGCCGTCGTCGTCGCGGAGCACTCCCAGGATGGCCCGCATCTCCCGCAGCGCCCGGGAACTGTGCTCCTCGATGGCGCGCAGCGCCTCGCGCGCCACTTCCGGCCGCTTGTCGAGCACGTGCGCGGTGACACCGGACTGGACGTTGATGACCGCGATCGCGTGCGCGACGGTGTCGTGGACCTCGCGCGCGATCCGGAGCCGTTCGGCGTTCACGCGCGCCCGCGCCTCCTCCTCGCGGGTCCGCTCGGCCAGCTCGGCGCGCTCCCGGGCCTCGGCCGCGATGACCTGCCGGGACCGGACGGACTCGCCGAGGGCCGCGCTCATGACCGACGCGCCGATGCGGAAGTACACCCAGCCGATGGCGGCGCGTGGCTCGATGCCGGACGCGGCGACCAGCCAGACGGCGGTGAGCACCGCGATACCCGCCCCGGCGATCACCAGCGACCGGCGCCCGTCCCCGTACGCGGCAAGCGTGTAGAGGGCGGCGAAGAGCCCGAGCCAGCCCGGCCCGTCCGGGAAGCCGAGGCCGTAGTACACCAGGCTGGCGAGCGCGGCGGTGACGAACACCGGCACCGGCCACCGGCGGCGTACGGCGACGACGACGCCGCTCACGACCAGCAGGACATATCCGAGGTTTCCCAGGTCGGTGAGGGGACGCTGCACCACCTCGCCGGCGTTGCGGACGATCGTGCCCTGCACCTGCGCCACCGTGACGAACAGCGCGAGCAACACGTCCTGCGCCGGTGCCGGCAGGCGCAACGACGCCACGCGGTGTTCCATGCCGCGATCCTACGGTTCCGCGTGTGCGGGGCCACTCCGCCCGGACGCGCGGCCGCCCTACCGCCAGGGGCGTACCTGGGTCCGGCCCGGCTACGCGGAACCGCGTAGCCGGTGCCGACCGCTGCCGGAAGCCCCGGCCGCCCCGGCGGCGCGACGATCGGTTTCCGTGAGGCCCCTCCCGGGCGCTCCGCACCGGCGCCTCGGCACGCGCATGCCGCGGGCCCGTTCAGCCGACCGAAAGGATCCCCATGTCCCTTCTGCACCTGCCCGCCGCCGCCACCGCCGCCCTGCTCACGATCGCGGGGCGCACCACACCGGCGGCCGCGCGCGTTCTGGTCCAGCCGGTCGGTGCCTACACCCTGACCACCGGGCGTCTCTGGGCCCTGGCGGCGGCGCTGCTGGGGCTGGCCGGCGTCGTCGTCGGCGGGCTGGCCCTGGCCCGCGCCGCGGGCCGAATCGGTGCAGGCACCGGGAGAAGGGGGGCCGTCGTGGCCCTGGCGGCTGGGCTGACCTGCACGATCATCGGCGTGCTGGTCGTGGCCGCCGCCAAGGGTGGTCCCGGCACCGGCTACGGCATCGTCGGGGGCTGGGTGGACCTGGTGGCCGGGCCGATCGCCATGCTTCTCGGCGGGCTCGCTCTGGCCCGCTCCCGCCGCACCACCTGACCTGGTCCCGTGCCGGCGCGCATAGTGTTCTCCAGGCGCCGCCTCGGCGGAGACGACCACCCGTGAGTCATCGTCGGTTCCGGGCGGCGCGAGCGCGCGCGTCGGCCGGGGCCGGTCGCGGGGTCACCTCCGTACGCAGGGGGCGCCGTTGAGCGTGAACATGCCCGGGGCGGCGTTGGATCCGCTGTAGCTCGCCTGGAAACCGAAGCTCGCCGTGCCGCCGTTGGCCGGGATCGCGCCGTTCCAGCTCGCGTTCTGCACCGTCACCCGGGTGCCGGACTGGGTGGCGGTGCCGTTCCAGGCGTTGGTGATCTTCTGGTTTCCGGCGAAGTCGAACACCAGGGTCCAGCCGTTGAGCGCGCTGCTCGTGCCGTTGGCGATCGTGACGTCAGCGGTGAAGCCGCTCCCCCAGTCGTTGGTCTTGTACGTCACCGTGCAGGGCACCGACGTCGGCGTAACCGAAGGAGAGGGAGACGGGGCCGAAGGAGAGGGAGACGGGGAGACGGACGGGCCGGCGGAAGGAGACGGTGACGGCGACGGTGGCGACGGGGACCGGCTGGGCGAGGCGGACGGAGACGCGCTGGGAGACGCGCTGGGAGACGCGCTGGGAGACGCGCTGGGAGACGCGCTGGGAGACGCGCTGGGAGACGGAGAGGGCGAGGCGGCGCCTCCGCTCTTGGCCGCCATCCGGGCCGAGTGCGCCCGGAACACGGCGAGCGCCGGGTGATCCCGCTGTAGTGGTTCGTGCGGTTGAGTGCGTAGTCGACATAGTTCTTGTACTGGGTGAAGCAGCCCGGGCACTTGGTCTTGTCGAAGAAGACGGCGCGCCCGGGGTGCCCGCCGCTCAGGCCCTCCCACCTCAGCCGGGTGTCGATGCCGCCGTACGCCTCCCAGTAGTTCTCGAACACCGGGATGAGCCGGATGTCGTGCGCCTTGGCGGACTCGATGACGTAGTCGAACAGCGCGAACTGCTGGTCGTTGTACACGCCCTTGCCGGGCTCGAACCCGTGCCGGCTCTCATGGCTGAACATCCACAGCCGCAGCACGCTCACCTTGTCGGCCTGCAGCTCGGCCATGTGCGCGTCGATGCGCGCCTTGTCCATGTACTGCGTCTCGGTGTCGCCGTAGCTGCCGCCGTAGGTGAACACGTCGTAGGTGTTCGCGCCCGCGAAGTAGTACATCTTGCCGTCCAGGCAGAAATGGATGCCACACCGCTGCACGAAGCCGGAGCTCGCCGCGCCGGCGGCCGTGTGGGAGAACGCCACCATGCCCGCCGCCATGCCCGCCGCCATGCCCGCCGTCAGGGCGAGAGCCGGCGACACGAGCAGGTGGAGTGGGCGTAACCCTCGTCTCATGGGGACTTCCTCATCGAGCGTACGTACGGGAGCGTTCGCACCGAATACGCCCGGAGGCCCTCTCCGCAATCACGCCGCCCGGCCCGATCTTCCCACATGCCTTCTCACCTGTGGTGAACCGGTTAGTGCCAGGACCCGGCCGATGAAAGTTACACCTGCCTGCACCGGTTAAGCGGGCGCCCCGTCCACCGGCTCCAGACGCCGGACGTTCGCCACCGGGCGGTCGTGGGTCCTGCCGGCCCCGGGTGCCGCGCCGCGGTGGACTCGCGGCCGCCCGAGCGCCCTTCAGCTCATCTCTTCAGCCTGTCGAGATCCAGGTTGAGCTCCAGCACGTTCACGCCGGGCTCTCCCATGAACCCGAGCGCCCGGCCGGTCGTGTGCCGCCTGATGAGGGCTCGTACGGTGTCCAGGCCGACGCCGCGCTCCCTGGCCACCCGTGGGGCCTGCAGTTCGGCGTACGCGATGGAGATGTCCGGGTCGAGGCCGCTGCCGCTCGCGGTGACGGCGTCCGGCGGGACGACCGCGCGGGCGTCGCCGCGCACCGGCACAGTGCGCCCGGCCGAGTAGTCCTCGCCCGGCCTGCCGCACTCGACCTTCACCCCTTCGTAGACCGGGACGAACGGCGTGGCGGGACAGGCCTGGTTGACGCTGACGACCTTCGTGGGTGTGCCGGCGGCGGGGAAGACCTTGAGCACCGCGCCGACGCCGTCCGCCGTGCAGTACGGCCTGGCCCCGCTGACGCCCTCCAGTTCGCCGATCGCCTTGGACCGGGCGCACACCTGGGTGAGCAGGCTCTGCCTGCCGGTGTCGGGGTTCCCCTCGTCGTCCTTGGCGCCCGGCACGGGGAGGGTGTCGAGGACGTCCTCCGGGCCGAGGTTGCTCGCGCCCGAGGCCGACGGATCGTAACCGCTCGCGGATGGGCGGCTCTGGAAGTACGTTTTGATCGGGTTGCCGTCCGCGTCGGTGAAGCTCTGGCCGATGAGGGCGCTGCCCACATCCTTGCCGCCCTCCTTGAGGAGGGAGCCGTCGGCGTTGCCGTTGAACACGGCCTGCGCGACGCCCGTGACCAGCAGCGGGTATATCGCGCCGGTCACCAGGGTGAGCACGAGAAGCGCGCGCAGCGCCGCGATGTGCCGGCGGATCCAGCTTGGCAGGCGTTCCATTTATGACATCCCCGGAAGGAACATGATGAGCAGGTCGATGAGCTTGATGCCGATGAACGGGACGACGATCCCGCCGAGGCCGTAGATGTAGAGGTTGCGGCTGAGCAGTTTCGACGCGCTGGAGGGGCGGTAGCGCACGCCGCGCAGGGCGAGCGGGATCAGCGCGACGATGACCAGGGCGTTGAAGATGACCGCGGACAGGATGGCCGACTGCGGGCTGTGCAGCCGCATGACGTTCAGCGTGTCCAGGCCCGGATAGACGGCGGCGAACATGGCCGGGATGATCGCGAAATACTTCGCGATGTCGTTGGCGATGGAGAAGGTGGTCAGCGCACCCCGGGTGATCAGCAGTTGCTTGCCGATCTCGACGATCTCGATGAGCTTGGTCGGGTTGGAGTCGAGATCGACCATGTTCCCGGCCTCCTTGGCGGCCGAGGTGCCGGTGTTCATCGCCACCCCCACGTCGGCCTGGGCCAGCGCCGGGGCGTCGTTGGTGCCGTCGCCGGTCATCGCGACCAGCCGCCCGCCCTCCTGCTCCTTGCGGATCAGGGCGAGCTTGTCCTCCGGGGTCGCCTCGGCCAGGAAGTCGTCCACGCCCGCCTCGTCGGCGATGGCCTTGGCGGTGAGCGGGTTGTCCCCGGTGATCATGACGGTGCGGATGCCCATCCGGCGCATCTCGTCGAACCGCTCGCGCATGCCCGTCTTGACGACGTCCTTGAGGTGGATGACGCCGAGCACCCGGGCCGTGCAGCCATCGATCTCGCCCACCACGAGCGGCGTGCCGCCGGAGGCGGAGATCCCGTCGACCAGCTGCCCGACGTACGCGGAGGGCCGGCCGCCGTTGTCGCGCACCCACCTGATCACGGCGGCCGCGGCGCCCTTGCGGACCCGGCGCCCGTCGACGTCGACGCCGGACATGCGGGTCTGCGCGGTGAACGGAATCCAGCCGGCGTGGGCCAGCTCGCCCGGCCGCCGTTCGCGCAGGCCGAAGGTGTTCTTGGCGTAGACCACGATCGAACGGCCCTCGGGGGTCTCGTCCGCCAGGCTGGACAGCTGCGCCGCCCGCGCGAGCTCCATGACGGGCACACCGGGCACCGGAAGGAACTCGGCCGCCTGCCGGTTGCCCAGGGTGATCGTGCCGGTCTTGTCGAGCAGCAGCGTGCTGACGTCACCGGCTGCCTCGACCGCGCGGCCGGACATGGCCAGCACGTTGCGCTGCACCAGGCGGTCCATGCCGGCGATGCCGATGGCCGACAGCAGCGCCCCGATCGTGGTCGGGATGAGGCAGACCAGCAGCGAGATCAGCACGATGCCGGTGACGCCGTTCCCGTTCAGTGCCAGGGAGTCGGGGATACCGGGGTTCTGCGCCTTGGAGTAGATCGCCAGCGGCTGCATGGTCACCGTGGCGATCAAGAAGATGATCGTGAGTGCGGCCAGCAGGATGTTGAGGGCGATCTCGTTGGGGGTCTTCTGCCGGTTCGCGCCCTCGACCAGGGCGATCATCCGGTCGATGAAGCTCTCCCCCGGCTTCTGGGTGATCCGTACGATGATCCGGTCCGACAGAACCTTGGTGCCGCCCGTGACGGCCGAGCGGTCGCCGCCGGACTCGCGGATCACCGGTGCGGACTCCCCGGTGATGGCCGACTCGTCCACGCTGGCGATGCCCTCGACCACGTCGCCGTCGCCCGGGATGATCTCGCCGGCCTCGACGATGACATGGTCGCCCTGCCGGAGTTCGGGGGCGCCCACCGTCTCCCGGCGCCCGGGGTCGGCCGGGTCCGGCAGCCGCCGGGCCATCGTGTCGCGCTTGGCCGCCCGCAACGTGGCGGCCTGGGCCTTGCCCCGGCCCTCGGCCACGGCCTCGGCCAGGTTGGCGAACACGACGGTCAGCCACAGCCAGACCGCGATCGCCCAGGCGAAGAACGAGGGATCGGTGAGCGCGAGCACGGTGGTGAACGCCGCGCCGACCTCGACGATGAGCATCACCGGGTTGCGCCACAGCGTGGCGGGGTTCAGCTTGCGCAGGGCCTCGGGCAGCGACCGCACGAGCTGCCTGGGGTCGAGCAGACCACCGCCCACCTTGCCGCCCTTCTCCGGAGCGGGTGCGGGAGCCGAGGTTTCCGGCGCCTGGAGCATTGTCATCACTGGATTCCTTCTGCGAGCGGGCCGAGCGCCAGAGCGGGGAGGAAGGTCAGCGCCACGACGATGATCGTCACGCCGACGACCATGCCGACGAACTGCGGGCGGTGGGTGGGGAGCGTGCCCGCCGAGGCCGGTGCGGGGGCCTGCCTGGCCAGCGAACCGGCGAGGCCGAGCACGAAGACGATCGGCAGGAACCGGCCGAAGGCCATGCACAGCCCGAGCGCGGTGTCGTACCACGGGGTGTTCACGGTGATGCCGCCGAACGCCGACCCGTT
Organism: Microbispora sp. CSR-4; assembly: GCF_008033685.1. Classification (NCBI taxonomy): domain Bacteria; kingdom Bacillati; phylum Actinomycetota; class Actinomycetes; order Streptosporangiales; family Streptosporangiaceae; genus Microbispora; species Microbispora sp. CSR-4. The sequence continues at coordinate 12,911 of NZ_VJVX01000013.1, forward strand.
GTTGTTGGAGGCGCTGGTGAACGCGTAGAGCACTTCGGACAGGCCGTGCGGCCCGGAGTTGAGCATGCTCGCCCGCTGCCCGGGCGAGGCCATGGCCAGGGCGGTGCCCACGAGCACGAGCACCGGCGTGGTCAGGAAGTAGAGCGAGGCCAGCTTGATCTCGCGCGAGCCGATCTTCTTGCCCAGATACTCCGGCGTACGGCCCACCATGAGACCGGCGACGAACACGGTGATCACCGCGAGCACGAGCATGCCGTACAGGCCCGCGCCCACCCCGCCGGGCGCCACCTCGCCCAGCATCATGTCGACCATCGTCATCATGCCGCCGAGCGCGGTGTAGGAGTCGTGGAAGGAGTCGACCGCGCCGGTCGAGGTCAGCGTCGTGGCCGCGGCGAAGGTGCCCGAGTCGGGCACGCCGAACCTGACCTCCTTGCCTTCCATCGCGGCGCCGACCGCCTGCGGAACGGTGCCGTGATGCGCGATCTCCAGCCCCGTGAGCAGCGCGACGCTCGCGAAGGCCAGCACGCCCATGATCGCGACGATCGCGTAGCCCTGCCGCCGGTCGCCCACCATGCGCCCGAACGTGCGCGGCAGCGCGAACGGCAGCACGAGGATCAGGAAGATCTCCAGCCAGTTCGTCCAGGAGGTCGCGTTCTCGAAGGGGTGGGCGGAGTTGGCGTTGTAGAAGCCGCCGCCGTTGTTGCCGAGCTCCTTGATGACCTCCTGGCCGGCCACCGGCCCGCCGGTGATGCCCTGCGTGCCCCCGGTCAGCGTGGCGACCTCGTGGACGCCCGCGAAGTTCTGGATCACGCCGCCGGCCACCAGGAGGAGCGCCCCGGCGAACGCGATCGGCAGCAGGACGCGGACCGTGCCGCGCACCAGGTCAACCCAGAAATTGCCGAGCTCGTCCGTCCGCTTGCGGGCGAAGCCGCGCACCAGGGCGATCGCCACGGCCATGCCGACGGCGGCCGACACGAAGTTCTGCACCGCCAGGCCGGCCATCTGCACCAGGTGGCCCATCGTGGACTCACCCGAGTACGCCTGCCAGTTGGTGTTGGTGACGAAGCTGACCGCGGTGTTCCACGCCACGTGGTCCGCCACCCCGGGAAAGCCGAGGCTCAGCAGCAGCTTGTCCTGCAGGCGCTGGAAGGCGTAGAGGAACAGGATCGAGACGGCGGAGAAGGCGAGCACGCTGCGGGCGTAGACGCTCCACCGCTGCTCGGCGTCCGGCCGTACCCCGATGAGCCGGTACATCACTCGTTCGACGGCCAGGTGCCGCGTGCCGCTGTAGACGCGGTGCATGTAGTCGCCGAGCGGCCGGTGCGTCAGCACCAGGACGACGACGAGGGATCCGATGAACAGGATCCCGGCCGTGGTGGGCGACATCAGAAACGCTCCGGGAACAGCAGGGCCGCGACCATGAAGACCACCAGGCCGGCGGCCACGACCAGACCCACGGCGTTGACAGCGCTCACAGGCGCTCCACCGCCTTCACCACGAGCCCGCAGATCGCGAATATCGCGACCGTCAGGGCGACGAAGATGACGTCGGCCATCTCACTTCCTCAAATCCGGATGCTTGCCCGGCCGCCGGACCGGCGGCCCTTTAACCAGCAAAGCGCCTGCTCTGAGGGGTCTTGAGGTTCTTGACGCGTTCGCTACGCCGAGCGCCGGAACATCTACGCCACTCCTACACCGCTTCCACGCCGCTTCCACGCCGCTTCTACGCGGCCGGGCATGCCCTCGTAGTCGCGCGTTCGAAGGCGGCGGACGCCGCCGTTGCCGGTCGACGGGCGACGGGCGACGGGCGACGGGCGACGGGCGGCGACCAGCACGGTGAGACGTGCTCGACGCCGCGACCCGCGCCGGTGAAGACGTGCTCGTCGCCGCGGCCAGGGACGCGGCGACGCATCAACGTCGCGTCAGCTTTCGGCGGCAGGGCGTCGGGATTCCGTAGTGACGGCGTTCCCGCTGGTCGCGTGGCGCCTAACGTCGCCTTCGTTGCTCCCTCCGGAAGGCATGACAATGCTCGAAGATCCCTTATATGTGCCGGTCCGCCGCAGCTCGTTCTCCCTGGCGCTACGCCTGTTCCGGACGGCCGCGGGCACACGGACGGCCGTGGCCTTCACCTCGCCGCTGCGGCTGACGAAGGTGCTGGGCAGCGACCATGGCTGGGTCCGTCTGAGCGAGCCCGCGCTGCGGAGCATGCTCAAGGATCTCGGCGTGATCGGCATCGTGATCGACCCCGCCGGCCTGATGAGCCGGCCGAACTCCAGGACCGCGTGATGTGCATCCTCCACCAGACCCTCGATGACCAGTTCACAGAGCCGCCGACGGCCGGGAGCCCGCTGTCGCGCCGGGAGGAGAACCGCATCGGTCTCCCGCGCGCCCGCGACCGGCAGGCCCCGCCGTACGGCGAGGGCGGGATGGACGTCGAGGACGGCGAAACGACGCCGCCACGCCGCGACCCGGTCGTCGCCACTCCCTGAGGCGCTCCCCGGCGTAGCAGGCGTTGAACGCCTGGGACTCCGCCGGAATCGGGGTGCACGCCTTCTTCGACCCCGACTACCCGAGCCGACTGCGCAGCATCCACCAGACGCCGCCGGTGCTTTTCTCCCGCGGCACGCTCCGGGCGGACCACCGTGCGATCGCAGTGGCCGGCACCCGGCAGGCCAGCGAGCGAGGACTCGGCATAGCCTCTGCGGTGGCCACTGACCTTGCTCGAAATGGCGTGACAGTGGTGAGTGGTCTCGCGAAGGGGATCGACACCGCCGCCCATCGAGCCGCGCTGGACGCGGACGGACGGACGGTCGCCGTTATCGGAACGGGAATCAACCAGTTCTATCCCGCCCAGAACCGCGCACTGCAGGAACGAATCTCCTGCGATGGCCTGGTCATCAGCCAGTTCTGGCCGGACACTCCGCCGCACCAGCGCAACTTCCCGATGAGAAACGCCGTGATGAGCGGCTACGCGGCGGCTACCGTCGTGGTCGAGGCTCCGTGGAAGAGCGGTGCACGCATCCAGGCCAGGCTCGCATTGGAGCACGGGCGGCCCGTGATCATGCCGGACCAACTGCTTGAACACGACTGGGCCCGCGACTACGCGAAAAAGCCCGGCGTCCATGTTGTCGCAAGCCTGGGTGAGCTTCTCGATGTCGTGGAAGGATTGATCTCGGAACTGAACACCGGCCCCGATTCTCTTCCGGAGATCCCCACGGATCACCACCCTTGCGCCGCGAAAGCGGCCCACGTCGACCGGTGGAGCCACGTGGCGGTGGTGCCGAGCACGAGAGGACGGTCCGGCGAACATCCGCTGCGCCTGCTGATCGGGAACAGGCTCCGGCTCCCCTGGGTGCGGCTGACCGCGAATTCGGCACTCCCCCCCTGACCTGCGATCTTTTCACAGAGAGCGCTTCTCGGTACCCGATCCGCCTGACGGCTTTCCGGGTGCCGTGTGCTGCTCGTCGACGACACCTGGACGACGGGAGCCCGCGTCCAGCCCGCCTCGCACGCTCTCAAGCAGGCAGGAGCGGAACGCGTAGCTGCGATCGTGCTCGGGCGGCACGCCAACCCGGAGTTCGGCCCCTGTGAGCCGATCCTTGGGAAGATCAAGAACCGGCCCTACCGTCAGGAGGTCTGTGCGGTGCATGCCGATTAGCCGACGTGGACGTGGGGCCGGCGTTCGAGGTCCGGCTCCGCCTTGCGCAGCACCTCGCGGGTGAGCGGGGGCACGTCGCCGCCGCCGAACACCAGGTAGCGCAGCATGGCGAGCACGGGATTGCCCTCGGCCCAGTGGAAGTAGATGTGCGGCACCGCACCGGTGCGGTCGCGGACGTGGAGCAGGAGGGCGGCCAGCGAGTTCGGCACGGCCGAGCTCTCGATCCGCAGGATCCTGTGCCCGTAGCGCTCCTCGCCCCGGACGTGCAGCTCGGTCTCGAACTCCGACGCGTCCGGCACGGTGACCTCGACGAACATCACGGGCTCGTCGCTACGCAGCCGGTGGTTGATCCACTGCTCGCGCAGCTTGTCGTGGTATTCGTGCTGGTCACGTTGATTGGGCTCGTTCGCGATCAGGTGGATCAGGCCGCCGGCCTCGTTGACCCACTGCTGGGCCAGCGGGTCCAGGCCGACCTCGGTCACCCGTAGCTCCGTGGAACGGGTGGCCCGGGAGATCACCGAGGTGATGATGATCGCGGCGATGAAGAAGGATGCGATCTTCACGCCGTCGGGCCGTTCGACCACGTTGTCGACCAGCGTGTAGGCGAGGACCGCCGCGATCAGCCCGAAGCCGATCGCGGCGGCCGTCTGGCCCTTCCTGAACGCCGACAGCGTCACCGCGACCGCCGCCGACAGCATCAGCACCAGCACGCCCGTGGCGTATGCGCCGCCCTGGGCGTCCACGTCGGCGTCGAAGATGATCGTGATGGCGAACGCGATCGCCGCGAAGACGAGAACCAGGGGCCGCACCGCGCCGGTCCATTCGGGCGCCATGCCATATCGGGGGAGATAGCGCGGCACCAGGTTGATCAGGCCCGCCATGGCCGAGGCGCCCGCGAACCACAGGATCGCGATCGTGGAGACGTCGTACACGCTGCCGAACCACTCGCCGAGGAACGTGTGCGCCAGGTAGGCCAATGCACGGCCGCTCGCCTTGCCGCCCTCCTCGAACTCCTCGTGCGGGATCAGCGTGGTCGTGACGAAGCTGGAGAAGATCAGGAAAACGCTCATGACGAGCGCGGCCACGGTGAGCAGCCGCTTGGCGCCCTTGATGCGCTGCCGTACGTCGCCCCTGACGACGGGCATCACGGCGACGCCGGTCTCGAAGCCCGACATGCCCAGCGCGAGTTTCGGCATGACCAGCAACGACAGGCCGATCATGGCCAGCGGGCCGCTGTAGCCGGCGTTCAGCGCGTGGGTCCAGTCGACGACCACCTGGGGCGCCTGGAGCACGTGGACGAGCGAGGTGACCACGACGACGGCGTTGAGCCCGAGGTAGACGAGGACGAGGATCACCGCGACGCCGATCGCCTCGGTGAAGCCCATCAGGAACACCCCGCCGAGCATGGCCAGCAGGAACAGGGTGACGGGCACGCGCTGTCCTTGGATCCAGTGCGGCGCGAACGGGTTCTCCAGGATGTGCGCGGTCGCGTCGGCGGCCGACAGCGTCATGGTGATGACGAAATCGGTGGCCGCGAACCCGAGCAGGGCCAGGACGAACAGCTTGCCCCACCACTGTGGCGCCAGCTTCTCCAGCATCGCGATCGAGCCCTGGCCGTACGGGCTCTCGGCGGCCACCCGGCGATAGACGGGCAGCGCGCCCAGCAGCGTGAGCGCGACCAGGAAGACCGTGGCGAGCGGCGACAGGAACCCGGCCGCGAGCACCGCGATGCCCGGCTGGTAGCCGAGCGTGGAGAAATAGTCCACGCCCGTCAGGCACATCACGCGCCACCACGGGTGCTTCGCGTGCGGCCCGTGCTCGATCTCCTTGCGATCGGTCTGGAGACCTTCGAGCAGCCAGGTGCGCATCGGACCCGCGGGCGTGGCGACAGAACGCCCCAACCTGGCCACCTCCGGCATCAACATCGCGTCAATGAACGCATGCACACTACTGGCGCAATCACCGCAAACGACGGGGTATGGGCGTCAAGAACGCGTCAAGAGCGGAAGTCGTCCGATCACGCTGCGCGACGACGGGACGACCCGCCTCGAACGTCAATCGGGCGTCGGATTCGACGTGCCCGCCGTAGGAATCGCGTCAGGATCGCCCACCCATGGCATGTCCCGTACTTAGCGTGTCGTGTGTCCAACTTTCGGGGCGTTTGCCCGTTCAGCATGGCAGGACCGTTCAGGAGGCGGTGTGCGGTGAAATCGCTCGACGACGTAGACCGGTCGTTGCTCCAGGCACTCGCCCGGGACGGCCGCGCTCCGGTGCGGGCCCTCGCCCGCGACCTCGCGCTCGGCGACAGCACGGTGTCCGTCCGGTTGCGCAGGCTGCGCGACAGCGGCGCGCTGACCGCCATCCGCGTCGAGGTGGACCCGGCGGCGCTGGGACGGCCGATCCAGGCCCTCGTACGCGTCCGGCTGCGCCACGGCGTGACCTGCGGAACCTACGAGCGGCGGCTGCGCGAGATGCCCGCGGTGCTGAGCGCGCTGGTCCTGCTCGGCGACGCCGACATCGAGGTGCGGGTGGCCTGCCGGAACATGGACGACCTCGAACTGGCGGTGGCGACGCTCCGCGAGGCGGGCGCCGCCACCACCAGCACCCAGATCGTGACCCGTACGGTCACCGGACTCGGCCAGGCGCTCCTGGCGGAGAAGAGAACGAAATGAGCCTGCTGATCACACCTCCGCGTACGACGGAGACGGCCCACGGCCCCTGGCCGGCCACCGCGCGCTTCGGCCCCGGCGGGCACGCCGAGGTCGGCGGCGTCGACCTGCTGGAGGTGGCCGGGCGCTTCGGCACCCCGGCGTACGTCATGGACGAGGCGGACGTGCGCCTGCGCTGCCGCGCCTACCGCGCCGCGCTGCCCCGGGCCGAAGTCGCGTACGCCGCGAAGGCCTTCTGGTGCCGCGCCATGGCCTCTTGGATCCGATACGAGGGGCTCGCACTCGACGTGTGCTCGGCCGGTGAGCTGGCCGTGGCGCGGGCCGCAGGCTTCCCCCCGGACCGGATCATCTTCCACGGCAACGCCAAGACCCCCGCGGACCTGCGCGCGGCCGTGGAGCAGCGGGTCGGCCGCATCGTCATCGACGATCTCACCGAGATCAACCGTCTCACCGCGCTCGTCCCCGTGGGGATGCGGCAGAAGGTGCTGGTGCGGGTGATTCCCGACATCGAAGCCGGGGCGCACGCCGCCATCCGCACCGGCGGCGAGGACCACAAGTTCGGGCTGTCGATCGCGGCCGGTGGGGCGCGGGAGGCGGTGAACCGGATCCTCCACCAGGCACGCCTTGAGCTGGTCGGCCTGCACTGCCATCTGGGATCCCAGATCACCGCAATCGGGCCGTACGAGCAGTGCGCGCGTGTCCTGGTGGACCAGCTCGCGCGGATCCGCGACGCGCACGGGGTGACGCTGCCCCAGCTCGACCTCGGCGGCGGTCACGCCATCGCGTACACGAACGGGCAGGCCGGCCTGGCTCCCTCCCGGCTCGGCGCGCTGGCCGCGACCGTCGAGAGGCACTGCGCGGGCATCGGCCTGCCGGCGCCGCGGCTGACCGTCGAACCCGGACGGGCCGTCGCCGGGCCCGCCGGCGTGACGCTCTACCGTGTGATCACGGTCAAGAAGGGGCTGCGCCGCACGTACGTCGCCGTCGACGGAGGCATGAGCGACAATCCCCGGCCCGCGATGTACGGCTCGCGATACGAGATGCGCATGATCGGCCGCGCGACGCACGAGGGCACACGCGACTTCACCGTGGTCGGCCACCACTGCGAGAGCGGGGACACGCTGGCCGAGGCCGCCGCGCTCCCCGCCGACATCCGCCCCGGCGACGTGCTCGCCGTCGCCGCCACCGGCGCCTACAACCACTCGATGGCCTCGACGTACAACATGACCGGGCGCCCGCCGGTCGTCGCCGTGAGCCGGGGCAAGGCCCGCCTCGTCGTCCGCCGCGAGGGCCTCGACGACCTGATGCGCCGCGATGTCGGCCTCTGACACGAGCGTGGGAGACGTCGTGCGCACCTCCTCGGCCGGACGCGTCCTCGCCGCCGCGCTCCTGATGGTCGCCTGCGCGACCAGCGCAAGCGTCGGCGCGCTCCTGACCCGCAACACGGACACCTACGCCGACGGCCACCGGCGGATGACCGCCCACGTCGTACGGGTGCTGCGGACCCCCGTCGCCGCCGGAGGTCGCCGAGCACGCCCTCTCCCGGCACACCCGGCCGGACGCACGTGGCCGCCGGCAGGGTCCGGGTGCCCGCCTCGGCGCGAGTCCGTGTGCGGCGTGGTCAGTCGTCCTCGGGGATCGGGCGAGCGAGATGCCGGGTCGCGAGTTCGATCAGGGCGGCCGAGGTCGCCGGCCAGATGCGCGCCGTGCTGTCCCGGCCGGCCGTGGCGAGATATCGGCCGTCCGGGCTGAAGGACAGGCCCCATACGGCTTCTTCGTGCCTCACTCGTGCCACCTCGGACGGCTCCTGGGCGCCACGCACGGACCATATTCGTACGTCACCGTCCTGGCACCCTGCCGCGAGGTGGCTGCCGTCAGGGCTGAAGGCCACCGACTCCACGGCGGCGTCGTGCCGGATGTCCAGTGGTGCGTCCTCCCCGTGAACCGGCCAGATGCGCGCGTATTCGGCGCTGGCCGTGGCGAGCCTCCTCCCCCCTCGCGCGAAGCTGACACCCCAGACGATGTCGGTGTGCCGCAGCACTCTGCGGACCTCGCCGTCGGCGATCGACCAGAGGCGTGCGCATCTGTCCGCGCAGGCCGTGGCCAGCAGCTTCCCGTCCGGGCTGAACTCGACACCCCACACCGTTTCGTCGTGGGGGAACTGCGCGATGAGGTTCCCGGTCTCGATCTCCCAGATGCGGGCGATCCGATCGGCCCCACCTGTCGCGAGCAGGCGCGAGTCGAGGCTCAGCGCGATGCTTCTTATCCAGTCGGGATGCGGCAACTCCGCGATCTCACGGCCCGTGCCGATTTCCCGCACGCGGGCGTGGCCGTCGGCACCCGCGCTGGCGAGCAGCCTTCCGTCAACGGAGAACGCCACGGACTGCGCGGGTCCGGTGTGCGAGTAGCCGGACATACTGGTTCCCGACGCGACGTCCCAGACCTGCACTTCGCCGCAGTAGCATGCCGTGGCCACCCGAGTGCCCTGGTGGTCGAAGGCGACCGCCTCGACCCAGGAGTCATGCGTCAGGCGTGCGATCTCATCCGAGGCATGGACATTCCACACACAGGCCGTCGCATCGGCGCCGGCGGTGGCCAGCTTGGCCCCGTCCGGGCTGAAGACCACCCAGTTGACCGGTCCGTCATGCGCGACCCGTGCGGCTTCGTTTCCCGTACGCGCGTCCCAGACGTGCGCGGTCTTGCTGTCCCCCGCGACGGCGAGCCGGGTGCCGTCCGGGCTGAAGGCGATGCTCTCCACTGAGCCTTCATGGTGCAGGTGCTGGATCGGTGTTCCGCTCTGCGCGTCCCAGATGCGTGCGCTTCCGTCACGGCCGGCGGTGGCGAGAAGGCTGCCGTCCGGGCTGAAGGCCACGGTGCGGACCCAGCCGCTGTGCTTGAGCCGGTTCTCTTCCTGGATGCGGGTCCGCCCTCCGGTCGCGACGATGTTGTTGATCCTTTCCGCCGTCCAGATCCGCGCCCGCTCGTCGCGGCTGGCCGAGGCGAGCGCGCCGTCGGCGCTGAAGACCACGGCACGGACCCATCCGTCATGGGGCAGCCGCGCGATCTCCACGCCGGTGGGGACGGCCCAGAGGCCCACGGTCGCGTCGGCGCTCGCGGTCGCGAGCACGCTGCCCCTGGGGTGGAACGCCAGATTGCGCACGACGTCGTCGTGCGCCATCGTCGCGAGCAGATGCCCGCCACGCGGGTCCCACAGGCGTGCTCTCCCGTCGCCGCACGCGGTGGCGAGGAACCGGCCGTCCGGGCTGAAGTCCACGGCCCATACGGTGTCGCCGTGCGGCAGCGAGCCGACCGGCGTTCCCGTCCGGACGTCGTAGATCTTCGCCTGATCCTCGTGACCGCCTGTGGCGAGGAGCCCCCCGTCCGGGCTGAAGGCGATCGACCAGACGGCCATCGCGTTCCGGATGGTCACTCGCGCCCGCCCGGTGGCCGCCTCCCACACGCATACGGTGCCGTCGAAGCCCGCCGTCGCGAGATGGAATCCGTCGGGGCTGTACGCCACACAGCGCACGGCGTCGTCGTGCTCAAGGCGAAGTTCGGGCTTGGTCGTGCTGGCGAGCGCCTCGCGCAGTGCCCGATCCCCCTTGAACAGGGGCATGCGCTCCAGGGAACGGATGGCGAGGTCCAGCGCCGTGGTCGGGGTCTCCGCCGGGGAGAGCCGGGCGAACTCGGATTGCTCGGCCAGGCGCGTCGCCTCGTTGTACGCGAGAAGGCGCTCCTGGTTGCGCTGTTCCTCACGGTGCACCTCCATGCTGTGGACGACGTAGGGCATGACGCCCATCGCATGGTGCGGATGCTCCTCCACCACCTTGAAGGCGCGCTCGAGCAGCGGCGCGGGCAACACGAATTTGGGATCCTGGTCGTGGTTCTCCCATTGGGACTTGTAGCCCTGGATCACCCCCACCATGGCGAGGACCTCGCTGTCCCGTGCCAGCAGGTCCCGCAGGCGATCCCAGCCGCGGAGCAACGCCTCGTGGACGACTTCGACCGTCTCGCCGTTGAAGGTCACCAGCCGCTTGTCGTGCAGGATCCCGGCCACCTCCAGGTCGTCCGGGGAGAGCCGGTCCCGGCGCACCGGTTGCGCATAGTCGCTCGTGCCCGGAGTGACCAGCATGGTGAAGATCCGCTCTGCCGCGTCTCGCTGTCGTTGCGGAAGGCCCTCGATGACCTTGTCGGCGTACTTCGAAAGGGCGCTGGCCCCGCCCATGTCCTCGTACGTCTTCCGCGTCAGCCGCCACGGCGGGTCCTGGAGGGGCCACATGCTGTGCAGCACGAACTGGAGGAGCGGCAGCCGTCCCGGCTGCCGGCCGAAATCCGCGCAGAGCGCTTCGATCAGGTCCTCGTCGCACACGACCGGGTGTTCGGGATCGGCCAGGCGCGCGGGTTCGGTGATGGCGGTTCGGAGGTCCACGTCCGACAGCGCGCGCAGCACCCGGGAACGCATCTGAAGATATTCGCCAAGGCGTTGGTGCTGGAGCAGACCGCCGAAGTGCTCCTCCCGGATGGTCAGGACGACGGTGATGTCGGCCTGTTCCGACGGCCTCAGCTCTGTGGCGGTCTCCGCCAGCAGGTCGAGGAAGGTGGAACGTTCCCCGGCATCGGTGCAGCGCGTGAGGATCTCCTCGGCCTGGTCGACCACCACGACCAGCCGATCCACATTCAGCCCGATCGCCAGCCGGCGCCCCGCGTCCCGCAGGCCCAGCTCCAGCAGGCGAGAACGCCACCGCTCGATCTGGGACTGCTGGACCTGGGCGTCACGGCCTTCGGCGGCGGCGAACTCACGGGCCAGCGCGAACATCGGCAGCTCCCCCGGCCGGAGGCGCACAGCGTGCATCGACGATCCACTCCGGAGCGATTCACGGCGGAGCCGTGGGATGAGCCCTGCATTCACCACGGACGACTTCCCGCAGCCCGAAGGGCCCGTCACGGCGAGCAGCCTGCGGGACCTGGCGTCATCGACGAGTTGCTCGACGAAGCCGGCGCGGCCGAAGAACAGCTCGGCGTCCGACTCTTCGAAGGGCAACAGCCCACGGTAGGGATTGCGGGGCGGCCGGTGAAGGACCGCGGGCCAGGCCGCGGCGAGCGCGTGCAGCCCGATCATGTAGATCTGCTCGTCACCGGCGATCGCCTGGAGCATGCCCACGACCTCACCGCTGTCCCGGTGCCAGACCGGCCCGCCGCTGAAGCCGGGCGCGGCCGTCATGCGTGATGTGATTCGCCGATCGACCTGGCTGCGGACCGGGTCTGCCGCCCCGAGAAGCTCGCCGGTGACGTGCCCCATCACTCGCCGGTTATGCAGGAATCCCCATACCTGGACGTAGGTCCCGGCCGGGCTGCCGGTCACGCGGAGCCTGGCCGGGGCGGTCGACTGAGGCGGCGGCTCCAGCAGTTCCAGGCCGGCGATGTCGCTCCACTCGAAGGGGTGGACGCCGCCCGGTCGCCACCTGACGATCTTGGCCGGACGGACGTGGCTGTGGCGGCCGTCGCCCCCGAGCGGAAAGTCGACGAAGATCAGAGTGTCATCCGGGGGTCCGGCTGGTTCACGCTGTTCCCGGCCGAGCGCCGAGTTGACGACATGCGCGCATGTCACGATCTGTTGCTGACCGACCAGGAAGCCGAGGCCCACAGGCCGATTGCCGTTTGCGAGGATGCGGACCGTCGCGCGTTCCGGCCGGGATCCGCTTCCGGTCATGACGGCGGATTCTCCGGAGCCCAGGTCATGGTGACGTTGAACGACGCTTCGGCGGTTCCCTTCGTGAAGATCAACCCCAACTCGCCGCCGAACTTCAGGCCGAACTCCACCTGGATCTCCTTGGGCGGGCGAGCGGCCGTCTGGAGTTTCGTCATTATCGTCTCGATGACGGGTCTGATGTCGTCCAGTGCCGCCGACAGCGACCGCGAAGCCTCTTCCAGCCTTCCGTCGATACCCGAAGAGGCCAGCTCCAGCGCGTCATTTGCATCTATTTCGGCTATGAGATAGTTACTAGTGCCGGATTGTCCGTCTCCGATCGGAATGCGAACTTGGGTCGAGCTCACGTTGCCTCCGACTGTCCCACAGCTCCCGATATCAACGGTAATCGGTAAACGCTTCGGACGAGAGTGGGGTTGCGGTAATACGTACAATGTGGTCCACGCGATATGGGTGATCTGACCCCGCACCGGCCGTCCTCGGAGGCCCCCATGCGTTCTCCGGCGTTCGCCGTCACGTTGCTGGTGGTCCACGCCGCCTCCCTCGGAAGCTCGGTGGTCATCCTTGCCGGTTCCCCCCTCGGGGTGGCCGGGTGGACGGCGGTCGGGCTGCTCGCGGTGTCGGGCCTGACACTCGTGTTCGCGCTTCTGCACATCGTCCGGCAACTGCCCGTGAGCGTGACGCACCTGCAGGATGCCGTGCACTCCCTCACCAACGGCGAGTCCCGGCTGAAGGCGACCTATTACAAGGCCGACCGCGCCGAGGACATCGAAAGGCTGCACCGTGATGCGGGCGAAGTCATCCGCAGAGCCCCGCGCGGCGCCCAGATCTATGCGGTCAATTCCTACGTGGAGGTATTCAAGGCGTCCAACGATCCGCGGTGGACGCATATCCAACGTGCCTATCTCAGCGAGTTCGAAAGGCGGTTCGGCGAGGTCACCTATCACCGGATCATCCAGTCCGACGGCAACGGCGATCGCAGCCCCGGGCACCTCGCCGAACAACTCACGCCCGCTTACCTGCACCACTACCGGAGCATCGCCAGGCACAGCGCCAAATGGGGAGCGCAGCGTCTGCGCGTCGCCGAGGTCCGAGCAACTCTCCCCACGTCTTTCGTCCTGGTCAAACACGAGGACGGCGGCTCGATCATCTGGCAGATTCACAAACACGCCCCGAACCTGCGTGATCAGGACGCCGTACAGATCATGGGGATCTTCATCATCACCGACCCGGAGGGGCTTTTCGTCCGGCACTTCATGTCGTGGTTCCGCGACATGGACCACCGGCAGCTGAGAACGCTGACGGAAACGGACCTGCAACCCCCCGACGGTGTCCCCGCGTCCGATTGAGGTGCCTCGGAAGGAGGCGCGATGGACCCCCACGAAAAGCTCATCAGAACACTCTTCTCGACGATCGACGCGAGTGACTGGGCCACGCTCAGAACGCTGGTCACGAGCGACGTCACCTACGACCGTCCGGGCTTCCCCGAGATCAACGGCGTGGACGATCTCTGCGACTTCTACCAGGCGAAGCGTCCGATCGGCGCGGGAGTCCACGAGTTGCGCTCCGTGGTGAGCGGCGCGCTCCAGGGCTTCTGCTGGGGTCACTTCAACGGTGTGTCCAGGGAGGGCGCGCCGCTGAACGAACTCTTCGCCGACTGGTTCGAGTTCCATGACGGCCGGATCCACCGCCGCCGGACCTTCTTCTACCGGCCTGCCATCTGAGCAGGCCCGGGTGACCGGGGGCGCACGGCGGGCGCGCCGTGCCGGCGGCCGGCGCGCCTCCGTACGGGCACGCCGGCCGCTTTCGCTCACGCGGGCGCTGCCTCCTATGCCGTGCGGCCCTGCCCGGACGCCGTGTCGGCGTCGGCGAGGCCGGGGTCGAGGTTCGCGGCCCGCTCGCGCACCTGCGGGATGATCTCCCGGGCGAAGAACTCCTGCTCGCGCATGGTCGGCAGGGCGAGCAGCAGAGAGGTGAAGCCCGCCGCGACGATGCCGGTGAGCTGGTCCACCACCGCGTCGACGCCACCGGTGACGAGCTCCGGGGTCGGCGACCTGGAGGGATCGACGAGGACCCGGACGTTGCAGGCGCACGTGATCGAGCCGGGGTCGCGCCCGGCGTCCCGCGCCGCCCGCCGTACGGCACGGCGCATCGCGGCGGCCTGCGCCAGGGAGATGCGCCCGAGCGAGGGCAGCCATCCGTCGGCCAGTTCCCCGGTGAGCGCCAGCGAGCGCGGGCCGTAGGAGCCGAGCCAGATCGGGATGGGCCGCCGGGCGGCCGGGGTGATGACCGCGTCGCGGACCGTGTAGTGGTCGCCGCGGAACGAGACCGGCTCCCCCGCCCACAGCCCGCGGATGATCCCGATCGCCTCCCGCAGCGCCGCGACCTTCTGGCCCGGGCTGCGCCCGGCGAGCCCGAACGCGGCGAACTCGTGGTCGAAACCGCCGCCTCCGAGGCCGAGGACGAGCCGCCCGCCCGACAGCCGGTCGACCGTCTCGGCGGTCTTGGCCACGACGGGGGGCTCGCGGTAGGGCAGCCCGAGCACGTTGGTGCCGACCTCGATGGTCCTGGTGCGGGCGGCGATCCAGGACAGCGCGGTCAGCGGCTCCAGGCTGGGACGGCCGCCGTGCAGATGGTCGCTCAAGGTGAACAGGTCGTAGCCCAGCTCGTCCGCGCTCTGCGCGAGGTCGAGCGTCTCGCCGGCCGACAGGCCGCCGACGGCCCCTCCCGCGCCGAAGCGCAGCCGGTCGCGCGCGCTCATGCCCGTGCCTCCTCCTGGTCGTGCGGCCACGGCCGCTCCCCTCGTACGGCCGGCCGCCGCGGGTCCGCCGACCAGGCGGACCAGGAACCCGGGTAGAGCGCCGCCGAGCCGACGCCGGCGAGTTCGAGCGCCAGCAGGTCATGGCAGGCGGTCACGCCGCTGCCGCAGTAAACGGCCACCTCGGTGCCGTCGTCCACGCCGAGCTCCCGGTAGCGCAGCCGGAGGCGCTCCGGCGGCAGGAAGAAGCCGTCCTCGGTCAGGTTGCCCGCCCAGGGAGCGCTGTCCGGCTCCTGGCCGAAGACCGCGTACGGCTCGGGGAAGAACGAGCCACCGGCGATGAGCTCTAGCCGGCCGTCGGAGAGGAGGTCGAGGAGGGCGTAGTCCTCGGCGACGAGCACCGGGTCCCGGTTGGCCACCAGGGTGGTCCCGGTCGCGAGCCGGATGGAGGAGGTGCGTTCGGCGATCGCCGCCAGGATGACGACGGGCGACGGGATCACGTCCCGCTCGCCGAAGTGGTGCTCCCCCACCGTGTACCAGGCGAAGCCGAGCTCCTCGGCGGTGACCGCGGCACGGACGACGTCGCGCAGCCGTTCCCGCTGGGACAGCCGTTCGCCCGTGTGCGGGTCCGGCAGCAGGCTGCCGAAGGTGATGAGACCTGACTCCATTGGGGTTCCTCCGTCTGTGTCCGGAAACCGGGGATCGCGGCGAGCAGCTCCCGCGTGCAGGGGTGCCTCGGGCTGGTGAAGACGTCTTCCGCGTCGCCCTGCTCGACGATCCGGCCGCCGCGCATGACCGCGATCGTGTGGCTGACCTGGCGTACGACGGCCAGGTCGTGGGAGATGAACAGATAGGTCAGGCCGCGTTCGCGCTGCAGCCTGGCCAGCAGCTCCAGGATCTGGGCCTGCACGGTCACGTCGAGGGCGGAGACCGGCTCGTCGCACACCAGCAGGTCGGGGTTCAGCGCCAGGGCGCGGGCGATGGCGACGCGCTGCCGCTGGCCGCCGGACAGCTCCCCCGCGCGGCGGCGGGCGAGCGAGGCGGGCAGGGCGACGTCGTCCAGCAGCGCGCGTACGGCCGCCGCCCTGCCTGCCGCGTCGTCCACGCCGTGGTTGCGCATCGGCTCGGTCAGCAGGTCCTCGAACGTGAAGCGGGGGTGCAGCGAGGTGTAGGGGTTCTGGTAGACGAGCTGGACCCGGCGCCGCAGCCGCCGCAGGGCCTCGCCCCGGGCGAAGGTGACCTCCTCGCCCGCGAAGCGCACGCTGCCCGCCGTCGGCCGTTCCAGACCGAGGATCATCCTGGCCGTCGTCGTCTTGCCCGACCCGGATTCGCCGACCAGGCCCAGCGTGGTCCCCGCGGGGATGTCGAAGTCCACGCCGTCCACCGCGTTCCTGGTGCCTCTGCGCCGCAGCGGGCCGGTGCGCACCGGGAAGGTCTTGGCGAGGCCGCGGACGCTGAGCAGCGCGGACGTCTCCCAGCAGGCCCAGGGCGGGGACCACCACCGTCTGCATGAGGGCGTAGCCGAAGACCGCGAGGCCGAGGGCGGCCAGCACACCGGCGCCTCTCGCGGCGGGGCTCGTCGTGTCATCCGCGTTCACGAAGCCTCATTAGTTCGTAGTACGAACAGTTCGTAGTACGCACAAATTAGTTGGCTGTACGAACCGATGTCAATTACGCTCGGACCAGGAGGATGCAGATGACCACGACGACGGCCACGGGGACGGCCACGGGGACCGGCACGGACGCGGCGTTCGCCACCGCGCTGGTGCGCATGTCCCACGTCGTGCAGTACGTCTTCGCCGACGTGAGCCGGGAGCACGGCGTCACTCCGCAGCAGGCGCAGTTGCTGTGCATGCTGAACGACGGCCCCATCGGCATGACCGAGCTCAGCCGCCTCCTGCATCTGGAGAAGTCCAGCCTCACCGGGCTCGTGGACCGGGTGGAACGGCGCGGGCTCGTGACCCGGGTCAGCCATCCGCGCGACCGCCGCGCCTGCCGGATCTCGCTCACGCCCGAGGGCGCGGGGCTCGGCGAGCAGGTGCACGCGGAGATCTGCGCGCGTCTGGACGTCCTGGGCGAGGAGATGCCGGAGGCCGACAGGCTCCGGATCGCCACGGCCCTCATGGGCGTGGTCGCGCGCTACACCACCTGAGACGCACTGACCTGAGCCGGACCAGCCACCCGGCCGCGACTGCCCGAAGAAGGCGGAGCAGGCAGGTAATTACGCACACCGAAATGCCCGCCGTACGCACTTCCGCTGATGTCAGGGGCGTGGGCTCTCGCAAGAATCGTCGTGATCGCGGTGATATGCGCCGATTCCAGGAGCACCTCAGGCAGCGTGCGCGGGGAGACCAATGAGATACGAATTGCTCGGGCCATTACGCCTGGTGGACGAGGAGACGCACACGATCAGCGCGCCCAAGGTCGAGACGCTGCTGGCCGCGCTGCTGATCCGGGCGAACCAGCCGGTGTCGACCGACGAACTGCTCGACGAGCTGTGGGGGAACGATCCTCCGAAGCGCGCTCGCGCCGCCCTGCACGTCTACATCTCGCATCTGCGCAAGACCTACGTTCAGCCCGCGGTGGACGGGGCGGCCATCCGGACGCACGCCCAGGGCTACCTGCTGGAGGCGGACCGCGCGTCCGTGGACGTGTTCCGTCTGCAGAGCCTGCACGCCGCGGGCCGGGACGGGGCGGACCGTGACCCGGAGCGGGCGCTGGAGTCGTTCGCCGCCGCGGCGGCCCTGTTCCGCGGGCCCGTGCTCGCCGGGATCGACAACGGGCTCATCGTCGGCACGTTCGCCCGCTGGGCCGAGGAGGTCCGGCTGGAGTGTCTTGAGGCGATCGCGATGTGCTCGCTGCGGCTCGGGCGGCACCGCGAGGTGATCGGCGACCTGTCCCGGTGGGTCGAGGAGTATCCGCTCAACGAGAACCTGCGCGAGCAGCTCATGCTGGCCCTCTACCGTTCCGGGCGGCGGGCCGAGGCGCTGGAGGTCTTCCAGTCGGCCCGGCAGGTGCTGCGGGAGGAGCTCGGGCTCGACCCCCGCGTGACCATGCGCCGGCTTCAGTTCGCGATCCTCTCCGCCGACGCCGACCTCGCCATCGCGGGGTGAGCCCCGGAGACGACACGAGGGGCGAGCCGGCTGCGGACGGCTCGCCCCTCGTTTCGGGGCGCGGGGAACGGCCCCGTCAACCCCGGGCGGCGGGTGCGGCCCCCCGCGCGCCGGGGCGGTACCAGAAGACGAGCGCGACGAGCAGGGCGATCACCAGGGCGCCGCAGGCCCAGACGAACACCGACGAGATGCTCCCGGCGAGACCACCCGTGCCCTGCGTGAGCGGGATCAGCATCGCGGCCAGGCCGAGCGAGCCGCCGATCGTGAGCGCCGTCTGCAGCACCCCCGCGGCGACCCCGGCGTACTCCTGCGGCGCGGTGGTCAGGACGATCATGTTGAACGGGATGATCGCCACGCCGACGCCGAGCCCCATGACGACGAGGGCGGGGAGCACGCCGCCGGCGTAGGTGCTGCCGCCGTCGAGGCGGGTCAGCCAGGCCACTCCGGCCAGCACCACGACCAGACCGGCGACGGCACGCGTCTTGAGACCGATCGCGGCGATGTGCTTGGTGAGGATCTGGGTGCTGACGAGCAGCGCCAGGCCGAACGGCAGGATCGCCAGGCCGCTCTGCAGCGCGTTGAGGTGCAGCACGCCCTGGAGATACTGCACCAGGTAGATGAGGAAGCTCGTGAGCACCGCCGCGAGCAGCAGCAGGGCGAGGAAGGCGCCGGCCCGATCGCGGCCGGAGAAGAGGGCCAGGGGCAGCAGCGGCTCGTCGGCCCGCCGGTCCACCAGCAGGAGAACGACGGCCAGCACGACCGCGGCGCCGAGGGCGGTCAGCGTCCAGCGGTCGCCCCACCCGTTCTCGGCGGCGTGGACGAGGCCGTACACGGCGGCGGCGAGGGTGGCGGTGCTGAGCAGCGCGCTCGGCAGGCCGAGCGGGCGGCGCCGGGTCGCCTCGTCCCGCAGGCCGAGGGCACGGACGGCGACCGCGATGATGACCAGGCCGATGGGCACGTTCACCAGCAGGCTCCATCGCCAGTCCCCCGCCCACGTGAGCACGCCGCCGAGCACCATGCCGGCGGAGGCGCCGAGCCCGGTCACCGTGGAGTAGAGGCCGAAGGCCCGCTGCTGCCGCTCCCCCTCGAAGACGATCGCCAGAAGCGCCAGCCCGGTGGGACCGGCGATCGCCGCGCCGGCGCCCTGCAGGATCCGGCCCGCGAGCAGCACCTCCACGTTCGGCGCGAGCCCGGCGACCAGCGACGCCACCACGACCAGCCCGACCCCGGAGAGGAAGACCCTGCGATGCCCGAGCACGTCGCCGAGACGGCCGGCGAACAGCAGGAGGCCGCCGAAGGCGAGGAAGAAGCCGTTCGGCACCCACGATCCCCCGGCCACCGACAGATGGAGGTCGGACTGGAGGGTCGGGAGCGCGACGTTCACGATCGTGCCGTCGAGCTGGAGCATGAACTCCGCCCCGACGATCGCCGCGAGCACGAGTGCCCAGGCGCGGCCGGCTCGCGGCGGCGCGCCGGCCGAGACGTCGCCGGGGGCGCTTTCGGTGGTCATGGAACCTCCACGGTCTGCTGACTGGGGGCATCAGACTGAGGCAACCTCAGGTTAGCGGGCGTATCTATACTGAGGTCGTCTCAGGTTAAGTGACAGGATTCAAGCTGAGGCATCCTCAGGATGTCAAGCGGGAGGTATCGGAGTGGACGGCAAGCCCTACATCGCCCAGCGCCCCAAGCGGGCCGACGGCCGGCGCAACTACGACGCGATCCTGGCCGCGGCCCGCAAGGCGTTCGAGAGCGCCGGGGCCGACGCCTCCCTGGAGGACATCGCGAGCCAGGCAGGAGTGGCGATCGGCACGCTATACCGGCACTTCCCCACGCGGGCCTCGCTGGTGGAGGCCGCGACCCGCGACGGCCTGGAGAACCTCGTCGCCCACGCGGAGCGGCTGGCCTCCGGGCCGGACCCGCTCGACGCGCTGGTCGCCTGGATGCGCGAGGCGGTGGTCCACTTCAGCACCTTCCGCGGGCTGGTGGGCATCCTCGCGCAGAGCATGTACGACGAGGGCACGCCCTCCCACACGATGTGCAGCGCGATGCACCACAGCGGCGCCGACCTGCTGCGCGCCGCCCAGGCGGCCGGCAGGGTGCGGCACGACCTGACCCCCGACGAGCTGTTCGACCTCCTCAGCGGCGCCGCCTGGGTGCGCGAGCAGGCGACCCCCGACCGGGACGGCAGCTCCCGCTTCCTCGAACTGGTGCTGGAGGGCATCACCACACGGGACTGACTCTCCGCACCACCCCATCTCCGTGACGCACGTCATAAAACCAACAAAGCAGCTAGGTAATATAGAATAAGCGGGCATCCCGTCCAGCACACGTCGCCCGAACCTCCGCCCTCCGCTACCAGTGGAAGTCTCGGCCCGGATGCGAGAAAGGAGCGCGATCAGGGTCGAAAAGCTCTTTTCGGTCACTCAATGCCTGGGGTCGTCACAAAGATGAGCGTGTACGAAGACAGACTGACCGACACCGCGTCGACCAGGGTGGTGCGCACGGCCGAGCTCGACCTGCTGCTGTCCCTGACCCAGGAGCCCGGCTCCGAAGGGCGTCTCATCGCCGTCCTCGGCGAGCCCGGGTCCGGGAAAACCCACCTGTTGTCGGCGCTCGTCCGGGAGCGCCAGTGGACCGCCCTTCCCGCGACCGTCTATCGATGCTCCTCCGGCGATCGGGAGCGGGCGATGAACGCCGTGAGGAAGCTGCTGTGGCGGGCGCGCCGGGCCGGCGAACGCGAGGGGGGCGACCGCCCCGTGATCGGCCTCGCGCGCCGGCGCCACCGGCCCGACCGCGAGCTCGTGGTCATCGAGGACGCCCACCTCGCCGACGACCAGACGATCGGCGAACTGGTGGGCATCGCCGCGGG
This sequence comes from Microbispora sp. CSR-4, assembly GCF_008033685.1. Lineage (NCBI taxonomy): Bacteria > Bacillati > Actinomycetota > Actinomycetes > Streptosporangiales > Streptosporangiaceae > Microbispora > Microbispora sp. CSR-4. The sequence continues at coordinate 33,684 of NZ_VJVX01000013.1, forward strand.
TGACCCCGCGCCGCTGGTCGACGTGATCGTCTCACTGCGCCCCCGCCAGACCCCCGACCGCCTGGCCGAGGCGGTGTCCGTCACCACGGCCTTCGGGCGCACCGTGCGGATCGAGCTGGGACCGCTCGACGACGAGCAGATGCTCGCCATGTCGCCCGTCCCCGCGCCGTACGAGCTCCGCCACCGCAGCGGCGGCAACCCGTTCAACCTCCGGGCGCTGCAGGCGATGGAGCACGGCGCCCGCTCGGGCGGCGACGGTGCGCTCGCGCCGTACGAGTTCGCCGTGATGAGCGAGGTGCGCGACCTGGCGCCCGCCGAGCGCTACGCGCTGCACGCGGCCGCGATCCTGCGCTCGCGGTTCGACACGGACCTGCTCGCCGAGGTCGCGGAACTCGACCCGCTGGTGGCCTCCGCCGCGCTGCGCCGCCTCGTCCGCCGGGACCTGGTGCGGGTCGAGCCCGTCGGGACGCTCTTCGCCATCAGGGACGAGGTCTTCGGCATGCTGCTGCGCCAGATGATCGACCCCTGCTGGGCCGCACTGGCCCACCAGCGGGCGCTGCACCGGTTGTCCGCCCGCGGGCAGGCCGGCACCCAGATCGGCTTCCATCTGGTCAGCTCCCTGTCTCGGTCGAGCGAACTGGCGCGGATCGTGGACGCGTCCCAGGAGATCATGGAGACGGACGTCAGCGAATGCGTCTCCTGGCTCACGCCGGTGCTCGCCGAGGCGCCCGCCTCGACCGAGATCGGAGCGCGCGCCCGGCTGGCGCTCAGCACGGCCTTCGGCCGCCTGGGACGGATGGCCGAGAGCCGCGACCTGCTGTTCGTGGTGCACGAGTCGGGCGCCGCCGTGGATCCGGCGGCGCTGGCGGAGCAGGTCGCGTTCGTCTCGGTGGTCGAGGGCGTGCTCAGCCAGGACGTGCAGACGCTCGACCTGCTCGGCGACCTCCTCAGGCGGCCCGACCTGCGCGACTCCCCCGTCTGGCCGCGCCTGGTCCTGGCACGCGGCTTCCGCGTGTCGATGCTGGGCCGTACGGCCGGGCGGGCCGAGACGGAGTCCGCGCTGCGCGCGGCGCGGGCCGCGGGCGACGACCCGGTCGCCGCGGGGCTGCTCGGGCTCGCCGCGCTGGCGTCGATCACCGCCGGGAACGTGGATCGAGCCCTGGCAGAGGCCGACGCCGCCGCCGAGGCGCTGGACCGCACTCCCGAACACCTGATGGCGCGCCACATCGAGTGCCTGCTGCTGGCCGGGCTCGCCTACATCTACCTCGGCCGGAGCGCCGACGCCCAGCGGCAGGTCGGCCGCGGCGTGGAGATCGCCCGGCGACGCCGGCGGCCGTTCCTGCTGCCGACGCTCCTGGTGCTGCTCAGCGAGGCCGAGCGACACCTCGGCCGGCTCCGGCAGGCCAGGGACGCGGCGGACGCGGCCATCGTCGAGTCGGATGCGGGCAACCCGCTGCGGCACGCCCAGGCGGTCGCGCTGAAGTCCGCCGCCGAGGTGTGGATGCAGCCCCCGGGCAGCGGGCGGGCCAAGTCGCTGGCCCAGCAGGCGCTGGCGCAACAGGCGCTGACCGGCGCGCACGTGAACGGCAGCGCCTCGATCGCGGCGCTGACGCTCGCCAGGTGCGCGTGGCTGGACGGCGACCCGGCGCACTGCGTCACGCTCCTGCTCAACGAGGGCCGGGGCGCCGACATGCGGGTGATTCCGTCGGGCAGCCGCCTCACGATCTGGGAGACGCTCTGCGCCGCCGGGATGGACGCGGGCATGCCTCTGGACGACTGGGCGCGCCGGGCCCAGGAGCACGCCCGCGCCGTGCCCGTGCCCCCCAACCTGGCGTACGCCGCCATGACCCGCGGCCACCTGCTGCGCGTGCAGGGGTCGCCGGGCGAGGCGGTGCGGTGCTACCGCGAGGCGGCCGACCTGTTCGCCTCGGTGGGCATGCCGGTGGAGCAGAGCTACGCCCTGGGGCAGGCGGCGCGGGCGCTCGGCGAGCAGGGCCGCGCCGAGCAGGCGGCCCACACGGTGCGGCTCGCCGCGGAGATCGCGCGACGGTCGGAGGCGGTGACCCTGCTCGACTGGCTGGGCCGGCAGACCGGCGGACCGCCCGCGGCCCCCGCCCCCCAGCCCGGGGCGCGGCAGGAGATGCTCGGGCGTCTGGAGGTGTTCGGCCGCCTGACCCACCGGGAACGCGAGATCGCGTTGCTCATCTGCTCGGGGATGAAACGGCGGGACATCGCCGACCGGCTCACGATTAGCATGCGGACGGTCGACGTCCATCTGACCCGCATCTACCGCAAGGCGGGGGTCAGCTCGCGCATGGAGCTCGCGCTGGCGATTCAGCGGAAGACGGCCGGGCAGGAGTACGCGACCCGCTTTTAGGGCCGCTTGAGCGCCTCCTTCTAATGTCGGACCACCTTGTTTCCGCCTCGGGAGGCGAATATGGATCTGCGCGCGCTGTCCGGCCGGATCGCGCCGGTGCACGACGCGGTGAGCTCCTTCCTGGTGCCGTTCCTGGCCGCACCGCCGGAGACCACCTCGGACCGGGTGGGCGCCCTCGCCCGGCCCGGACGGTCGCTCATCCTGCGCGACCTCACCGAGAAGGTCGTGGAGTATCGCTCCAACAACGCCGACCCCACCGGGACGACCCCGACCGAGAAGGACTTCGCCACGGTCAGGCTGGAGATCTTCGGCCCGGACGGCGAACCGCTCGGCGAGACGACCGGCGCCGGCCGCATGCTCTACAAGCAGGAGCACGACGGCCACTTCATCGCGTACTTCGGCGAGGAGATCCGGCTGCGGGACGGCAACGTCATCCGCTCCGGCGGCCTGGTGGACGACGCGCGGCTCACGGCGGGCGAGGCCGCGCACTTCCCCGCCGTCGTCGTCGCGGGGCCGCTGCGCGGGGCCGTCGGCGTCCGCTGGTTCCGCCCGCTGGTCAAGGAGGCCCACGACACGTACGAGTCCGCGATCGTGGTCTACCGGTAGCGGGGGGACGCCATGACTCTGACCCGGCTGCCCGCCCGCAGGATCGGCTCCCTCACGGTCGGCGCCCAGGGACTCGGCTGTCTCGGCATGTCCGAGTTCTACGGCCCGGTCTCGGAATCCGAGGCGATCGCGACCATCCGGCGCGCCCTCGACATCGGCGCCACCCTGCTCGACACCGCCGACGTGTACGGCCACGGCGCCAACGAGGAGCTGGTCGGCCGCGCCGTCGCCGGCCGCCGGGAGTCGGCGGTGGTGGCGACCAAGTTCGGCGTCGTGCGCCCCGGCCCCGGCGTCGGTTCGGGTGTGCGGGGCGACGCGGCGTACGTGCGGCGGGCGTGCGACGACTCCCTGCGGCGGCTCGGCCTCGATCACGTCGACCTGTTCTACCTGACCCGGGTCGACACCGAGGTAGGCGTCGAGGAGACGGTCGGTGCGATGGCGGAGCTCGTGGCCGCCGGGAAGGTGCGCGAGATCGGGCTGTGCGAGGCGGCCCCGGAGACGATCAGGCGCGCCCACGCCGTGGCCCCGATCGCCGCGCTGCAGACGGAGTGGTCGCTGTGGTCGAGGGACATCGAGCGGCGCGTCCTCCCGGTGTGCCGGGAGCTCGGGATCGCCGTGGTGCCGTACGCGCCGCTCGGCCGGGGCTTCCTCGCCGGCGCGGTCCGCTCCCGCGACCAGCTGGACGACGGCGACTTCCGGAGCTTCGGCCTGCCCCGGTTCTCGGCGGAGAACCTCGCCCGCAACCTGCCCCTCGCGGACCGGCTCGGCAAGCTCGCCGAGGAGTTGCGGATCACCCCGGCCCAGCTCGCGCTCGCCTGGCTGCACCACCAGGGCACGGACGTCGTCCCGATCCCCGGCGCGAAACGGCGAGCCCATCTGGAGGAGAACGTCGACGCGGTGTTCCTCAGCCTGACCCGGGCCGAGCTGGCCGCGGTCGAGGCCGCCGTGCCGGCGGACGAGGTGCACGGCACCCGCTGGAACGAGCAGAGCATGCGCTTCGTCGATCTCTGACGCGTTCCGCCGCCACCGCGCCACGCCGGAAGCGGAAGCGCGCACGCCGCGGGCATCACCGCGCGCTCGCCGCGCACCGCAGGCCCACCACGCCCGGCGAGCCGGAAAGGCCGTAAGCCGGAACGGCCGTAAGCCGGAAAGGCCGTAACCGAAAGGGCCGTAACCGAAAGGGCCGTAACCGAAAGGGCCGTAACCGAAAGGGCCGTAACCGAAAGGGCCGTAACCGAAAGGGCCGTAAGCCGCAGGGCGGCGCCGCGGGAGACCGTCCCGCGGCGCCGCCCCTCGTCCGTGCCGGTCAGCCGGCGGAGTCCGGCGCGCCCCCCTCCTGCGGCGCCGTCACCGCGGCGGTGCGGAGGATGGCGATGGCGCGGGACGGGCACAGGTCCTCCGCCACCTCCACCTCCCGGCGCCGCTGCTCCCCCGGCTCCGCGTCCAGCACCACCACCAGCCCGTCCTCGCCGTGGTCGAAGACGTCCGGCGCGCTGATCGCGCAGTGCCCGGCGGCCATGCAGCGGCTCCGGTCGGCGGTCACCTTCATCGCTTCTCCTCTCTCGCCCCTGCCGGGGCTCACCACTCGATCGGCAGGGTGTGGACGCCCTGCATCGTGCCGCCGCTGCGCGTGGGCAGCGCCTCCAGCGGGACCCCGAGCCGCAGGTCCGGGATCCCCTCGAACAGGACGGAGAAGGCGACCTCCAGCTCCATGCGGGCGAGGTTCTGTCCCAGGCACTGGTGGATGCCGAACCCGAACGTCAGGTGCTGGCGCCCCGACGCCGCGTTTCCGCCGCGGGTGCGGTGGACGTCGAACTCGTACGGCCGGGGGAAGACCTCGGGGTCGCGATTGGTCATCGACGACGACACCAGGACACCATCCCCGGCCCTGATCACCTCTCCGTCGATCTCGATGTCCTCGGTCGCCACCCGGACGCCGGAGACGTCGGTGATGGAGACCATGCGCAGCAGTTCGTCGACGGCGGCGGTCAGGACGCCCGGGTCCGCGCGGAGCGCGGCGAGCTGGCCGGGGTGCTCCAGCAGCGTGACGACGCCCAGCGCGATCATCTGGGAGGTCGTGTCGTGCCCCCCGATGAGCAACGCGAGCGCGATGCGCAGCAGGTCCTCGCGGGTGAGGTCGCCGTCCTCGTCGACCTCGCTCGCGAGGCGGCTCAGCACGCCGGGGCCGCCGGGCTCGCGCTCCTTGCGTGTGATGAGTCCGTCGAGGTAGTCCCACAGCTCCCGGCCCGCCCTCTCGGCGTCCTCGGCCGACTTGGCCTGAAGCAGCCCCACCGTCTTCGCCTCGAAGAACTCGTGGTCGTCGTACGGCACGCCGAGCAGTTCGGAGATCACCATCGAGGGGATGGGCAGCGCGTACGCCTCGACGAGGTCCACCGGCGGCCCCGCCCGGAGCATGTCCGCCACCAGCCGCCGGGCGAGCTCCTCCACGTGCGGGCGCATGGCGCGCACCTGCTTGAGGCTGAAGTCCGGGGCGAGCAGCCGGCGGTGCACGTCGTGGACGGGCGGATCGAAACCGATGATCGCGATGGGCTTGAAGATGGGCGCGTCCAGCCGGGGCAGGACGGCGGGGAAGTCGTCGCGGGACCGGTCGGCCGACATGCGCGGGTCGGCGAGCAGGCGGCGGGCCTGGCTGTGGCCGGTGACCATCCAGATCCACCTGCCGTCCCAGAGCCTGACCCGGTGGAGCGGCCCCTGCCGCCCCAGGTCCTGGTAGCCCGGAGACGGTTGCCAGGGGCAGGTCCGATCCTGCGGATAGGCGAACAGGTCGTCGTTCGCGGTGGTCGTGGGAGCGTTCACGTGGGTACCTCGGTTCCTTCCGTCTCGAAGCCGATCTGTCTCGAAGCCGATCTGTCTCGAAGCCGATCTGTCTGGAAGCCGGTCTGGTTCGAAGCCGGTCTGGTTCGAAGGGGTGTGCGCAGGGATCAGGCGGTGGGTTCGGGTGAGCGGGCCCCCGGCAGCGGCGCGGCTCCGTGCCCGCCGGCGGGCCGCGAGCCCGCCCAGGCCCGCATCGCCGGTTCCTCGACGAACCGTGTCAGCCCCCAGGCCAGCACCGTGGTGACCCCGAACAGGGCCGTGACGAGGAACAGGGCGGACGGCGCGTCCCACGTCCGGCCGGCCCCGAGAGCGACGTGGGAGTACGTCAGGACCAGGTAGTGGACCAGATAGGAGGCGTACGAGATGCCGCCGAGCCACACCAGGGGGCGGGAGCGGAACGGGCTGAAGCGGCCCCGGTGGTCGGCGACGGCGACCGCGGCGATCAGCAGGGCGATCGGCAGGGCGACGGGCGCGGTGAGCCCGTAGACGGTCGGCCACAGGAACATCTGCAGGCCGAAGGCGGCGGCGACGATCGCCAGCGCGGGCGCCCAGCCCAGCCGGATCCAGCGGCCGGTGACCACGATCCTGGCCATCAGGATCCCGAGGACGAAGTCCAGCGCCCGGGTCGGCGGGAACGACACGAGGAACCAGTTCTGGGTGAGCGACATCTCCTGGCCGGCCAGCCTCGGCGTCCCGGGCAGGACGGCGAGGGCGACCGCGGGCAGCACGGCGATCACCACGACGACCGCCACGGCCGCCGGCCACAGCCGCGCGGCCGGGATCCGCCGGACCAGCCGGTACAGGAACGGGAACGCCAGATAGAACAGCACGTCGCAGGCGAGCGACCAGGTGACCACGTTGATCGAGAGGATGAAGTCGGCCCGGGGCAGCCAGGTGTGCACGAGCAGCAGGCTCGGCAGGGCCGTGAGCAGGTCGACGGACTGGCCCGCCCAGACGGCGAGCCCGAGGGCGGCGAACCAGGTGACGACGTGGCTGGGGTAGACCTTGACGAGCCGCCGCCGCCACAGGCGGGTGCGCGGCTCGCCCTCCCGGACCGACCAGGTCAGCACGAACCCGCTCAGCACGAAGAAGAACTCCACGCCGAGCCAGCCGGACGTGAAGGCGTAGGTCTGGAGCGAGGCCGCGACCTCCTGGTGGAAGTACCCCAGCACGCAGGCGTGGCAGACGAACACGAGGAACGCCGCGACGAATCTCATTCCGGTCAACGAGGGGAGGGGAGAGGATTCCTGTGCCGCTTGTGTCATTTCCGTCCGCCTGTTCCGTTGTGCGTGAGCCATGGGCCCCGGCGGGGCCCGGCGGATGGGGATCAGCCCTCCAAGGGGCCGTCGCCGATCCGGATCGCCCGCGACGGGCAGAGGTAGGCCGCCTTGCGAACCCGGTCCTCCAGCTCCGGCGCGACCTGCGGGGTGAGGACCACGACCAGGCCGTCCTCGTCCTGGTCGAAGACCTCGGAGGTGGCGGCCATGCAGCGGCCGCCGCTGATGCAGCGCTCCTGGTCGGCCGACACCCACACGGCCGTCACCACGCGACCGGGAGCCGGAGCACCCGCTGCACGGTGCCCGCGCCGAGGATGGGCAGCTCGCCGACCGGTGCCGCCAGCCGGATGCCGGGGATCCGGGTGAACAGCTCCTTGAACGCGACCTCCAGCTCCATCCGGGCGAGGTTCTGGCCGAGGCACTGGTGGATGCCGAAGCCGAACGTGAGGTGGTGGCTGTCCTCGCGCAGGACGTCGAGCTCGTCGGCGCGCCGGTGCACGGCCGCGTCGCGGTTGGCCAGCGTCCCGGAGACGAGCACCCCCTCCCCCTCCCGGATGAGGTGGCCGGCGATCTCGATGTCGCCCTTGGCGACCCGCGTGGCGACGAGGTCGGTGGTGGCGATGTAACGCAGCAGCTCCTCGACCGCGCCCGGGAGCCGGTCGGGGTCCTCGCGCAGCAGCGCGAGCTGCTCGGGGTGCTCGAGCAGCGTGATGACGCCCAGCGCCAGCGAGGACGAGGTGGTCTCGTGCGCGGCGATCAGCAGCACCAGCGCGATCGACACCAGCTCGTCGTGGCCGATGTCGCCGGTGACGACGCGCTCGCGGACCAGCGTGCCGAGCAGCCCGCCGGACGGGTCCTTGATCTGCTCGGCCACCAGCCGGTCGATGTAGTCGAACAGGTCCTGCGCCGCAGTCGCCGACTCCTCCTCGGTGCCGAGCATCACCTTGCCGCTGGCGTCCTGGAAGAAGTCGTGGTCCTCGTACGGCACGCCGAGATGGCGGCAGATGACCAGGGACGGCAGCGGCACCGCGAGCAGCGGCACCAGGTCGGCGGGCGGCCCGTGCTCGACGATCCGGTCGACGAATCCCGCGACGATCCGCTCGATCTCCGGCCGCATCCGGCGGACCGACTTGAGGCTGAAGTGGGGGTTGAGATATCGGCGGTACACGTCGTGGACGGGCGGGTCCATCGCGATGAGCGCCAGCGTGCGGGCGATCTGCGAGCGGAACCGGGGCGCCACGATGGGGAACCCGGGATGGGTGCGCTGCGAGGACAGGTTCGGGTGGGTGAGGATCTCCCGGGACTCCCGGTAGCCCGTCACCATCCACGCCTCGCGCCCGTCGAAGAGGGTCACCTTGAGCACCGGTCCCCGCTCGGCGATCTCGCGATAACCGGCGGGCGGCTCGTAGGGGCAGGTGCGCTTCTGCGGGTACGGCGGAGCTTCCGTCATTTCCCTTTCCCTTCGGCGAGAGGGCTGGACGTCGTTTCGTTTCCGAGCGACGCGGTGATGTCGAGCGGCCGGGCGGTCGCGGGACAACGCGTGTTCGGCGGGCTCCGGATCGGCTTATGCGCTGGTCACATCCGCCCCCCTTGGAACTCCACCGGAACGCGACGAGAAACGGGGAACCGCGTCGATGAGCGTTTTCGTGTACGGATGCTCGGGGTGGTCGAACACCTTTTCCATGTCGCCGCTCTCCACCACCCTGCCGTCTTTCATGACCACCACCCGGTGGCTGAGCCGCCGGATGACGCCGAGGTCGTGGGAGATGAACACGTACGCGACGCCGAGCCGCTCCTGGACGTCGGTGAGCACGTCGAGGACCTGGGCCTGGATGGACGCGTCGAGCGCGGAGACCGGCTCGTCGCAGACGATGACCTGCGGTCCGGGGGCGAGCGCGCGGGCGATGGCGAGGCGCTGCCGCTGTCCCCCGGACAGCTCCCGGGCGCGCCGGTCGAGCACGTCTGGGGCGAGGCCGACGTGCTCCAGCAGCAGCGCCACCCGCCGGTCGCGCTCCTCGCGCGGCGTGCGGTCCGCCCGCAGCGGCTCCTCCAGAATCTGCCGGGCCGTGTAGCGGGGGTCGAAGGACGACAGCGGATGCTGATAGATCATCTGCACCCGGCGCCGGGCCGCGCGCCGTTCCGTGCCGCGCAGGCCGTCCCAGGGCCGCCCGTCGAGCAGCACGCGCCCGGCGTCCGGTCGCAGCAGGCCCATGAGCAGCCGGCCGAGGGTGGTCTTGCCCGAGCCGGACTCGCCGACGACGCCGAGGGTCTCCCCTGCTCCTACGGTGACCGACACGTCCTCCACGGCGGTGAACTCGCCCCGCCCCGGCAGGGTGTAGCGCTTGACCAGGCCCTCGGCCCTGAGCACCTCGCGGGTCGTCCCCGTGCCCCCGGGCTCGGCGGGGCTCGCCCGGCGCGCCCTGCGCGCGTGCCCGGCGACCGCGCCCACGAGCGTCTTCGTGTACGGGTGCGACGGCGACTCCAGCACCACCGCCGCCGGGCCGTCCTCGACGAACCGTCCGTCCTTCATCACGTACACGTGGTCGGCGATTTCGGCGACCACGCCGAGGTCGTGGCTGATGAGCAGCACCGCGGTGCCGTCGATCACGCGCTCGCGCAGCAGCGCGAGCACCTGACGCTGCACGGTCGCGTCCAGGGCCGTCGTCGGCTCGTCGGCGATGAGCAGGTCGGGCCGCGCGGCGAGCGCCGAGGCGATGAGCGCGCGCTGGCGCAGGCCTCCGGACAACTGGTGGGGGTACTGCCGCGCGCGGCTTTCGGGAGCGGGGATTCCCGCCTCCCCGAGCAGCCGCACGACCTCGGCGTCCACCTGCCGTCCCGGCACGACCCGGTGGGCGCGCAGCGGTTCGGCGACCTCGGCGCCCACGCGGCGCAGCGGATCGAGCGAGCCCAGCGCGTCCTGCAGGACGAATCCCACCCGGCGCCCGCGCAACGCGCGCCAGGCCCGTCCCCGCACCTCGCGGAGGTCGACGCCGTCGAACGTCAACTCGGCCGCGCCGACCCGCGCGCCGTCCCCCGCGAGGCCGACGAGGCTGCGGGCCGTGACGCTCTTGCCCGAGCCCGACTCCCCGACGATCGCGACGACCTGCCCGCGGTCGATGGCGAACGACACGCCCCGCACCGCCTCCACCACCTCGTGGCGGGTGGGGAAGCGCACCGTGAGGTCACGTACGGCGACGAGGGGGCCGGCGGCCGGCGTCACGAGAGCCTCCCCTCGACGCGGCGGTTGAGGTGCTGCCCGACGAACGTGACGGCCAGCACCGCCACCGTGATGGCCACCCCGGGGAACACGGCGGGCCACCAGGCGAGCGCGAGGAACTCGCGGCTGTCGGAGAGCATGGCCCCCCACTCGGCCGTCGGCGGCCGCGGGCCGAGGCCGACGAAGCTCAGCGAGGAGCTCGCGACGATCATCGCGCCGAGGCTCACGGTGGCGAGCGCCAGGACCGGGCCCGCGGCGTTGGGCAGCACGTGCCGGGCCACCACCTGGGCCCGCGACCAGCCGAACCCGTGGGCGGCCTCGACGTACTGGGCCGACCGCAGGCGGATCACCTCGCTGCGCACCACCCGGGCGAAGCCCGGCATGGAGACCACGGCGAGCCCGACGGCGGCGGTGCCGCTCCCGGGCCCCAGCACGGCCACGGTGAGGAACACCAGCAGCAGGCCGGGGACCGACAGGACCACGTCGAGCGACCGGCTGAGCACCTGGTCGGCGACGCGGCCGAGCTGGGCGGCGGCGACCCCGATCACGATGCCCGCGGCGAGCGCCAGCAGGACCGCGCCGGTCCCGATGAGCAGGGACGGCCGGGCGCCGTACACGATCCGGGCGTACAGGTCGCGGCCGTTCTGGTCGGTGCCGAGCCAGTGCTCGGCGCTCGGCGGGCGCAGCGGGGCGTCCAGGTCGGCCGCGTCCGGGTCGATCCCGGTGAACAGCGACGGCACCGCCGCCATGACGGCCAGCACCACCAGCACGGCCGCCCACGGCCACAGGCTCCTGGGCATCGGCTACCTCCCCGTGTCCCGCGTCCGGGGGTCGATCACCCAGGTGAGGATGTCGACCGCGATGGTCACCAGCACGAACGCGACCGCCGTCACCAGGACGACCGCGATGACCATGGGCATGTCCTTGTTCGCCACGGCCGACAGCGCCAGCCGCCCGATGCCCTGCCGGGAGAAGACGATCTCGATGATCACCGCGCCGCCGATCAGCGAACCGGCGATCCATCCGAGCAGCGTGGTGACGGGGAGCAGGGCGTGGCGCAGCACGTGGCGCAGGCGCAGAGCCGCCTCGCCGATGCCCCTGGCGCGGGCGGTCACCACGAACGGCTCGTCCATCGCGCGCAGCAGCCCCTCCCGCAGCACGCCGGCCACCACGGCCGCCGGGCCGGCGGCCAGGGCGGCCGTCGGCAGGACGAGCCCGGCCGGCGAGGAGGACCCGATGGCCGGGAACCAGTGCAGCGTGAAGGAGAAGACGGTCAGCAGCAGCAGCCCGAGCCAGAACGGGGGCAGGGCCACGACCAGCGACTCGGCCGAGGCGAACAGCGAGCGCACCCACGCCCGGCGGTTGGCGCTCACCACCCCGAGCACGACCGAGGCGACGACCGTGGCCAGCAGGGTGGTCGCCACCAGCAGCAGCGTGCCGGGGAGCTGCGCGGCGATCTCGTCCCACACCGGCCTGCGCAGCACGTACGACTCGCCGAACTCGCCGCGGGCGATCCGGCCGAGATAGGTGAGGTACTGCACCGGGAGGGGGTCGTCGAGCCCGTACTCCGCGATGATCCCGGCCCGCACCTCGGGGCTCACCGAGGAGCGCGCGAGCAGGACGTCGGCGGTGCTGCCCGGCATGACCTGCAGCAGCACGAACGTCACCGTCACCGCGCCCCAGAGCACGCCGGCGGAGGCGGCCAGGCGCACCAGCACCAGGCGCACGAGCGTCTCGCGTCCCCGGCCGGAGCGGCGGCCCGGAACGGCCGCCGCTCCGGCCGGGGACGTCTTCAGGACGCCAGCCATATGCCGGACAGATCGGGGGTGCCGTCGACGTTGAACCGCACATCGCGGACGCCCTCGCGCGCCGCCAGCGTGGACAGCGGCGAGTAGATCGGCAGGACCGCCGCGTCCTCGGTGATCCGCCGCTGCACCTCGGCGTAGACGCCGAACTGCTCCGCCTGGTCCCTGGCGCCGAGCGCCCGCTTCAACGCGGCCTCCACCTCGGGGTTGTCATACCGGGCCATGTTGTTGCTGATCCCGCGCTTGGGCGTGGGGATGTTGTCGGCGCCGAACAGCACCCGCAGCACGTCGGGCCCGGGCGAGGAGAAGCTGGTGTCGATGAGCTCGTAGTCGCCCTCCAGCAGGCGGTTGACGAAGGTGCCGCCGTCGAGGTTCTCCTCGACGAGTTCGACGCCGATCTGCTTGGCCGCGGCCTGGATCTGCACCGCGAGGTTGCCGACCGACGGGTCCGACCACATGTGGCGCAGGGTCAGCCTCGTGCCGTCCTTCGTCCGGTAGCCCTGCGCGTCCCGCTGCGTCCATCCGGCCTGGTCGAGCAGCCGGTTCGCCTCACCCGGGTCGTAGCTGTAGGCGGCGGCGACCGAGGAGTCGTAGCCCGGGGTGCTGGCCGACAGCGGCCCGGCGGCGCCGTCGTACACGCCGAGGTAGACGTTCTTCACGATCCGCCGCCAGTCGATCCCGGCCCGCAGGGCCTTGCGCACGTTGACGTCGCTCAGCGGGCCCTTGGCGGTGTTGGGCCAGTAGCTGTAGTTGGCTCCGGGGAACGGGGTCGTGTGGAGGGCGAAGCCCGGCGTGTTCTTCAGCGTGCCGATGCCGGCCGGCGCGAGGCCGGTGACCGCGTCGACCTGGCCGCTGGTGAGCGCCCCCAGGCGGGCCGAGTTGTCCGGCACGACCGTGACCTCGATGCGGTCGAGCAGCGCGGGTCCGCCGCGGTCCGCCCCCTCTGGCGCCCACGCGTACGCCGGGTTCCTGACGTAGTCGATGCCCTTCTGCGGCGTGAACCCGCCGTCGCTCCTGAACGGCCCGGTGCCGACGACGACGGCGCACAGCTTCGAGGCCGGTCCCTTCAGCGTGGCCGGGGACTCCATTCCGAGGTTGGGCTGGGCCAGTGCGGACAGGAAGCCGGAGTCGGGCCGCTTCAGCCTCACCTCGACCGTCAGCGGATCGACGGCCTTCGCCGACTCGTACGCAGCGATCAGGCTGCCGGCGAGCAGCGACTTGGTCTTCGGGTCGACCACGTGGCCGAGGTTGGCCACCACCGCCGCCGCGTCGAACGTGCTGCCGTCGGCGAAGGTGACGCCCTCGCGCAGCCGGAAGGTGTAGGTGAGCCGGTCTTCGGAGACCGTCCACTCACGGGCGAGCCAGGGGTGGAGGCCGCCGTGCGGGTCCTGGTAGACCAGCGAGTCCACGAGCGGCCGGGTCAGCAGCCGGGCCGACTCGGTCGGGCTCTGGTGGGGGTCCAGGCACTCCGGTTCCTTCTCCACCGCCAGCCGCAGGGTTCCGCCGCTGCGGGGGGACGCGGCGCCCGCCCCGCCGCCCGCGGCGCCTCCGGCGGCGGGTCCCGGCCCGTCCGCGCCGGAGGAGCAGCCTGCGGCGGCGAGAGCCAGCACCAGCATGGCGGCCCCCGCCGTCAGGGCGGGGGCGGTGGTTCCGCGTCTCCCGATGGTGCCGGGCCTCCTGGTGGTTCCGCGCCTACTGGCGGTTCCGGGCCTCCTGGCAGCACCCATACTCGTCTCATTCCTCGCCACGTCGCTCACGGCCGGAAGGGATCTCCGGCCCGTACACACAGTGGTGGCCGGTTCTAAAGCGGCACTGAACCGGCGGCGGCGCGGCCGTCAGGCGGCTACAGAGACGAGACGATCTTGGCGATCAGCTCGTAGGAGCGGATCCGGGCCTGGTGGTCGGGCACCTGCGTGAGCACGAACAGCTCGTCGGCGCGGGTGCGGTGCAGGAGGTCTTCGATGCGGGGGGCGATGCGCTCGGGGCTGCCGACGAACTGGGGGTCGATCTTCTCGCGCAGGAACCGCTCCTCCGCCGGGGTGAAGACGTGCGCGGCCGTCTCCTCCTCCGTGGGCAGGACGGTGGCCGGATCGGTCGTGCGCATGAGGATCTGGCCGTACACGAAGGAGGCGGCGAGCCGGCGCGCGCGTTCGTCACTGTCGTTCGCGACGGCGATGACGGCCACGCATGCGTGCGGCTCGGCCAGGGCCGCCGACGGCCGGAACGCCCGCCGGTACGCCTCCAGCGCCTCCGGCGCCCCGCCGCCCACGATCGCGTGCGCGTACACATACGGCAGGCCGAGCCGGCCGGCGTTCGCGGCGCTCGACGCGCTCGACCCGACCAGCCAGATCTCGGGCGGGGTGCCCGGCTCGGGGATCGCGCGCACGCCGCCGCTGCCGCCGGCGAAGTACTCGTGCAGCTCGCGCAGCGCGTCGCCGAAGTCGAGCCGGCGCGGGTCGCCGAGGCGGGCCGCGGCCTCCCCCGACCCGCCGGCCGCGCGGCCGATCCCGAGGTCCACCCGCCCCGGGTGGAGCCCGGCCAGCACGCCGAACTGCTCGGCCACCACGTACGGCGAGTGGTTGGGCAGCAGCACCGCGCCCGAGCCGACCCGGATCGTGGAGGTCGCCGCGAGGATGGAGCCCGCGAGCACGGCCGGGCTGGAGGTCGCGAGCGCGGGCGTGTTGTGGTGCTCGGCCACCCAGTAGCGCCGGTATCCCAGAGCCTCGACGGCCTGGGCCAGATCGACGGAACGGCGCAGCGCGTCGCCCGCGGCGTCGCCGCGCCAGACGGGGGCGGTGTCGTGCACGGAGACGGCGATTCCCTCGGCCAACGTCCTCTCCCTCCCAAGGGGGTCACACAGGGGGTCAACGGGCATATCCGGAGGTTTCCTCACCTTATGCCGCGGCACAGTTAACCTGAGGTAGCCTCAGATTGTCAACGCCTCCGGAGACGCCTCCGGGACCACCCGGCCCTCCACGTGCAGCGTCAGATGGGCGGGCACGCCGACGATCTCGACGAGGTCGTGGACGAACCGCGAGCCCTCCTCCACCGGGGTGAAGCCGTAGTGCGGGTAGAGATCGCGGACCTTGCCGTTCTTGGCGGTCGGCTGGTAGCGGCCGTGAACCGCGGCGAAGCCGGCATCCCGGGCCGCGTGGAGCACCGCCGACAGCACCGCCTGCTCGATGCCGCGGGCGAAGACCCGGCAGCTCAGCAGGAAGTTGTCGACGACCAGGCCGTCCGGCCGGGCCCGCAGGAAGAGCGCGCCGACCAGGCCGTTGCTCCCGAAGCGGTCCGCCGCCGAGATCGCCAGCACCCGGCAGCCGGGCCGTTCCGCCCGCTCCCGGACCTCTTCCGGCGACAGGCGCTCCGTGGTGAGGTTGAACTGGTTGGTCCGCAGCGTGATCTGGGAGAGCCGGGCGGTCTCCCCCGGCTCCGCGGGAGCCAGCCGTACGGACACGTCCAGGCCGGCCAGGAACTCCTCGGCCGAGCCGGCGGCGGCGAGGAACTCCGACCGCGCCGCCTCCTCGTGGTAGCGACGGGTCCGCGCCCGGTCCTCCGCGGTGACCTCGGTCGTGGTGAACCACCCGTCGGCGAGCAGCGTCGTCGCGTGCAGCGCCGGATCGCCGCCCAGATGGACCACGACGGTCTCCGGGACCCCGGCCGCGACCGCGGCGCACTCGTGGACGCTGTCGTCGGCGAACACGACGCTGTCGCCGCCGAGGTTCAGGCCCTCCGCCAGCGCGCGCAGGTGCACCGGCTTCGGACTCCAGTCGGCCAGGATCCGCACGAAGTCGTCCTCGCGCAGCAGCATGCCGGGGTGGTCGCGCAGGGCGGCGAGCACCGTGTCCCGGTCGTTCTTGCTGACCACGGCGAGCAGCACGCCCTGGGAGGCGAGCTGTTTGGCCACGCCCTGGAAACGGCGGAACGCCTCGCCGCGCGGGCCGTGCCCGACCTCGATGCCCTCCACGCCGTCGTCGCCGAGGATCCCGCCCCACAGCGTGCCGTCCAGGTCGAGGGCGAGCACCTTCTTGGCCCGTCCGGTCCTCGCCCTGACGAGGTGGCCCAGCTCCCGCGCGTACGCGCCGAGCAGTGCGTCGGACAGGTGCGCCCCCGCGTAGATCTCGAAGCGGGGGTCGCTCAGCTCGGTCGCGGACGACAGCAGCGGGTCGACGTCCACGACGACCACCCGGTCGGCGGACGCGCCGAGCTCCAGCAGCTCGGCGTTGGCCCGGCGCCAGGCCGCGCCCAGCCGGGCCCGCGACCTGTGGTCGAGCAGCCGCGCCTGCCACAGGCGGGGCAGCGGCACCGTGTTGAGCACGAGCGTCCCCGAACCGCTCTCGCCGTACCGGGCGGCCAGCCCCCGCCACAGGGCGATCTTCCCGGCGAGCACGCGCTCCACGTCCTCGGCCGTGAACGGCACGCTCACCTCGTCGAACACGGTCGCATGATCGAGCACGCAGACCACGAGATCGGGCCGTTCCGCGTACAGCTCGCTGCCGGGGTCGCCCAGCTCGAAGACGTACGAGCCGAAGCCGGTGAGCCGGACGGACGGCACGTATCCGTGCCGGGCCAGCTCCCCGACGAGCGCGACGCGCAGCGCCTCCAGCGTGCCGTGCCCGGTGACGGTCACCCGCACGGCCGGCAGGCTCGGGTGGAGCTCACGGGCGGTGTCCAGATCGGCGCGGGCGAGCAACCGCGCCGCCCGGGCGGCGTCCTCGGCGGACATCGCGGCGAGGAGCGGGCCCACCTCGTCGAAGCGCTCGGCGAGCGCCCCGTCCCGGTGCAGCCCGCGCAGCCGCGCGAGCGCGGCGGCGGTGTCGATGGTCATCGGAGCTCCATGGCGTCGTGCTCGGATCGTGAACGCGGGTCGTCGCCGGCCTGGGAGGCGAGCAGCTCGTCCAGGCGGGCCGCCAGCTCGTGGGCCGTGCGGTGGTCGAGCACCAGACCGGGCGGGACGTTCACGCCGGTCTCGCGGGAGATCCGCCCGGCGATCTCCAGCGCGCCGAAGGACGTGATGCCCGCCTGGGTGAGGTCGTCGTGCGGGCCGACCGCCCCCGCGGCATGCCCGAGGGCGCCGTCCACGGCCGCGAGGACCATGGCCAGCAGCACGGCGTGCCGCTCCTCGGCGGGCACCCCGTCGAGCGGGGACGACGCCGCCGCCGGAATCTCGCCGGACTGGTTCTCGCCGGACCCCTGCCCGCTCACGCCGGACCGCCAGCGCCGCAGCGCCGCCACGACCTCCCCTACGGCGTCGGGAGGCGCGGCCACGCCGCCGACGACGGTCGCGAACCGCTCGGCGTCGAGGTCGTCCACGGCGCGCCACAGCTCCCGCTCGCGCGGCGAGCCGCTCCGGACCCCGTACGAGGGAGTGATCCAGTGCCGCTCGTGACGGAAGGGGTAGGTCGGGACGGCGGCCGGATCGGCGCCCGGGCCCTCGCCGATCACCTTCGCCCAGGCGACCGCGACGCCCCGCGCGTACGCCTGGGCGAGCGCGCGCAGCACCGAGCGGGCCTCGTCCGACGGGTCGCGCACCAGCGGGATCGCGGCGACCTCGCCGCTCTCCCCCGCGAGGCAGTCGGCGACCATGCCGGCCGTCGTGGCGTCGGGGCCGATCTCCACGAAGGTGTCCACGCCGAGGGCGCGCAGCGCCCGCACGCCGTCGTGGAAGCGGACCGGCTCGCGCGCCTGGGCGGCCCAGTGGTCCGGCGCGGCCAGTTCCTCGCGCGTCGCGACCCTCCCGGTGCGGGTGGAGACCAGCACGGCGGCGGGCTCCCGTACGGTCAGGGCGCGGGCGGCCTCCGCCAGGCCGCGCAGCGCCGGGTCCATGTGCGGCGAGTGGAACGCGTGGCTCACCGCGAGGAGCTTGGTCCGCACCCCCCGCGCCCGCCACGCGGCCGCCAGCTTCCGCACGGCGGCGGCGTCCCCGGAGATCACCGTCGAGCGGGGGCCGTTGACCGCGGCCACCGCGACCAGGCCGTCCACCTCCTTCAGCGAGGCGGCGACCTCCGGCTCCGGCGCGCGCAGTGACACCATCGCGCCGCCCTCGGGGGCCGCCTGCATGACCAGGGCGCGGGCGACGACCAGGGCCGCCGCGTCGTCGAGCGAGAGGGCCCCCGCGGCGTGCGCGGCCGTGAGCTCCCCGATCGAGTGGCCGAGCAGCGCGCCGCCGGCCAGGCCCAGCTCTCCGGCCAGCCGGAACATGGCGAGCTGGGTGGCGAACAACGCCGGCTGGGCGAACTCGGTGCGCCGCAGCAGCGCGGCCGCCGGCGACCCCTCGGGGGCGAACACCACGTCGGCCACGCCCGGGCCGTCCGCGCCGCGCAGCGGGCGGGCGCGGTCCAGTGCGGCGCAGGCGGCGTCGAACGCCGCGGCGTCCGCGGGGAACCGCCGGTGCAGCTCCCGGCCCATGCCGGGACGCTGGGTGCCCTGCCCGGAGAACACGAAGGCCACCGAGGGGGCGGGCCCGGCGGTGCCGACCGGCGCGGCGGGCGCGGCCAGCGCGTCCAGCTCCCGGGACAGCTCGGCGGCGTCGGCGCCGATCGCCACCGCCCGATGGCGGAACGACGAGCGGGCGCGGATCAGCGTCCGCGCCACCGCCGCGATGTCGGCCCCCGCTCCGGGCCCGCCGGCGCGCATGCCCGCGACACCCGAGCGCTCCCCCGTCGCTTCGGAGCCCTTCCCCGCCCCGTCCGCGGGCTCCCCGGGCGTGCTCGCGGCGCGCAGGAGGTCGCGCAGGCGTGCGGCCTGGGCGCGCACCGCCTCGGGTGACCGGCCCGACAGCACCCAGGGGATCGCCACCGGATTTCCGTCCGGCTCCGCCGACGGCTGCCCGCCGGGTCCGGGAGCCGGCGCCCCGATCTCCCCGCCCCGCCCCGCGCCGGCCCCTCCGTCCGGCTGGGGGGCCGGGGGCTCCTCGACGATGACATGGGCGTTGGTCCCGCTGATGCCGAAGGAGGAGACACCCGCCCGCCGGGGCCGGCCGGTCCTGGGCCAGGGCCGGGGCCGGGTCAGCGGGGCCACCCCGCCCTCGTCCCAGTCGACCAGCTCGGACGGCTCGTCCGCGTGCAGGGTCGCCGGAAGCGTCTCGTGCCGCAACGCCTGGACCATCTTGACGACCCCGGCCACCCCGGCGGCGGCCTGCGTGTGCCCCAGGTTCGACTTCACCGAGCCGACCCACAGGGGCTCCCGCCGCCCCGGGGCCCTGCCGTACGCCTCGATGAGGGCGCCCGCCTCGATGGGATCGCCGAGGGCCGTCCCGGTGCCGTGCGCCTCGACGGCGTCCACGTCCGCCGGGGACAGTCCCGCCGCCCGCAGGGCCGCCTCGATCACCTTCCGCTGGGCGGGGCCGCTCGGCGCGGTGATGCCGTTGCTCGCCCCGTCGGAGTTGACCGCCGAGCCGCGGATGACGGCGAGGACCGGGTGACCCGCGCGCAGGGCGTCGGAGAGACGTTCCAGCACCAGTATCCCCGCGCCCTCGCCGAATCCGGTGCCGTCGGCCGACCGGGAGAACGCCTTGCACCGGCCGTCCCCGGCGAGCCCGCCCTGCAGGGCGAACTCGGCGAACACCCGGGGCGTGGCCATGACCGTCGCCCCTCCGGCGAGCGCCAGGTCGCACTCGGACGCCCGCAGCGACCGTACGGCCAGATGGATCGCCACGAGCGACGACGAGCACGCCGTGTCCACCGTGAGGGCGGGCCCCTCGAACCCGAAGGTGTAGGCCAGGCGGCCCGAGGCCATGCTGGTGGCGTTTCCGGTCATCAGGTAGCCCTCGGCCTCGGGCGGCACGCCGTCCAGGGGCGGGGCGTAGTCCTGGTAGATCACCCCGGTGAACACGCCGGTCCGGCTGCCGCGCAGCGAGGCGGGCACGATGCCGGCCCGCTCCATGGCCTCCCACGACACCTCCAGGAGCTGGCGGTGCTGGGGATCCATCGCGGCGGCCTCGCGCGGCGCGATCCCGAAGAAGGCGGCGTCGAAACCCGCGGCGTCGTCGAGGAACCCCCCGGCCTTCGCGTGCTCGCGCAGCGCCGGATCCCAGCCGCGGTCGTCCGGCGGCTCTCCCACCGCGTCGGCGCCCTCGGCGACCACCCGCCACAGGTCCTCCGGCGAGCGGACGCCGCCGGGAAACCGGCAGGCCATCGCCACCACGGCCACCGGCTCGGGCTCGGTCAGGACCGCCAGCTCCCGCTTGACCCGCGCGAGCTCGGCGGTCGTCCACTGGAGGTACTCCACCAGTCGCTTCTCGTCAGACATGCCGCCGTCCCTCGGATCGGAACTCGGAGTCGATGAACCGGAACAGCTCCTCCGCGGTCGCCGGGACCTCCGCGCCGGTCGCGGGAGCGGGAGGAGCGGTGAGCGCCGGGACCGGCGGCTCCTGGCCGTCCGGACCACCGGGGGCGTCCGGGGCCAGGCGGCCGGGCAGGTACTCCGCCAGGGCGTCCGGGGTCGGATGGTCGAAGACCACGGTGGCCGGCAGCCGCAGGCCGGTCGCCTTGCCGAGCCGGTTGCGCAGCTCGACGGCGGTCAGCGAGTCGAACCCGAGCTCCCGGAAGCTGCGCGGCTCGCCGGCGTCGTCCTCGGGCGCCCGGCCGAGCACGGCCTCGACGTACCGCAGCACCGTCTCGTTCACCAGCGCGCGCCGCCGGGCGGGCTCCGCCGCGGCGAGCAGGCCCGGCAGGTCGGGGGCCGTCCCCGCCGGAGCGTCCGCCCGGGGTGCGTCCGCTCGGGCGAGCCCGCGCAGGGGCGCGGCGAGGTCCGGTGCGGCCGCCAGCCTCGCGGGGTCGAGCCGTACGGCGGTCAGCGCCGGGGCGGCCGCGTCCAGCGCCGCGTCGAGCAGTGCCAGGGCGTGCTCCGGCGTCATCGGCAGCAGGCCGGAGCGGGTCATCCTGGCCCGGTCGGCCGCCGAGAGCCCTCCCGTCATGGCGCTGCCGGACCGCCACAGGCCCCAGGCGACGGAGGTCGCCGGGAGCCCCTCGCGGGCCCGCAGGGCGGCCAGTGCGTCGAGGAAGACGTTGGCCGCCGCGTAGGCCGCCTGTCCCGCGCTGCCGGCGATCCCGGCCGCGCTGGAGAACAGCACGAACGCGGCGAGGTCGAGGTCCCGCGTCAGCTCGTGGAGGTGCCAGGCGCCGTCGGCCTTCGGCCTGAGCACGGCGTCGAGCCGTCCGGCGTCGAGCCCGGCCAGTGTGGCGTCGTCGAGAACGCCGGCCGCGTGCACCACGGCCGTCAGCGGCCGCTCCGCGGGCACCTCGCCGAGCACGCGGGCCATCGCCGCGCGGTCCGCGACGTCGGCGGCGGCGACCGTCAGCCGCGCCCCGAGCCCGTCCAGCTCGGCGCGCAGGTCCTCGCCCCCGGGCGCCCGCTCCCCCCGCCTGCTCACCAGCAGCAGGTTCCGTACGCCGTGCCGCCGGGCCAGGTGCGCGGCGACCAGCCGTCCCACGCCGCCCGTGCCGCCCGTGACGAGGACCGTGCCCTCGGGGTCGAGCGGGCGGGGGATCCGCAGCGCCACCTTGCCGACGTGGCGGGCGAGGCCGAGGTGCCGTACGGCCTCGGGCGCCCGGCCGGCCTCCCAGGCCGTCACCGGGAGCGGAGCGAGGACGCCCTCGGCGAAGAGCCCGGCGATGTCGGCGAGCATGGCGGCGATCCGGTCCGGCCCGGCCTCGGCCAGGTCGAAGGCCCGATAGAGGACGCCGTGGCGGTCGCGGATCTCACCGGGGTCGCGTATGTCGGTCTTGCCCATTTCGACGAAACGGCCGCCGGGCGCGAGCAGCCCCAGCGAGTGGTCCACGAACTCGCGGGCCAGCGAGTTGAGCACGATGTCCACGCCCCGGCCGCCGGTCGCGGCGCGGACGGTCTCGGCGAAGGACAGGTCGCGCGAGTTCGCGACGCGCTCCGGTGGCAGCCCCGCCCGTTCCAGGTAGGGCCACTTGGCGGGGCTGGCGGTGCCGAACACCGTGAGCCCCCAGTGACGGGCGAGCTGGATGGCCGCACCGCCCACGCCGCCCGCCGCCGAGTGCACCAGCAGCCGCTCACCGGGCCGTGCGGCGGCGAGGTCGCGCAGCGCGTAGCAGGCCGTGAGGAACACCGCGGGCACGGTCGCCGCCTGCGCGAACGTGAGCCCGGCCGGGATCGGGGTGAGCAGGCGGTGGTCGGTGACGGCCCGCGGCCCGATGCCGCCGGCGACGAGCCCCATCACGCGGTCTCCCGGTGCGAGGCCGGTGACGTCGTCGCCCACCTCCAGCACGACGCCCGCTCCCTCGGTGCCGAGGTCGGCCGAGCCGGGGTACATGCCGAGGACCAGCATGGCGTCGCGGAAGTTGAGGCCCGCGGCCCGCACGGCCACCCGCACCTCGCCGGGCCCGAGCGGCCGGTCCTCCACGGGCCGGCACGCGAGGTCGTCGGCGACACCGCCCTCCCCCGCCTCCAGCCGCCAGCCGCCGCGCGGCCGCATGAGGTCGGGGCGGCGGGGGGTCAGCCGGGGCGCCAGCGGGCGGCCGTCCCTGAGCGCCGTCTGCGGCTCCCCGGTGGCGACGGCGTCGAGCACCGCGGAGAGCGGAGCGCCGCCGTCGTCCACGAGGGCGATCCGGCCCGGCTCCTCGCTCTGCGCGCTGCGGACGAGGCCCCAGACGGCGGCGCCGTCGAGCGCACCCACCGGGTCGCCGGGGGCGGCGGCGACCGCGTCCCGGGTGCGTACGACGAACAGCGTCCCGGCGAGCCTGGCGTCGGCGAGGCCGCGCCGCAGCGTGCCGAGCACCTCCAGCAGGGCCGTCCTGACCGCCCCGGGCACGTCGCCGTCCGACACGGCGACAGGCGCGGCGACGGGCGCGGTGATCACCAGCACCCCGGGGGCGGGCGCCCCGGCGTCCAGGGCCGCGAGCGCCGCGTCCACGCCGGAGAAGTCCGCGTCCGCGGCCCCGAGCACCCAGGCGTGCTCGCGCGGGACGCCGGAGCCGGGGGGCACCGGCTCCCAGACGAGCTCGTACAGCGAGTCGCCGGAGGCCGCGGCGAGGTCGGCCGGATCGGCCACGCGGAACGTCACCGCGTCGGCCGACGCCACCGGCGTGCCGTCCGCGGCGGTCAGTTCGACGGCCACCGCGTCGTCGCCCGCCCGGCGCAGGCGTACGCGGACGGTCCCGGGAGCCGGGCCGTGCGGGGTGAACCCCCGCCACGTGAAGGGCAGGCGTACGGCGCCGTCGTCGGGGAACAGACGGGCGGGGGCGAGGGCGTGCAGCGCGGCGTCGAGCACGGTGGGGGCGAGACGGAAGCCCGCGGGGGCCTCCAGGGACACCTCGGCGAAGACGTCCTCTCCGGACCGCCACGCCGCCCGAAGGCCTCGGAAGGCCGGGCCGTAGCGGTAGCCCTTCGCCGCCAGATCCTCGTACAGCCGGTCGACGGGCAGGGGGACGCTCCCGGCCGGCGGCCATGCCCCCGCGAGGGAGCCCGCGTCCGGACCCGCGGGCACGGCGGGGGCGGGCACGGCGGGGGCGGGCACGGCGGGGGTAAGGACGCCGTCGGCGTGGGTGGTCCACGGCGCGCCGAGTGGATCGCCCTCGGGGTCGGGGCCGGAGGCGGGCCGGGCGTGCACGCCGACCTCGCGCCGCCCGTCGGGATCGGCCGGGCCCACCGTCACCTGGATCTCCGTCGCGCCGGACGGCTCCAGCACGAGCGGCCGGGTCAGGGTCAGCTCGTCGACGCGCGGCGTGCCCACCGTCTGTCCCGCGAAGGCGGCCAGCTCCGCGAGCACCGCGCCGGGCACCAGCACCGTGCCCTCCACGGCGTGATCGGCCAGCCAGGGGTGGTCGCCGAGCCCGAGACGGCCGAGCAGCAGCACGCGATCCTCGCCCGCCGGCCGCAGCACGGCGTCCAGCAGCGGGTGGGCGACCCGGCGGGCCCCCGGCACGGCGGCGGTCCTGGCCGGCGCGTCCAGCCAGTGGCGGCGCCGGTCGAAGGCATAGGTGGGCAGGGTGGGGATCGGCCGCGGCGCGCGGCCTGACGGCCCGGCGAGCAGGTGGGCTCCCCAGTCGACCGGCACGCCGTTCACCCAGGCCTCGGCCACCGAGACGAGCACGCGGCGCAGGCCGCCGTCCTCCCGCCGCAGGGTGCCGACGACGGCGGGCGAGCGGACCTCGGGGTGCGCGTCGAGGATCTCCTGAACGCCCATGCCGATGACCGGGTGGGGGCTCACCTCGATGAACACCTCGTGCCCGGCCGCGACGGCCGCCTCCACGGCCGGTTGGAGCAGCACCGGGCTGCGCAGGTTGCGGTACCAGTACGCGGGCCGCCCGAAATCGGTGTCCCCGGCGGGGTCGACCCTCTGCCCCGTCACCGTCGAGAAGACGTCGGCCGTGTACGCCGGCGGCGCGGGCTCGGGCAGCACCTCGAGCAGCTCCGCCTCCAGCGGCTCCACCTGGGGAGAGTGGGAGGCGTAGTCCACGTCGACGAGCCGGACGCGCACGCCTCGCTCCCGCAGTTCGCGCCGCAGCCTGTCCACCGTTCCCGCGGTCCCCGCGACGACGGTGGAGGCGGGCCCGTTGACGGCGGCCACCGCGATCCCGGCCGCCTCGCCCTCGGTCGCCTCGATGGCCTCGGCGACCACGTCCGCGGGAGCGGCGACCGACAGCATCGCGCCCCCGCCGGACAGTGCCCGGAGCGCGCGGCTGCGCAGCGCCACCACCGCCGCCGACTCCTCCAGCGACAGGGCCCCGGCCGCGAGCGCGGCGGCGATCTCGCCCTGGGAGTGACCGACGACCGCGGCGGGACGTACGCCGAAGGACTCCCAGACCGCGGTCAGGCCGGTCATCGTGGCCCACAGGACGGGCTGGACGACGTCGGCCCTTCCCAGGTCGGCGCCGTCGAGCAGTGCCTCACGCAGCGACCACCCGGTGACCGGGTCCAGGGCGGCGGCGCATTCGGCGATCCGGGCGGCGAAGGCGGGCGACTCCTCGATCAGCGCCCGGGCCATGCCGTCCCACTGCGCGCCCTGCCCGGGATAGAGGAAGACGGGCCGCCGGGGCTGCCTGGCGTAGCCGGTGACGGCGGTCGCGACGGGCGCCGCGTCGGCGACGGCGGCGAGCCCCTCGATCGCCTCCCCGATGTCCGAGGCCACGACGACCGCCCGGTGCCCGAACTCGGCCCTGGTGCGCACCAGCTCCGCCGCGACGTCGGCCAGCGGGACTCCGGGGTGCCGCTCCAGATATCCGGCCAGTTTGCGCGCCTCGCCGCGCAGGGCGCCCGGCGACTTGGCCGACAGGACCAGCGGGACCGCGGCGGCGGGCGCCGGCTCCGGCCGGGCGCCGGGTGAGGCGTCCGCGGCGGGCGGCTCCTCGACGATGACGTGCGCGTTGGTGCCGCTCATCCCGAAGGCCGAGACGCCGAAGCGCCGGGGGCGGTCTCCGGCGGGCCAGGGCACGGCCTCGGTGAGCAGTTCCAGCCCGCCCGCGTCCCAGTCCACGTGGCGCGACGGGCCGTCGACGTGCAGCGTGCGCGGCAGCGTCTGGTGCTCCAGCGCGAGGATCATCTTGATGAGGCCGCCGACCCCGGCCGCCGCCTGGGTGTGGCCGATGTTCGACTTGAGCGACCCCAGCCACAACGGCGGGCGGTCGCCTCTGGCCGCGCCGTACGTGCGCAGCAGGGCCCGCGCCTCGACCGGATCGCCGAGCGTGGTGCCGGTGCCGTGGGCCTCGACCGCGTCCACGTCGGCCGGAGTCAGCCCGGCGGCGCGCAGCGCCTCCTCGATCACCCGCTCCTGGGCGGGGCCGTTGGGAGCGGTGAGCCCGTTGCTCGCGCCGTCCTGGTTCACGGCCGTCCCCTTCACGACGGCGAGCACCGGGTGGCCGTTGCGCCGTGCGTCCGACAGCCGCTCCACGAGCAGCAGGCCGACGCCCTCGCTGAAGCCCGTCCCGTCCGCCGCGTCCGCGAACGCCCGGCACCGGCCGTCGGGCGACAGCCCGCGCTGGCGGCTGAACTCCACGAACGTCGCCGGTGTGGCCATGAGCGTCGCGCCGCCGACCAGGGCGAGGTCGCACTCCCCGGCCCGCAGCGCCCGTACGGCGAGGTGAAGAGCGACGAGGGAGGACGAACACGCGGTGTCGACCGTGATCGCGGGGCCTTCCAGGCCGTAGGTGTAGGCGATCCGGCCGGACGCCACACTTCCGGCGCTGCCGGTGCCGAGGTAGCCGCCGTGCTCGCGGGGGTCGTCCTGGGCCCGCGCGCCATACTCGGTGTAGATGAGGCCGACGTATACGCCGGTGCGCGAGCCGCGCAGGCGGAACGGGTCGATGCCGGCCCGCTGGAACGCCTCCCATGACGTCTCGAGCAGCAGCCGCTGCTGCGGGTCGGCCGCCCGCGCCTCCCGGGGGTTCATCTCGAAGAAGCCGGCGTCGAAGTCGGCGGCGTCGTGGATGAAGCCGCCGTAGCGGGCGTAGGACGTGCCCGGGGTGTCGGGGTCGTCGTCGAACAGCGCCGCGAGGTCCCAGCCGCGGTCGGCGGGGAACGGCCCGATGGCGTCGCCGCCCGCCTCCAGCAGATCCCAGAGTTCTTCGGGGGTGGTCACGCCGCCGGGGTAGCGGCAGGCCATGGACACGATCACGACGGGCTCCTCCGCCGCCGCGCCATCGTGCCGCGCCGGGACCGCCGGAGCCGCGGCGGTGACGGCTCCGGCCAGGGACTCGCCCAGATGGCGGGCCAGTGCGCGCGGAGTGGGATGGTCGAACACGAGCGTGCTCGGCAGGCGCAGGCCGAGGGCGCGGCCGAGGTGGTCGCGGAGTCGCACGCCGGTCAGGGAGTCGATCCCCAGGTCGCGGAAGGGCCGGTCGGGACGCACCTCCCCTGCCGAGTCG
Source organism: Microbispora sp. CSR-4 (assembly GCF_008033685.1). Classification (NCBI taxonomy): domain Bacteria; kingdom Bacillati; phylum Actinomycetota; class Actinomycetes; order Streptosporangiales; family Streptosporangiaceae; genus Microbispora; species Microbispora sp. CSR-4. The sequence goes on from NZ_VJVX01000013.1 coordinate 60,632, forward strand.
TAGCCGAGGATCCCGGCGACCGCCCGGGCCACCAGGTCGAGCAGGCGATCGTCCCGCTCCCGCGCGCTCCGGCCGTCCAGGGCGGTGTACGCCCCGGCGGGCGTCTCCGCGGAGACGTCGTTCGCGGCCGCCCGCCTCTCGAGGGGCGTCAGCCGCAGCCCCGGGGACACGGCCGGGGACGCCTCGTGGCCGGCCTGCGCCGATGCGGCACGTACACGTACCTCGTCGGCCGTCAGCACGGTCCTGCCGTCGTGGTCGGTGAGAAGCACGGTGAAGGTGTCCGGGCCGGTCCTGCCCAGCCGCGCCCGCAGGGGGCCGCCGGCCGGGGCGTGCGCCCGCACCCCGCTCCAGGCGAAGGGCACGACTACCTCGGACGGGCCGTCGTCCCGCGTCACGCGGTCGAGGAACGCGGCCTGCACGACGCCGTCCAGCACGGCGGGATGCAGCGCGAAACCCTCCTCCCGGGGCGGCGCCGGCGGCCCGGATGCCGCCAGCTCGGCGAACAGCTCACCGTCCCGTCGCCAGGCGGCGCGTACGGCGCGCAGGGCGGGGCCGTAGTGCGCCCCCGCCTCGGCCAGCCGGTCGTAGCCGGCCGCCACGTCGATCCGCTCCGCGCCCCCGGGCGGCCACTCCCCGGGAGAACCGCCCGGCCGCACGCCCTCGGGTGGCCGTTCGGCTCCCGCACCGCCGGGGGGACTCGCGGGGCTCAGGGAGCCGGAGGCGTGCAGCCGCCAGGCGCCCGCGGCGTCGCCCTCGCCCGTCCTTGCGTGGACCGTGAAGGTCGCGCCGCCGGCCGCGTTCTCCACCTCGGTCCGCCCCTGCAATGCGTCCTCCACCTGCACCGCGTCCTCGGCCTGCACCGTGCCCTGGACCTGGACCGTGCCCTGGACCTGGACCGTGCCCTCGGCCTGCACCGCGCCCTCGGCCTGCACCGCGCCCTGGACCTGAACCTGGACCTGCACCTGCACCGGACCCGCCGTCTCCACCGGGGCGACGAGCGTGACGTCTTCCACGACGGGCAGGCCGACCCGATCACCCGCCGCCAGCGCGAGTTCGACCAGCGCGCTCCCGGGGAGCAGCGGTCGCTCCCCCAGCCGGTGTTGCCGCGCCCACCCACCGGCCGGCAACGCGCCCGCGAACAGCACCCGCTGCCCCTCGGCGTCCTCGACGGCCACACCGAGCACGGGGTGGCCGGTCGGGGGGAGGCCGGACGGCCCGGCGGTCACCGCGTCCAGCCAGTAGCGCCGCTCCTGGAAGGCGTACGTGGGAAGGTCGAGCACCCGCCCGGCCGCGAACGGCCCCCACTCCACCGGCACGCCGGCCGCGAACAGCGATCCGGCCGAGGTGAGCAGCCGGTCGAGCCCTCCGTCGTCGCGGCGCAGCGTGGCCACGACGTCCGCCTCGGCACCGGCCTCCTCGGCCGTGTCCCGCAGCGGCGCCGCCAGCACCGGATGCGGGCTGACCTCCAGGAAGCATCGGTGGCCCGCGGCGATAAGGGCGGCCACGGTCTCGCTGAGCCGCACCGGCTCGCGCAGGTTGGCGTACCAGTACGCGGAGTCGAGCGCGGCCCCGTCCAGCTCGCCGGCCACCACCGTCGAGTAGAAGGGCGTCCCGCCGGACCTGGGGCGGATCCCGGACAGGCGGGCGAGCAGCGTCTCGCGCAACGGCTCCACGGCGGGCGAATGGGACGCGTAGTCCACGGGCACGAGCCGGGCCCGCACGCCCTCGGCCTCGCATCGGGCGACGAGCTCCCGCACCGCGCCCGCCTCGCCCGACACGACGGTGGCGGCGGGCCCGTTCAGGGCCGCGACCACGACGCCGCCGAGACCGGCGAAACGGCCGCGGACCTCGGCGGCGGGCAGCTCGACCCACGCCATCGCGCCGCCGCCCGCGATGTCCGCGATGGCGCGGCTTCGCCGGGCGACCAGGGCCGCGGCGTCGGCCAGGTCCAGGACGCCGGCCGCGTACGCCGCCGCGATCTCGCCCTGGGAGTGGCCCACCACCGCGGCCGGTTCGACGCCGAGGGAGCGCCACGCGGCGGTCAGCGACGCCATCACCGCGAACAGGGCGGGCTGCACCACGTCGACCCTGTTCAGGAGGCCGGCCGCGCCGCCCTCCGGCGAGGTCACCACCTCGACGAGATCCCAGTCGACGTGCGGGGCGAGTGCGGCGGCGCACCGCAGCAACTCCTCCCGGAACGGCTCGGAGGCGGCGAACAGCTCACGGGCCATCCCGGCCCACTGGGACCCCTGGCCGGGGAAGACGAACACGGGCCGCGCCACGCCCTGCGCCTCCCCCGCCACGGCACGAGGGGACGGCAGGCCCTCCTCCAGCGCGGCGAGCCCTCCCGTCAGCGCGCGCAGGTCCGTCCCCACCACGACCGCGCGGTGCGCGAGGTCGGCCCGCGCCGTACGCAGCGTGCGGGCGACGTCCGCCGGGGCGGCTTCCGGGTGGTCCCGGGCCCACCGCCGCAACCGGCCGAGCTGGGCGCGCAGGGCCGCCTCGGTGTGCCCCGACACCGTCCATACCACCGGCCGGACCACCGGCCGCACCGCATCGGCCGCGTCCGGCGCCGCGCCGGACGCGGCCTCCTCCGTGGACGGGGCCACCGCGGGGAGGGCGTCCCCCGCACCGGCCTCACCCTCGCCGGCTTCCCGCGCGCCCGGCTCCCCCGGCGGGGAGAGCGCCCCGGTCTCGGCCGGGGGCTGTTCGACGATCACGTGGGCGTTGGTGCCGCTGATGCCGAAGGAGGACACCGCGGCCCGGTGGGGGCGGTCCCGATCGGGCCAGGGACGCGCGGCGGTGAGCAGGGCGAGACCACCGGCGGCCCAGTCGACGTGCGGGGTGGGCTCGTCGATGTGCAGGCTCGCGGGGAGCACGCCGTGCCGCATGGCCAGCGCCATTTTGATGACGCCGCCGACGCCCGCGGCCGCCTGGGTGTGCCCGATGTTGGACTTGAGCGAGCCCAGCCAGACCGGATCACCGGCCGGGTGGGCCTTGCCGTACACCTCCATGAGCGCGTTCGCCTCGATGGGGTCGCCGAGGCCGGTGCCGGTGCCGTGCCCCTCGACCGCGTCCACGTCCTCCGGCCCGAGACCGGCGTCGGCGAGCGCGGCCCGGATGACCCGCTGCTGCGCCGCACCGTTGGGTGCGGACAGGCGGCTGCTCGCGCCGTCGGAGTTGACCGCGCTGCCGCGCAGGACCGCGACGACCGGATGGCCCCTGCGCCGGGCCTCCGACAGCCGCTCCACGAGCACCAGTCCGACGCCCTCGGCCCAGCCGGTGCCGTCGGCCGCCGCGGCGTACGCCTTGCACCGGCCGTCGGGGGCCAGCCCGCGCTGGCGGCTGAACTCGACGAAGGTGGCGGGGGTCGCCATGACGGTCGCGCCTCCTGCCACGGCCAGATCGCAGTCGCCGCGGCGGACCGCCTGCGCGGCGTAGTGGAGGGCGACCAGCGACGACGAGCACGCCGTGTCCAGGGTGACCGCCGGTCCCTGCAGGCCGAAGGCGTAGGCGATGCGGCCGGAGGCGACGCTCCCCGCGCTGCCGGTGCCGATGAACCCCTCGAATCCCTCGGGAGCGCGCACGTGGCGGGAGCCGTAGTCGGAGTACATGACCCCGACGAACACCCCGATCCGCTCGCCCGACAGCCCGCGCGGGTCGAGCCCGGCCCGTTCGAAGACCTCCCAGGTGGCCTGGAGGAGCAGCCGCTGCTGGGGGTCGACGGCCAGGGCCTCGTGCGGGCTGATGCCGAACAGCTCCGCGTCGAAGCCCGCCGCGTCGTGCAGGAACCCGCCCTCGGAGGCGTAGCTCGTGCCCTCCCGGTCCGGGTCGGGGTCGAACAGCTCGTCGAGGGGCCACCCCCGGTCCCCCGGGAAGGGGGTGATCGCGTCGGTGCCCGACTCGACCAGCCGCCACAGGTCCTCGGGCGTCCGCACGCCGCCGGGGTAGCGGCAGGCCATCGCGACGATCGCCAGCGGCTCGTGCTCGGCCTGTTCGAGCCGTTCCAGCTCCGCGCGGGCGCGCAGCAGGTCGGCCGTGGTCCGCCGGAGGTAGTCGCGCAGCTTGTCTTCATTCGCCATGGATGAACCGCTCTCCGTCCTGAAGATCCGTCGTTCCGCGGGGAAGGGCGTGCGGCGGGATCACTCGCTCAGCTCCCGGTCGAGCAGGCCGAACAGCTCGTCGTCGGAGGCCGCCTCGACTCCGGCCAGGGAGTCGCCGCCGTTCGCGGCCGGCCGTCCCCCGGCGGGGTCGAGGACGCTCAGCGCGCCGCGCAGCGCCCGTACGAGCTCGGCCCGCTGCCGGTCGCCGCCGGTGCGGCCGGAGGCGGCCGACACCCAGGCGTCCAGAGCCGCCGGGTCGAACACCGGCCGCTCCCCGCGCACCCGGTCGAGCAGGTACGCGGTCAGCTCCCGTACGGTCGGGTGGTCGAACAGCACGGTCGCCGGGAGCCGCTCGCCCGATTCCTCTCCGAGCCGGTTGCGCAGCTCGATCGCCGTGAGCGAGTCGAGACCGAGGTCGAACAGCCCGCGATCCTCTGGGACGCGCGCTCCGCCGGGCAGCCCGAGCACCTCCGCGACCCGGCCCGCGACGACGCCGCGCACCAGGGCCCGGGCCGCCTCCTCGTCCAGCCCGTCGAGGCGCCGCGCCAGCGGCACGGCCCGTACGGCGGGAGCGGCGGCGGCGGGCGCCAGATCGGCGAGCACCTCGGGCGGTTCGCCCTGCCGCCGGGCGAGCGCGGCCCGGTCGAACCGCGCCGGGACCAGCACGGCGGGGCCCGCCGCCAGTGCGTGGTCGAGCAGGTCGAGCGCCTCGCCGCTGACCAGCGGGCGGACGCCCATCCGGTCGAGCCGTGCCCGCGCGGCCGCGCTCAGCTCGGCGGCCATGCCTCCGCCGGAGTCCCACAAACCCCAGGCGAGCGACAGTGCGGGCAGCCCGGCCGCCCGCCGGTGCCGGGCGAGCGCGTCCAGGAACGCGTTGGCCGCGGCGTAACCCGCCTGCCCCGCGTTGCCCAGCACCCCCGCGACGGACGAGAACAGCACGAACGCCCGCAGCGGCAGGTGTGCGGTGAGCCGGTGGAGGTTCCAGGCCGCGTCCACCTTCGGGCGCAGGACCCGGTCGAGCCGTTCGGGGGTCGTGTTCTCCAGCACGGCGTCGTCGAGCGCGCCCGCCGCGTGGACCACCGCGACGAGGTCGCCGGCCACCCCGGCGACCAGCGCCTCCGTCGCCGCGGGGTCGGCCACGTCACAGGCGGCTGTACGGACATCGACGCCGTCTTGTGCCGCGAGTTCCCCGGCGAGGGCACGCAGCGCGGGATCGGCGTCGCCGCGCCGGCTGACGAGCAGCAGCCTGCGGGCGCCGTGCCGGCGGGCCAGGTGCCGCACGACCTCGCCGCCGAGCGCGCCGCCGGCTCCGGTCACCAGGACCGTGCCCGAGCCCAGGTCCGGCGCGTCGCCGGGGGCGCCGGTCAGGGCGCGCAGGCGGGGACGCACGACCTCGCCCCGGCGCAGGGCGATCTGGCCGGGCCGGGCCGCCAGGGCGCGCGGCAGCCCGGCCGTCGACTCCGGGCTGTCGTCGAGGTCGACCACGCCGACCTTGCCGGGGAACTCCTGGACCGCCGCACGGACGAACCCCCACAGCGCCGCCCCGATCAGCCCGCTGAGGTCGCCCGGCCCGCCGGAGGGCGCCGGGCCGGGGGCCTGTGGTCCCTCGTCTCCCGTGGCTCCCCGGGTCACCACCACGAGGTGGCCGTCGTCGGGCAGCCCGAGGACGGCCGCGCGGGCCGCGTCCAGGGCCGCCCGGACCGCCGCGGCCGGGCCGCCCGGGGGCGCGGCGCTGCCTCCCGGTTCTCCGCCGGTCGGGTAGGTGACGACAGGGCAGGGCGCGTCGGCGAGGAGCCCCTCGGGGGCCAGGACGACCGCGGGTCTCCCGGCCGGGGGCGTGCCGTCGAGCGGGGCCGGGGCCCAGACGATCTCGTACGGCCGCGGGCCGGCTCCCCCCGCGCTCAGCAGCGCGCGCTCCTCTATCGGGCGTACGCGTACCTCCGCCACCGACAGCACCGGGGATCCGCCGGCGTCGGCCGCGTCGAGTGTGAACGTCTCCTCCCCGGTGAGCCGGATCCTGACCAGCAGCCGTCTCCCCGCCACGGCGTGGAGAGCCAGGCCGCGGAACGCGTAGGGGACGGGGATCCGCCCCTCCGGCGGGTCCGCGGCGACCGCGACCCACGGGTGCAGGGCCGCGTCGAGCAGCCCGGGGACGATCTCGCTCTCGACCTCGGCGTACAGCTCGTCCTCGGTCCGCCACATGGCGCGCAGGCCCTGGAAGGCGGGGCCGTACTCGTAGCCGCGCGCGGCGAACCGGGCGTACGCGCCGGTCACGTCAACGGACACGGCCTCGGGCGGACGGCGGCCCGGCCAGCCGGGCCCGGGACCGTCGTCGCCGAGCACCGCCTCGGCGTGCAGGGTCCACTCCCCGGACCCGGAGGGACGGCCGTGAACACGCACCCGGGCGCCGTCGACCGTGATCCGCAGCTGGACCTCCCCTTCCGCGGGGATCGGCACCGGCGAGCGCAGCTCCAGTTCCCGCACCCCGTCGGCGCCGTGCCGGGCCGCGAGCCAGGCGGTCACGTCGAGGAGGGCGGCGGCCGGGAGCACCGGGGCCCCCGCGAGCGCGTGGTCGGCCAGCCAGGGCTGCCGCCCGGCCGACAGCACGCCGGTGTAGACGGTGGGTCCCCCGTCGGGGACGGTCACGGCGGCCGTGAGCAGCGGGTGGCCGGGATCGTCCGCGCCGACGCCGGTCGCGGTCGCGTCCGGCGAGGGCGCCGCGAGCCACAGCCGCTCGCGGCGGAAGGCGTAGGTGGGCAGCGGGACCACGACGCCCCCGCCCAGCAGCGCCCGCCAGTCCCAGGCGACCCCGGCCACGAAGGCGCGGGCCACGAACGTCCACAACGCGGTCACCTCGCCGGTCCCGCGGCCGAGCGCGGCCGCCGCGACGGCGTCCTCGCCCAGGTCGCACTGGCGGACCATGGCGGTGAGCGCCGAATCGGGGCCGATCTCCAGGAAGCGGGCCGCGCCGAGGCCGCGCAGCCGTGCGACCGCGTCGGCGAAGCGCACGGTCCCCCGCACCTGGCCGGCCCAGTGGTCCGGTGACCCCAGCGTGCCGGCGCCGGCCTCCTCTGCGGTGAGCGTCGACACGAGCGTGCGGTGCGGGGCCGACGCGGCCAGTCCGGCGATCTCCGCGCGGAACGGCGCCAGCATCGGCTCCATGCGGGCCGAGTGGAAGGCGTGGCTCACGGTGAGCCGTCTGGTCCGGTGGCCGCGCCCGGACAGGATCGCGGCCAGCCTCTCCACGGGCTCGGCGTCCCCGGAGATCACCACCGAGCCGGGGGCGTTGACGGCGGCGACGTCCACGGGCGCCTCCGCCTCCCGCGCCAGCCGTTCCACCGTCGCCCGGTCGGCCTGCACGGCGACCATCAGCCCGCCTTCCGGCAGTTCCTGCATGAGCCGCCCGCGCGCTGCCACGAGCGCCGCCGCGTCCGGCAGGGTCAGCGCCCCGGCGACGTGCGCGGCGGCGATCTCCCCCACCGAGTGCCCCGCGAGGGCGTCGGCCGCCAGGCCCCACGACTCCAGCAGGCGGAAGAGGGCGACCTCCAGTGCGAACAGCGACGTCTGCGTGTAGCGGGTCCTGTCGATGAGCCCCGGCTCGCCCTCCCCCGCGATCACCGCCGCCACGTCGACGCCGTCGATCCGGAGCAGCTCCGCGCGTACCTCGTCGAAGGCCCGCGCGTACGCCGGGAACGTCCGGTACAGCTCCGTGCCCATGCCGGTCCGCTGGCCTCCCTGGCCGGCGAACAGCACGGCGGTGCGGCCGCGCACCGCCGTGCCGGTGACGACGACGGGGAAGCCGCCGGCCTCCGGCCGCGTCCCCGCGACGAGGTGGTCGAGCCCGGCGACCAGCTCGGCGCGGTCCCGGCCGAGCACCACGGCCCGATGGTCGAACGCGGTCCGGGTGGTGGCCAGCGACAGGGCGACGTCGGCCGGCCGCAGCCCGGGATCGGCGAGCACATGCCGCCTGAGCCTCGCCGCCTGCTCGCGCAGCGCCTCGGCGGTGCGGGCGCTGAGCACCCACGGCACGACCCGCGTCGCGGACGTCTCCTCGCCGGGCGCCACGGCGGGCGGGGCGTCCGGCGCGGGAGGCTCGTCGCCCATTTCGAGGATGACGTGGGCGTTGGTGCCGCTGATGCCGAACGAGGAGACCGCGGCCCGGCGCGGCCCGGGGGCGTCGGGCCAGGGGACCGGCTCGGCGGGCACGATGACCGCGCCGCCGGACCAGTCGACGTGTTCGCTGGGCCGGGCCAGGTGCAGCGTGGCGGGCACCCGGCCATGCCGCATGGCCAGCACCATCTTGATGATCCCGGCCACTCCGGCCGCCGCCTGGGTGTGGCCGATGTTCGACTTGACCGAGCCCATCAGCAGCGGAGCGCGCCCGTCCCGGTCCCGGCCGTACGTGCCGAGCACGGCGCCCGCCTCGATCGGGTCGCCGAGCCGGGTGCCGGTGCCGTGGGCCTCCAGCACGTCGACGTCCGACGGCCGCAGACCGGCGCCGCGCAGGGCGGCACGGATCACCCGCTCCTGCGCCGGGCCGTTGGGCGCGGTGAGCCCGTTGCTCGCGCCGTCCTGGTTGACCGCGGAGCCGCGGACCAGGGCGAGCACACGGTGGCCGTTGCGCCGCGCGTCGGAGAGGCGTTCCAGCACGAGCAGCCCCACGCCCTCGCCCCACGCGGTGCCGTCGGCGTCGGCGGAGAACGGCTTGCAGCGGCCGTCAGGCGCCAGCCCGCGCTGGCGGCTGAACTCGACGAACGTGGCCGGGCTCGCCATCACGGTCGCGCCGCCGGCCAGGGCCAGGGCGCACTCGCCGAGCCGGAGGGCCTGCGCGGCCTGGTGGACGGCGACCAGCGAGGAGGAGCAGGCCGTGTCCACGGTCACCGCCGGGCCCTCCAGGCCGAGGGTGTAGGAGATGCGGCCGGACGCGACGCTTCCCGCGCTGCCGCTGACGAGGTAGCCCTCCAGGTCTCGGGCCGCGCCGCGGCGCTGGTGGACGCGCGCCCCGTAGTCGGAGTACATGACGCCGACGAACACCCCGCTCTGGGAGCCGCGCAGCGTCGCCGGATCGATTCCCGCGTCCTCGATCGCCTCCCAGGCGGTCTGCAGCAGCAGGCGCTGCTGCGGGTCGACCGCCAGGGCCTCACGGTGGCTGATGCCGAAGAACTCGGGGTCGAACTCGGCGGCGTCGTGCAGGAACCCGCCATACCGGGTGATCGACGTGCCCGGATGGTCGGGATCGGGGTCGAACAGGTCGGGGTCCCAGCCTCGGTCGGCGGGGAACTCGGTGATGGCGTCGGTGCCCGAGACGAGCAGCTCCCACAGCTCCGCCGGCGTCCGTACGCCGCCGGGGAACCGGCAGGCCATGCCGACGATCGCGACGGCGTCGTCGTCCGGCGCGTACGGCTCCCGCGGCCCCTCGGCCTCGTCGCCGCGCGTGCCGGGGCCGCCGGTGACAATGCCGTCGAGATGGGCGGCGAGGGCGGCCGGGGTGGGGTGGTCGAACACGACCGTCGCGGGCAGGCGGACGCCGAGGTCGCCGCCGAGCCGGTTGCGCAACTCGACCGCGGTCAGCGAGTCGAACCCGAGATCGGTGAACGCCCGGCCCGGGTCGATCTCCGAGCCGTCGGCGTGCCCCAGCACGGCGGCCACCGCGTCGAGCACCACGTCGAGCACCGCGTCGAGCACCGCCCGCGCGGTGTCCGCACCCTGGGAACGGGCGCCGGGGCGCCGGTGGGGCTGTGCGGCGGTGGGGCGGATCCGTGCCGCCGCCGCCGGGAGGTCGAGGCTGCCCGCCACCACGACGGGGACGTCCAGCCCCAGGGCGCGGTCGAACAGGTCGAGCCCGTCGGCCGGGGACATGGGCCGGATGCCGGCCCGCCCGAGCCGGGCGACGTCCCGCCCCGAAAGGCCGCCGCTCATTCCGTCGCCGACATCCCACAGGCCCCAGTGCACGGTCAGCCCGGGCCGGCCGGACCGCCGTCTGCGCCGTGTCAGCGCCTCCAGCGCGGCGTTCGCGGCGGCGTACGCGCCCTGACCCGCGGTGCCGAGCACACCGGCCACCGAGCCGAACAGCACGAAAGCGTCGAGGTCGCCCTCGCGTGTGGCCTCGTCGAGGTTGCGGGCCGCCGCGAGCTTGGCGTCGAGCACCCTGCGCAGAGCCGGCGCGGTGAGCCTTTCGACGACCGCGTCCTCGGCGACGCCCGCCGCGTGGACGACGCCCGTCAACGGGCCGTCGAGACCGGCGAGCAGGGCGGCCAGGGCCCGCGGGTCCGCCGGGTCGCAGGCCCGTACGGTGACGGCGGCGCCGAGGGCGGTCAGTTCCGCCCGGATCGCGGCGGCGTCCGGGTGACGCTCGCCCCGGCGGCCGACCAGGAGCAGGTTCCGCACGCCGTGCCGGGTGACCAGGTGAGCGGCGATCCGCCGGCCGAGCGCGCCGAGGCCCCCGGTCACGAGCACGGTGCCGCCCGCGGCGCTGCGCGGCCACAGCGGCGGCGCTCCGGAGGACGGCGCCGCGGGCTCGGCGACGAGCCGCGGCACCAGCGGCGCTCCCCCGCGGATCGCGGCCTCGGGGAACGCCGCGCCGACGGCCGCGAGCAGCCCCGGATCGAGCTCTTCCGCGCCGATGTCGAGCAGGGCGAACCTGCCGGGGTGCTCGGCCCGGGCCGACCTGACCAGGCCCCAAAGGGCGGCAGTGGACGGTCTGGCGTCCTCGTCGCCGTCCACGGCGAGGCCACGCGTCAGCACCACCAGCCGGGCGTCCGCGGCCGCGGGATCGGCGAGCCATCGCCGCAGCGCCTCGCGGGCCGCGTCCAGCGCGGCGTACGGGTCGTCATCGAGGTCGAGCCCGTCGAGCAGCACGAGCGGCGGCGGGTCGCCGGGGAGGTCGTCGGCGAGGGCGAAGTCCCCGACCGGCTCGGGCGGTGCCGCCGCCTCCCAGGCCAGGCCGTACAGCGCGGCGGCGGCCGGGAGCGGGCGCAGCCGCAGCCGCTCCACCGTCAGCACCTCCCCTCCGTCGTCGCCGACGAGGTCCACCCGGTAGGTGTCGGAGTCCAGCGGGGTGAGCCGGGCGCGGACACGGGTGGGCCCCGCTCCCGACGGCCGCGCATGGCCCGCCCCCGCCGCCGGGCGCGCGCGCACACCGCTCAGCGCGTACGGCACCCGCCGGGGCCCGTCGAGCCCGTCCAGCGAGAGCGCGTGGAGTGCGGCGTCCAGCAGAGCCGGGTGCGCGGCGTATCCGGCGGCCTCGGCGCGGAGCGACGGCGGCAGCGCCACCTCGGCGTACAGGTCGCCCTCGTCGCGCCAGGCGGAGACGAGCCCCCGGAACGCCGGGCCGTACTCGTAGCCGTGCTCGGCGAGCAGCCGATAGGCGTCCTCCGGCGTGCCCGGATCGAGGCGGGTCCCCGGGCCCGACGCGAACGGCCGGCCGGGGAGGACCTCGTCCTCGGTGAGCGTGGCCGTGGCGTTGACGTCCCAGTGCGCCGGCCCCTGCGCCGCGCCCGGGGCGCGGCTGCTGCGGATCGTGAGGGTCCCGCCCGCGGACACGGCCACCTGGAGACGGACCTCCGCCGCGCCCTCCAGCTCGATCGGCGTGTGCATCACGAACTCGCCGAGCGTCGGCCGGCCGGCCGTCGTGCCCACGGCGAGGGCCAGCTCGACCAGGGCCGTGGCGGGGACCAGCACCCGCCCGCCGACCCGGTGGTGGGCCAGCCACTGCTGGCGGCGGGTCGACAGCACGCCGGTGAACAGCAGGTCGCCGTCCGGCAGCTCGGTCGCGCCGGCGAGCAGCGGATGCGGAGACGTGTCCAGCCCGTACGCCGCCGGCCGGTCGTCGTCCACGGGCGGCAGCAGCCAGTAGCGCCTGGTCTCGAACGGATATGTGGGCAGGTCTGTGAGCCGGCCGCCCTCCACGAGCGGACCGAACTCGACCGGGACGCCCGTCACGTGGAGGCGGGCGAGCGCCGCCCGGAACGCCTCCGCGTCCGGACGGCCGGGCCTGAGCAGCGGCACCGCGACCGCCGCGCCGGGAGTCTCCGCGTCGTCCGCCTCCTGGGCGAGCGCGGCGAGCGACCCGTCGGGGCCCAGCTCGGCGAACCGGGTCGCGCCCGCCTCCCGCGCCGTACGGACCGCGTCGGCGAACCGCACGGCGCCGCGCAACTGGGCCACCCAGTAGTCCGGCGACGCCATCTCCCGCTCACCGGCGAGCTTCCCGGTCGCGGTGGAGACGACGGGCACCCGGGCGGGGGCGAACGTCAGCCCCGCCGCCACCCGGCGGAAGTCCTCCAGAACGTCGTCCATGTGGGCCGAGTGGAAGGCGTGGCTCACCTTGAGCCGGGTGGCCTTGCGGCCGGCGGCCTTCCATCGCCCGGCGAGCCGGTCGACCTCGTCCGCGTCGCCCGACAGCACCACCGACGCCGGTCCGTTGATCGCGGCGATCTCGACGGCGCCGTGCGCCGAAGCGGCCAGTTCGGCCGCCTCCCGGGGCGTGGCGGCGAACGCGGCCATCGCGCCGCCCTCCCTGGCCGACTGCATCAGCCGGCCGCGTGCGGCCACCAGCGCGCAGGCGGAGGCGAGGTCGAGCACCCCGGCGACGTGCGCGGCGGCGAGTTCGCCGACCGAGTGCCCGATCAGGAAGTCGGGCCGCAGGCCATGCGACTCGGCGAGCCGGTGGAGCGCGACCTCCACCGCGAACAGCGCCGGCTGGGCGTACCGCGTCTGTCCGAGCCGCTCGGGATCGGCCAGCAGGTCCCGCAGGGCGACGCCGATGTGCGGCTCCAGCAGCGCGGAGATCTCGTCGAACGCGGCGGCGTACACCGTGGAGGTCTGCAGCAGCCCGGCGCCCATGCCGGCCCGCTGCGCCCCCTGCCCGGAGAAGAGGAAGGCGAGCCGCTGGTCCGGCGTCGCGCGCCCGGTGATCACCCCGGGATGGCGTCCGCCGTCGCGGAGAGCCGCCAGCGCCTGAACGGGGTCCGCCCCCGGGCCGACGTCCACGACGGCCCGGTGCTCCAGCCGCGCCCTGCGGGTGAGGGTGTACGCGACGTCGCGCGGCGCGGCGGACCCCGCGGCGAGGACGTCGTGCACGAGGCCCGCCTGGGCGCGCAGCGCGGTCTCCGTCTTCGCCGAGAGCACGAACGGAACGCCCCCGCCGACGTTGGCGCCCGCCGCGCCGGGGGCCTCGGCCGCCGTGACCCCCTCCTCGGGCCCCGCCTCGCCCAGGCGCGCGTTCCCGCGGCCGGAGGCGTCCGCCGGACCGGTGCCCGTAGTGCCGGTGTGCGACGTGCCGGCGCGTGGTGTGCCGGTGTGCGGCGTGCCGGTGTCGGTGGGGGGCTGCTGAAGGATCACGTGGGCGTTGGTGCCGCTGATACCGAAGGACGACACCCCCGCCCGGCGGGGCCGCCCCGGCCAGTCCCACCGCACCGGACGGGTCAGCAACGCCACCCCCGACCCATCCCAATCCACATGCGGACTCGGCTCATCCACATGCAACCTCACCGGCAACCACTCATGCCGCAACGCCATCACCATCTTGATGACCCCGCCCACCCCCGCCGCCGCCTGCGCATGCCCGACGTTCGACTTCAACGACCCCACCCACAACGGCACCCGCCGTCCCCGCCCATACGCCGCGATCAACGCCGGCGCCTCGATCGGATCCCCCAACCGCGTCCCCGTCCCATGCGCCTCCACCACATCCACATCACCCGGACCCAGCCCCGCCTCCGCCAGCGCCCGCCCGATCACCTCCTCCTGAGCCCGCCCATTCGGCGCCGTCAACCCATTACTCGCCCCGTCCTGATTCACCGCCGACCCCGCCACCACCGCCAGCACCCGATGCCCGTTACGCACCGCCGCCGACAACCGCTCGACCACCACCACCCCCGCACCCTCAGCCCACCCCGTACCATCCGCCGACGCCGAAAACGCCCGGCACCGCCCATCCGCCGACAACCCCCGCTGCCGCGAAAACTCCACGAACATCCCCGGCGACGCCATCACCGCCACCCCACCCGCCAACGCCAGCGAACACTCCCCCGACCGCACCGCCCGAACCGCCAGATCCAACGCCACCAACGACGACGAACACGCCGTATCCACCGTCAACGCCGGACCCCGCAACCCCAGCACATACGCGATCCGCCCCGACGCCACGCTGGACTCGTTGCCCGCCAGCAGCAGGCCCTCCAGCTCCCCGGGCACGGTGCGCAGGCGGGCGGCGTAGTCGTCGTACATGGCCCCGATGAAGACCCCGGTGTCGCTGTCCTTCAGCGACAGCGGGTCGATCCCCGCCCGCTCCAGCGCCTCCCACGACACCTGCAACAACAACCGCTGCTGCGGATCGGTCGCCAGCGCCTCCCGCGGGCTCATCCCGAAGAACGCCGCGTCGAACTCGCCCGCGTCGTAGAGGAAGCCGCCCCGGCGGGTGTAGGCGGTGCCCCGGTGGTCCGGGTCGGGATGGTAGAGGCGCTCCAGGTCCCAGCCCCGGTCGTCCGGGAAGTCCCCGGTCGCGTCCACACCGTTGGCGACCAGCTCCCACAGATCCTCCGGCGAGGCGACCCCGCCCGGGAACCGGCACCCCATGCCCACGATCACCACCGGATCGTCGTCCGCCGCCGTCCGGACCGCCGCCGGGGACGACGTCGCCGTGTCCCCCGCGGTGAGGAGCCCGAGCAGGTGCCCGGCGAGCGCGGTGACCGTGGGGAACTCGAAGACGACGGTGGCGGGCAGGGTCAGCCCGGTCAGCGTGTTGAGCCGGTTGCGCAGCTCGACCGCGGTCAGCGAGTCGAAGCCGAGCTCCTTCAGCGGGCGGTCGCCGGGCACCTCGGCCGGGTCCGCGTGGCCGAGGACGGCCGCGGCCTGCTCGCGGACCAGCCGGGTGACGAGGTGGACGCGCTCGTGCGGCCGCCCGGCCCGCACCCGGCTCGCCCAGGCGCCCCCGGGCGCGCGCCGGGCCCCGCGCGGGAACGCCACCAGGCGGGAGAACAGGGCGGGCAGCCGGCCGGCCGCCGCCTCCTCCCGCAGCACGGCGTCGTCGAAGGGCGAGACCACCACGTACGGCTCGCGCGCGCGGTCGAAGGCGTCCAGCGCCGTGGCGGTGGCGAGCGTGCCGACGCCATACCGGGCGAGCCGGGCCCGGCCGGCGTCGTCCAGGCCGCGGGTCATGGTGCTGGCCTCCTCCCAGACGCCCCAGGCGATGGAGGTGGCGGGCAGGCCGAGGCTCCTGCGGTGCTCGGCCAGCGCGTCGAGGAACGCGTTGGCCGCGGCGTAGTTCGCCTGTCCCGGCACGCCGAAGGCGGCCACGGCGGAGGAGAACAGCACGAAGCGGTCAAGCGGCAGGCCGGCGGTCAGCTCGTGGAGATGCCAGGCCGCGTCGGCCTTCGGCCGCAGCACGGCGGCCAGCGCGTCCGGGGTCAGCTCACTGAGAGTGGCGTCGGCGAGCACACCCGCCGTGTGCACCACGCCGCGCAGCGGACGGCCGGAGGGGACGGCGGCCAGCAGATCCGCCAGTGCGTCCCGGTCGGCGACGTCGCAGGCGGCCACCGTGACCTCCGCCCCGGCGGCGCGCAGGTCGCGGGCGAGCGCGCCCGCACCCGGGGCGTCCGGCCCGGAGCGGCTCACCAGCAGCAGGTGCGGGGGCCGGGCCGAACCGGCCAGCCTGCGGGCGACGAGCGCCCCCAGCGTCCCAGTGCCACCCGTGATGAGCACCGTCCCCGGCTCCGCGTCCACGTCGGCAGAGGCGTCCCCTTCACCCGCCCGCCCACCCCCGCCGGGCGCGCCGCTTTCCGGGTCCGCCCCGGTCGTGCCGTCTGCGCCGGGTGTCCCCGCCTCCGCCTTCCGCGCCGCCGCGGGATCCGCCGGGCCGAGGTCCTGCGCGACGAGCCTGGGGACCAGGACGACCCCGTCGCGTACGGCCACCTCGCGCTCGCCGTGGCCTGCGGCGAGCAGCGCGACCGGCGCGGGGCCGTCCACGACCGCGAGCGAGAACCGGCCGGGGTGTTCGGCGGCGGCGGTGCGGACCAGGCCCCTGATCGCCGCGGAGGCCAGGTCGCGTCCGTCGACGACGACCGTCAGCGGGACGCCGTCGGACGCGGTGCCGGTGAGCCATCGCCGCAACAGGGACATGACGGCGGCGGTCCTGGTGTGCACCTCCTCCATCGGCCCCGGCGAGGCCCCCGAGGCGGACGGGAAACCGCCGACCGGCACCAGCACCGTCCCTGCCCCGGCCACCGCTTCGGTCGCGGCTTCGGTCACTGCTTCGGTCCCGGCTTCGGTCACGGCTTCGGTCACGGCTTCGAGATCGGCGAGGACGTCCACGCCCGTGCCGTCGCCGAGATCCAGCAGGTCCGCGACCGGCCCGAACCCCTCCAGCACGGCGACACGGCCCGGCGCCTCACCGGGATCGGCGAGGGGCTCCCAGACGACGCCGTACGCCTCCGGGACGGCCCGGGCGCCGGTCAGGTCGGCGCGCGTCGCGGGCCGGAAGGCCAGCGACTCCACTCCCCCGGCGATCCGCCCGGTCTCGTCGGCGAACAGGTAGCGGAACCGGTGGCCGCCGAGCGGCTCGATCCTGGCCCGCAGCGTCGGCCCCGCCTCGCCGGTGAAACGCAGGCCCTCGAACGCGAACGGCAGCAACGGCGCTCCCGCGTCGGGGACGGCGAGCCCGGCGAGACCGGCCACCACGGGGTGGAGCGCCGCGTCGAGCAGCGCCGGATGCGGCGCGAAGTCGTTCGCCCCCGCCGGGGAGCCGGCGTCGCCGGGAACGCTCAGTTCCGCGTACACGGTGCCGCCGTCCCGCCAGGCGGCGGCGAGACCCTGGAACGCCGGGCCGTAGTCGTATCCCAGCCGATAGAGGTGGTCGTAGACGTCCGACACGTCCACCGCCTCGGCGCCCGGGGGCGGCCAGGGCAGCAGTTCCCCGCCGGCCGGTGTGACCACGGCCTTCCCGGCGCGGACCAGGGTCGCATGAGTGCCGTCGGCCTCCGCGAGCACGCCGGAGGCGTGGCGGGTCCACGGCTCGTCGTCACCGGTCCGGGCGTGCACGCCGATGCCGCGCCGCCCGTCCGCGTCGAGCGTCCCGACGAGCACCTGCACTTGCGCGGTGCGGCCGGCGTCCAGGACGAGGGGGGCCTCGACGGTCAGCTCCCGCACCTCCAGGCCGCCGGTGAGACGGCCCGCGTGCGCGGCCAGCTCGGCGAAGGCCGCCCCCGGCAGCAGCACGGTGCCCAGGACCCGGTGGTCGGCGAGCCAGCCCTGCACGGCCGGGTCGATCTGCCCGGTCAGGACGGCGCGGCCGTCCGCGAGGGTGACCATCGCGCCGAGGATCGGGTGCCGGGCCGCGGCGAGGCCGAGCCTGGCCGCCTGGGCCGGCCCTGCCGAGGGCGTCATCCAGTAGCGCTCGCGCGCGAACCGGTAGGTCGGCAGGTCGACCGTCGCCCCGCCGACCGGCCACGCGACGGAGACCCCGGCGAGGTGGGCCACGGCCAGGGCCCGCCGGAACGCGTCCGTGCCGCCCTCGCCCCGCCTGAGGGTGCCCGTGGCCAGGCCGCTCACACCCCGCTCGGCCAGGATCTCCTCCACGGCGACGGTGAGCACCGGGTGCGGGCTGATCTCGATGAACCTGCGGTGGCCGGTGCCGGCCAGCCCGGCGACGACGGCGTCGAAGCGGACGGTCTCGCGGAGGTTGCGATACCAGTAGCCGGCGTCGAGCGTGGTCGTGTCGACCGGCTCGCCGGTCACCGCCGAGTGGAACGCCACCTCGGCCGGCCGCGGCGTCAGCCCGGCGAACGTCTCCAGCAGTTCCTCCCGCAGCGACTCCACGTACCGGGTGTGGGAGGCGTAGTCCACCGGCACCCGGCGGGCCCGCACCCCGTTGTCCTCGCACCAGGCGAGCACCTCGGTGAGCGCGGCGGCGTCCCCGGCGACGACGGTGGAGCGCGGCCCGTTGTGCACGGCGACCTCGACGGCCCCGCCCCAGCGGGCCGCGAGCTCGGCCGCCTCCCCGGGGCCGAGGGCCACCGACACCATGCCGCCGTCTCCGGCGATGCGGGCGATGGCCCGGCTGCGCAGCGTGACCAGCCGCGCCGCGTCGTCCAGGGACAGCGCGCCCGCGACGTACGCGGCGGCGATCTCGCCCTGGGAGTGCCCGGCCACCGCGTCCGGCCGGACGCCCGCGGCACGCCACATCGCGGCCAGCGACACCATCACGGCGAACAGCACCGGCTGCACGACGTCGACCCGCTCCAGCGAGGGGGCGCCCGGGTCGCCGCGCAGCACGGCGTGCAACGACCAGTCCACGTGGGGGGCGAACGCCTCGGCACACGCGTCGATCTCGGCGCGGAAGACCGGGTGGGCGGTCAGCAGGGCGCGGGCCATCTCGGGCCACTGCGACCCCTGCCCGGGGAAGACGAAGACCGTGCGGCCGGTGATCCGCTCGCCCGTCACCGCGGCCTCGTGGACCTCTCCCCTGGCCAGCGCCCGCAGGGCGGCCTGATGGTCGCCCAGGACGGCGGCGCCGTACGCGAGCCGTGACCGAGCCGCGAGCGTGGCGGCCACGTCGCGCAGGTCGAGCTCCGGATGGTCCCGCAGGTGATCGGCGAGCGCCGCGGCCTGCCTGCGCAGCGCGGCGGCGTCGGTCCCGGACAGCAACAGCGGCGCTTCCGGCGCCCCGGCCTCGTCCCCGTGCTCGATCCCCGCCACAGTGCCGGCGAGCGGTGTGCCGGTGTGCGGCGTGCCGGTGTGCGGCGTGCCGGTGTGCGACGTGCCGGTGTGCGACGTGCCGGCGCGTGGTGTGCCGGTGTGCGGCGTGCCGGTGTCGGTGGGGGGCTGCTGAAGGATCACGTGGGCGTTGGTGCCGCTGATACCGAAGGACGACACCCCCGCCCGGCGGGGCCGCCCCGGCCAGTCCCACCGCACCGGACGGGTCAGCAACGCCACCCCCGACCCATCCCAATCCACATGCGGACTTGGCTCATCCACATGCAACGTCACCGGCAACCACTCATGCCGCAACGCCATCACCATCTTGATGACCCCGCCCACCCCCGCCGCCGCCTGCGCATGCCCGACGTTCGACTTCAACGACCCCACCCACAACGGCACCCGCCGACCCCGCCCATACGCCGCGATCAACGCCTGCGCCTCGATCGGATCCCCCAACCGCGTCCCCGTCCCATGCGCCTCCACCACATCCACATCACCCGGACCCAGCCCCGCCTCCGCCAGCGCCCGCCCGATCACCTCCTCCTGAGCCCGCCCATTCGGCGCCGTCAACCCATTACTCGCCCCGTCCTGATTCACCGCCGACCCCGCCACCACCGCCAGCACCCGATGCCCGTTACGCACCGCCGCCGACAACCGCTCGACCACCACCACCCCCGCACCCTCAGCCCACCCCGTACCATCCGCCGACGCCGAAAACGCCCGGCACCGCCCATCCGCCGACAACCCCCGCTGCCGCGAAAACTCCACGAACATCCCCGGCGACGCCATCACCGCCACCCCACCCGCCAACGCCAGCGAACACTCCCCCGACCGCACCGCCCGAACCGCCAGATCCAACGCCACCAACGACGACGAACACGCCGTATCCACCGTCAACGCCGGACCCCGCAACCCCAGCACATACGCGATCCGCCCCGACGCCACGCTGGACTCGTTGCCCGCCAGCAGCAGGCCCTCCAGCTCCCCGGGCACGGTGCGCAGGCGGGCGGCGTAGTCGTCGTACATGGCCCCGATGAAGACCCCGGTGTCGCTGTCCTTCAGCGACAGCGGGTCGATCCCCGCCCGCTCCAGCGCCTCCCACGACACCTGCAACAACAACCGCTGCTGCGGATCGGTCGCCAGCGCCTCCCGCGGGCTCATCCCGAAGAACGCCGCGTCGAACTCGGCGGCGTCCCGCAGGAACCCGCCATACCGTGTGTACGAGGTGCCGGGCCTGCCGGGGTCGGGGTCGAAGAGGGCGGCGAGGTCCCAGCCCCGGTCGGCGGGAAACTCGCCGATGGCGTCGACGCCGTCGGCGACCAGCTTCCACAGATCCTCCGGCGAGGCGACCCCGCCCGGGAACCGGCACCCCATCCCGACGATCACCACCGGATCGTCGTCCGCCGCCCGGACGGCGTCGGCGGGCGTGTCCGCGCGGGTGTCCCCGGCCAGGTGGCGGGCCAGGGCGGCGGGGGTGGGGTGGCTGAACAGCGCGGCGGCCGGCAGACCGGCGCCGAAGGCGTCGTTCAGCCGGTCACGCAGTTCGACCAGGCCCAGGGAGTCGAGGCCGAGGTCCCGGAACGTCGCCTCGGGATCGACGCGTGCGGGGTCGGCGAAGCCGAGCACGGCCGCGACTTCCTCGATGACGCGGCGCTCCCCGGCCGCCGGGCCGGCGGGAAGGGCGGCCGTCGAACCGGCCGTCGAACCGGCCGTGGCACCGGCCACCGCGCCGGCCGCGAGAACGGGCGCGGGAACGGGCGCGGGAACGGGCGCGGAGCCCGGCTCCGGAGCCGGGCCGGAGGCCGAGACCGGTGCGGAGGCCGAGACCGGTGCGGAGGCCGCCGGTGCGCCCTCGCCCGGGGTCAGCCAGTGACGCTCGCGCTGGAAGGGATAGGTCGGCAGCGGGACCCGGGGGGCGCCGGGCGGGAAGACGGCGTCCCAGTCGAGGCGCACCCCGGCGGTGAAGAGCCTGCCGACGGCGGCTTCGACGTCGTCGTCCTTGCCGAGGACCGGCACGAACGCGGCCGCCGTTCCCAGGGTCTCCCGCCCGGCCGCGCTGAGTGCCGTCCCCGGTCCCGCCTCGACGAAGATCCCGGCCCCCAGCGCGCGCAGCCGGGTCAGGCCGTCGGCGAAGCGGACCGTACGGCGGGCGTGCTCCACCCAGTAGCCGGCCCAGTCGTCCGCGCCGTCGAGGTCGAGCGGTTCGCCGGTCACCGTCGACACGAACGGGATGCGGGCCCTGCCGTACGTGAGCCCGTCGAGCACCGCGCGGAACTCGCCGAGGGCGGGGTCCATCAGCGGCGAGTGGAAGGCGTGGCTCACCGGGAGCCGCCGGGTCCGGTGCCCGCGTGCGGCGGCGAGGGCGGCGACGGCGTCGAGCACCGCGTCCTGACCCGCGACGACGACCGACCGCGGTCCGTTCACGGCGGCGACGACCGCGAGGCCGTCCACCTCCGCGAGCAGCCCGGCCGCCTCGTCCTCCGGGATGCCGGCGGCGAGCATCCCGCCGCCGGAGGGCAGCGCGTCCATCAGCCGCCCCCTGGCCGCGATCAGTTCGGCGGCGGACGACAGGTCGAGCACGCCCGCGACGTGCGCCGCGGCCACCTCTCCGATGGAGTGGCCGGCGACGAAGGACGGCTCGACGCCGAGCGCCCCCAGCAGGCGGAAGGTCGCCACCTCGACCGCGAAGATCGCGGGCTGGGTGAAGGCCGTGCGGTCGAGGAGCCGGGCCTCCTCGCTGCCCGGCTCGGACCAGACGACCTCCGTGAGCGGCCGGGGCAGCCGCTCGCCGAGCGCCGCCGCGGCCTCGTCGAACGCGGCCCGCCAGGCGGGGTGGTCGTGGTGGGCCCGCCTGCCCATGCCGGGCCGCTGGCTTCCCTGCCCGGGGAACAGCACCGCGACGGGCGCGGTCCTGGCTCTGCCCGTGACGAGACCGGCAGCGGGACGTCCCTCCGCCAGCGCCGCCAGCCCGGCCGTCACATCCCCCGTGATCGCCGCCCGGTGGTCGAAGGCGGTCCGGGTGGTCGCGAGGCTCCGTGCCAGGCCCGCGGCACGCCTCCCGGGAAGCGCCCCGGGCCCACCGGACGCCCCCGGCTCACCTGACGTCTCGGATGCGCCGAGGAGGTCGTGCTCGGACATGAGGTCGCGCAGCCGGGCCGCCTGTTCCCGCAGCGCCGCACCGGTGCGCGCGCTGAGCACGAGGGGCATGTGCGCGCGGGAGTCGTGGTCCGATGGTCCGGCCTGCCGCGCGGCGGGGGCCGCGTCCTCCTGGCGGGGCGGTTCGGCGACCACGACGTGGCAGTTGGTGCCGCCCATGCCGAACGAGCTGACGCCGGCGACGAGCCGTTCAGTGTCCCGGGGCCATGCTCCGCCCGCGCTGCGGACGGACAGACCCCAGCCGTCGAAGTCGATCTCCGGATTCGGCTCGGCGAAGTTGAGACTCGCGGGCAGCCGCCGTCTGTCGACGCTCAGCACGGTCTTGATCAGCCCGGCTATGCCCGCCGCACCCTCCAGGTGCCCGATGTTCGTCTTCACGGACCCGACCTGGAGGACCGGCCCCTCGCCGGGGCGGGCCAGGCCGAGGCCGCGCGCCTCCACCGGGTCACCGACCCGGGTGCCGGTGCCGTGCAGTTCGACGTACTGCAGCGCCGAGGGCGCGACGCCGGCGGCCGCCCACGCCCGCCTGAGCACCTCGGCCTGGGCGCGGGCGCTGGGCGTGGTGAGGCCGTCGGTGCCGCCGTCGTTGTTGACCGCGCCGCCGAGCAGCACCGCGTAGATCCGGTCGCCGTCCTCGACTGCGGCGTCCAGCGCCTTGAGCAGCACCAGCCCGGCGCCCTCGCCCCGGACGTATCCGTTGGCCCGGCGATCGAAGGTGTGGCACCGGCCGTCCGGCGACAGCCCGCCGAACCGGGCCACCGCCGCCGTGCCGGCGGCGTCGACGATCAGGTTGACGCCGCCCGCGAGCGCGAGGCGCGACTCCCCGCGCCGCACGCTCTCCGCCGCGAGGTGGACGGCGACCAGCGACGACGACTGCGCGGTGTCGACCGCGACGCTCGGCCCGCGCAGCCCGAGCGTGTACGACACGCGGTTGGCGATGATGGCCCGGGTGGTGCCGGTGAGAGTGTGGCGGCCGATCGCGGAGGCCCGCGACAGCGTCGCGTACTCGTCCGCGATGGAGCCGGCGAACACGCCGACCGGCGTGTCGCGGAGCGTGGCGGGCACCACCCCGGCGTCCTCCAGCACCTCCCAGGCCAGCTCCAGGACGAGCCGCTGCTGCGGGTCCATCGCCGCGGCCTCGCGCGGGGAGATCCCGAAGAACTCCGCGTCGAATCCGGCGATGTCGTCGAGGTAGCCGCCGTATCGCACGCCGGGGTGCTCGCGGGCGAGGTCGTCCAGCAGCGCGGACAGCGCCCGTCCCTCGGGCACCTCGCGGACGGCGCTGCGGCCCTCCTCCAGCAGCCGCCAGAGGGCGCCGGGACCAGATGCACCGGGCAGGCGGCACGCCACTCCGACGACCGCGACGGGCCGGGACACCTGCTGGTCGGGGCTGATCACGTCGTGCCTCACTCTCAGTCGTGGTGCGGACGGCCGGCGAGAGGGATCAGACGGGTACGGCGAGCCCTCGCCGTACGGTCTCCGCGACGTCCTCCAGCCGTCTGGTCAGGTAGAAGTGGTCGCCGGGCAGCACCGTGAGCCGGAAGGGGCCGGAGGTGTGCTCCCGCCACCGGTCGGCCTGGGCCACCGTCACCCTCGGGTCGTGGTCGCCGACGAGCGCGGTGATCGGGCAGCGGACCCGGGCGCCGGGATCGGGCAGGTAGCCGCGCAGCGCGCGGTAGTCGCCGCGCAACGCGGGCAGCACGAGTTCGCGCAGGTCGGCGCTCTCCAGCACCTGCCGGGAGGTGCCGCCGAGGAACAACACCTCGTCGAGCAGGGAGCGGTCGTCCCGCAGGATCGCCGGGTCCACACGGGTGAGTGCGGGGGCCCGGCCACCGGAGACGAACAGCCGCTCCGGAGGCGTGCCGAGACCGCGCTCGGCCAGCAGCGCCGCCTCGAACGCCACCAGGGAGCCCATGCTGTGCCCGAAGAAGGCCGTGCGGGGGCCGTCCGGTTCCCCGGCGATCACCTCCGCCACCTGGCGGGCCAGCACGCGCACGTCCTCCACGGCGGGCTCGCGCCGCCGGTCCAGGCGTCCCGGGTACTGCACGGCGAGCACACGCACCGCCGGGGCCAGGGCCCGCGCGAGCGGGATGAAGAAGCCCGCCGAGCCTCCGGCGTGCGGGAACGCCACCAGGCAGGGTGCGCCCGGCGCGGCGGGGGCGTATTCGCGCAGCCAGTCGTCGCGGATCCGCGCGGTGGCGGTCATCGGCCCGCTCCCGTGCGGGCGTCCTGCAGGGCCGAGGTCAGCGCCGCGATCACCTCCGGATCGGCGTCGGGCCGCATCCGCTGCACCGCGAGCAGGCTCCACACCCGGGTCTCGGCGAGGTGGGAGGGGGCGCCGTGCACGTCGTCGTGCTCGACCAGCCGCAGGTCCCGCACGTGCCGTTTCAGGCGTTCGACGTCGCCGGGCGGGATGATCTCGTCGCGCCGGGCGGTCACCGCGGCGAGCGGCACGGTGAGCGCGGCCAGGTCGGCGTCGCGGAGGGCCCAGTCGCGCACATGGGCGAACACGGCCTCCGGCGGCACTCCGACGAGATGCGCGAGCGTGTCCCGGGTGATCTTCGGCACCCGCGCCTGCCAGGCGGCGTCGGTGAAGAAGTCGTGGATCGGCGGGCCGTTGCCGACCACGCCGCGCACCCGCGGGTCGCGCAGCGCGGCGGTGATCGCCGCGTGGCCGCTGAAGCTCAGCGCGAGCAGGTACGTCTCGCTCACCCGGGCCCGGTCCTCCAGCGCGTCGAGGATCGCCGGGAACAGGGTCCAGGCGTCGGAGCCGTACCGGAGCGGGCTCTCGCCGACGCCGGGCAGGTCGGCCACGACACCGGCCATGCCGAAGGACGCGATCTGCGGCAGCACCGCGGCCCACTGCTCCTTGGGGCTCACGATGCCGCCGGTCATCACGAGCAGCGGCCGGGGCCGCTCGGCCGACAGCCCCGCGGCCCACACCCGCACCGGCACCCCGCCGACCTCCACGACGACCGGTTCCAGGCCCGGCACCCCGCGCCGCCAGCGGTCGAACGCGTCGAGGCCGCGGGCGAGCGCCCGCTTGCGGCCCGGGCCGTCGACGTACGGGAACCGGCCCATGGTGTAGTACTGGGCGGCGAGAGCCGTCTGTCCCGCCGCGTCCCACTCGTCGCCGGCGCGGATCCACTCGTACGGCCAGGAGCCCGGCTCGTCGCCCGCGTCCGTGGTGACGCGGTCCAGCAGGGCCGCGTAGTGGTCGGCGGGCAGGCCCTGCGAGATCGCGTGCGCCACGACGAACCGCTTCAGCTCGGTCAGGTCGTTCATTCCTCGTACGCCTCCAGCGCGTCCTTGATCTCGGTGAGCACGTCGGCGGCCTCCGCGCCGTCGATCACGCGATGGTCGAAGGCCAGCGACAGGCGCATGACCGGAGCGATCACCACGGCCCCGTCCCTGGCCACCGGGCGGTCGGCGATCCGGCCCACGCCGAGGGTGATCGTGGTTCCGCCGACCGAGTGGAAGCCGTCGACCGCCCGGTGGCCGAGCGAGGTGACGCTGAACGTGCCGGTGATCGCGGGCCGGCGATCGAGCGACCCGGCCGCCTCGCGGAACCGGTCGAGCGCCTCCCTCCAGGGCAGCCGCCGCAGCGCGCGGATGCCGGCGAACTCCTCGGCGGTGCCGGGGTCGGCCGCCGCCGCCCGGTCGAGGCAGGCCTGCACGTCGGCGAGCGACGCCGACTCCAGCCCCGGGATCACGGTCGCGAGCACGACCCGGCGGCCCTCCCACGTCTTGTCGAGGGTGACCTTGGCCGCCACGGTGTCGTAGGAGGCGACGACCGGATCGAGTCCGCCGTGGATCGCGGCGTTGGCCTCCGGGTGCTTGGCCAGGACGCCGGCGGCCGCGTGCACGACGTAGGAGACGACCGAGCGGCGCTGTCCCGCCCGGCGGGCCCGCTCACGTCCGGCGGTGATCGCCGTGGCGTCCACCTCCGTGTCGAGGAAGACCGGCGAGAAGTCGCGGATCTGGTCGAGGAAGAAGAGCGTGTGCCTGCGCTGGGGAGGGAACGGCCGCCCGGTCATCGGTTCACCAACTCGTAGATCGTCTCCAGGCTGGCGGCGTCGAGGAAGTCGGGCAGCGACAGCGGACGGCTGACCCGCTTCTCCAGCAGCACGAGCATGGTCAGCAGGTGCAGCGAGTCCCAGCCCGGCACCTCGTCGAGCGTCCGGCCCAGGTCCTCCGCGGCCACGGCGAGGCCGATCTCGTCCCGCAGCAGGTCCACGAACTCCGCCCGGCTGATCGCGGCCGGCATCAGACACGCTCCAGGGCGAGGCCCGACCTGATCCACTTGCTCGACTCGATGGCGACCGCGATCGCCCGCGACGGCCTCGCCATCACCGGCAGCAGCCGGTCGAGCTGGAAGAACAGCAGGGCGTTGCCGTTGTTGCCGGTCTCGGCGACGCAGGAGACCTCCTCGGCCGCCGGGAAGGCGAGCCTTTCGGTGATCTTCGCGGTCATCGTGACGGACAGCTGCGGCGGCAGGAGGTAGCCGACCTCCGCGCGGTCCCAGCCGAGGTCGTCCAGCAGGTCGTCGGCCGTCTCCTCGGCGAGCACCGGCACGTGCTCCTCGATCGCCTTGTAGTCCTCGCTGGCCGGCGCCTCGCCCCCGTCGCGGTCGGCCAGGCCGTACCAGCGCAGGGTCTGGCCGGGCGCGCGGCCCAGGCCGGACAGCCGGGTGAGCACCGACCGCAGCACCGGCGCCTCCGGATGGTCGCCCACGGCGAGTACGGCGGCGCCCGCGCCGTCGCCGAACAGCACGTAGTTGACCAGTTCGTCCGGCGGCAGCGCCGTCAGGTCCGCCTTGACGTCGTAGTGCTTGGCGATCACGTCGCCGCCGATCACCAGCGCCGTGCGGTAGCGGCCGGTGGACAGCAGCGAGGCCGCGACGTCGAAGGTCTGCACCGCCCCCGAGCAGCCCGACTGGAGCTGGAACGTCGGCACGCCGTCGATGCGGAGCCGGTCGGCGACGACGTTCACCGTCGCCGGCATCAGCGTGTCGGGAGTGGCCGTGCCGAACACGACCACGTCCACGTCCTCCGCGGACACGCCGGCCCGGGCGAGTGCCTGGGTCGCGGCGCGCTCTCCGAGATCGGCCAGACTTTCCCGCCGCTCGCCGGTGGACAGGTCGACCGCCAGGTGACGCGTCCGGGTCCCGATGAACGTGTCGACCCACTGCCGCCACACCTGGTCCATGCCGAACGCCGAAGCCAGGGCGGCCGTGTCGATGGGTGGGCCGGGCAGTGCCGTCCCCACCGACAGTAGTCGTACCGGTATGTCCCCCATGCGCTCCTCCAACGAGCCGCGTTCGCGCCGCCCGCGCGCTCCGCGGGCGCGGCCGGGATGGTGACCCGGATCTACTGATCACCGCACGAACGCTAAGCGCGGCCCCTAAAGCAGCACTAAGCCCCAGATTTTGGGCACGGGAGACATAACGCGCGGCAGACGGGCGCGCCGCTCCGCGCCGGCCGCCCCGGGATCCGCCCGGTCACGGGACCGGCAGGATCTGACGCGGGCGGCCCGGAAGGGTGGCCCGGAGCTTCCACTCGCGCGGGTAGCCCACGGAGACCTCCTCGAAGCGGACGCCGTCGTGCCAGGTGGTCCTCGGGATGTGCAGGTGGCCGTACACGACCGTGGCCGCGCGGAAACGCAGGTGCCAGGCGGCGGTGGCCTCGGTGCCGCACCAGATGGCGAACTCCGGGTAGCGCAGGATCCGGGTCGGCTCGCGGACCAGGGGATAGTGGTTGACCAGGATCACGGGCAGGCCGTCCGGCAGCTCGCGCAGCCGCCGTTCGGTCTCCTCCAGCCGCGCGGCGCACCACGCCTGCCGTGACGGGTACGGGTCGGGGTGCAGGAACATCTCGTCGCTGCACACCACCCCGGTCTCGTACGCGAGGGCGAGCGCCTCCTCCGCGGTCCGCGCACCGGGGGTGCGGAAGCTGTAGTCGTACAGGACGAACAGCGGGGCGATCACGGCGGGGCCGCCGGCGCCCTCCCAGACGGGATACGGATCCTCGGGGGTCGTCACGCCCAGCGAGCGGCACACCTCGACCAGGCGGCGGTAGCGCGCCTCTCCGCGCAGGGTGACCGGGTCGCGGGGATGCGTCCACAACTCGTGGTTGCCCGGCGCCCACACGACCCTCGCCCAGCGTCCGGACAGCAGGCGCATCGCCCACTCGAAGTCGGCCAGGATCTCGCACACGTCGCCGGCCACCAGCAGCCAGTCGTCCGGGGATGACGGCCGCAGGTCCTCCAGGATCGCCCGGTTCTCCGGGTAGCCGATGTGCAGGTCGCTGATGGCGAGGAGCCGCCCGCTAGACAACGGCGGCCTCCCCGGACGCCCCCGCCTCGGCGGCCCCGCGTACGGACGCCGGCGCGCGGGCCGCGCCGCGTTGCCCGCTCGGGTCCATGGGCAGGTCCCGCCGCGGCTCGGAGATTTCGTCCGGACAATTCCATAAGAACTGTGTCATCGCCCCTCCATGACAGGCATGGGAGCACGGACACGGGCCGCGCGCCAAGGGCATGGGCCGGATAGACGGCCGGCCTCGGCCACGGCCCGGCGCTTTTCCGGCACGGTTGCCTCGATGCCCTCGTCGGCGAAGCCCGGCGGCATCCGCAGGTCGGTGACGACCACGGCGGGCGGATCCGGGCGCACGCGTCGATCTCGGCGCCGTGGCGCGCCCGGCCGATCACCTCGAAACCCATCTCGGTGAGGATGCGCGCCATCCCCTCCCGGAACAGCAGCGCGTCGTCGGCGACGATCACCCGCATGGCAGCACCGTCCTGAGCCGCGTCCCGCCACCGGCATGGCCGCGCACCTGTTCGCCGCGCTGGAGGCCGATTCCCGCGCGGCGGGCCGGCCATCTTCACGCTGCAGACCTGGAACGAGACGATCATCGACACGATCTGGGCACTGAGCATCGCGTTCCTCGCCGTCGCCGGCGGGCTCACCCGTACGGCCGGCAACCGCGTCACGCTCGCGCTCGGCCTGGTGGACGGGCTGGCCTACGCACGCCTCCGCCACCATCGCCTTCACCGACCGGTTCGACCCCCTGTTCCCGGTCGGGTCGCTCATCGGCGTCTGGGCCGTCGCCGTCGGCGTCGTGGCGATGATCCGGAAATGACCCCCGAGCGGCCGCCTGACCCGGTCGTCACCCCTCGGTGCCGATGGCCTCCTCCGGCGCGGGAGAATGCGGGCATGGTCGAAGAGAGCATATGGATGCGGAAGGTCGCCGCCGACCCCGGTCACTCCACCTGGTTCATCGAGCGCTTCCGCTCCATGGCTCGCGCCGGCGACGACCTCGCCGGGGAGGCCCGCCTCGTGGACGCCATGGTGCCGCGCCGCGCCCGCATCCTCGACGCGGGTTGCGGGTCCGGCCGGGTCGGCGGCGCGCTGGCCGAGGCCGGCCACGACGTCGTCGGCGTCGATGTCGACCCGGCTCTGATCGAGGCCGCGGAGCAGGACCACCCCGGGCCGCTGTGGATGGTCGGCGACCTGGCCGAACTCGACCTTCCCGCGCGGGGCATCGCCACGCCGTTCGATGCCGTCGTCTGCGCCGGGAACGTGATGACGTTCCTCGCGCCGAGCACCCGCCGTGACGTGCTGCGACGGTTCCGCGCGCACCTCGCGCCGGACGGCCGGGCCGCGATCGGCTTCGGCGCCGGCCGCGGCTACGAGTTCGGCGAGTTCCTCGCGGACGCGGCCGCCTGCGGGCTCGAACCCGACCTGCTGCTGTCCACCTGGGACCTGCGCCCGTTCCGGGACGACTCCGGCTTCCTGGTCGCACTTCTCCGCCCGGCCTGACAGGACGACCGGAAGGCCGAGCCGTCCTGTCTGGACTTCGCTGCTCCCGGAGTCCCTCGGGCGGAGGCATCCGGTACATCGCCGGCGGGTGAGTCGTGTCCGAGTGTCTTGAGGCCGTCATTGCTGTGCACATCCTGCGGGGGCGACGCCGTTCCCGACTGGGTCGTCTGCCCCCTGTGCGGGGCGGAAGAAAGTGACGCCCGCCCTGCCGGGGCGGCACCCGCCTCCCCGCCACCGCCGCGTCCGGGCCGGACGGCCGACCGGGTCGTCTCCGCCGCCCTGCTCGCGGGTGCCGTGCTCCACACCGTCGGGATCGCGACCGCTCCCCTGTTGCGGGACAACTGGTATCCCACCCTGTTCGCCTCCTCGCTGTCGCCTCTCCTCCTTGCCGTCGCGGCCGGGCTGTTGTGGTTCACCCGGACGGCGGCCGCGGGAGCGGGCATCGCGGTCGCCCACCTCACCGTCGCCTTCTCTCCCAGCGCCCTGCCGGCGCTGCGGAAGCCGCCACCGGAGACGGTGATCATCGAGAGTCTTCCGCTTCGTCTGGCCTGGTGGATCCTGATCGTGGTCCTGGCCGCCTCTCTCCTGGTGTGGCACCGCAGCGACCGGTTCACCTGGCGGCGGGACGGCAGAGCCTGGGCCCTCCTCGGGGTGCTGCCACTGGTCTACCTGGCCGGTCGTTGGCTGCCGCAGACGGCTACCCCGGTGGTCGGCTTCGGGGGCCGTGACTACGTTGCCTGCTGCTTCATGTTCGACGACCCGAGCCGGGCCCTGTACGACTGGCTGATCGTGGGGATGGCCGCCGGCGCCGTGGTCATGACGGTGCTGGCCGGGCTCGTCGTGAACCGGCGCCTGGCCGGCGGTCTGCTCCTCGGGGTGGTCGTGGCGCTCATGCCGATCGAGGTCACAACCCCCGAGGACGGGACCGTGCTACTCCCCGGGTTCTGGATAGCGCTCGCGGCTGTCGCCGCGATGACCGCCCTCGCCCTGGTGCTCCTCGCCTGGAAGGAGACGAGCCATCCCTGACGGCACCACGTCCATCCCGCTGATGCCCGGACGAATCGCGTCCCTTCGGCGAGCTCGAAGGCATGCGCCTCGTCGTCGGCGGACTGGATCGCGAGCACAGGCCCGAACACCTCCTCCTGTACTCCGCCACGAGGAACGTCGTGAGCGGGGCGACCTCCGCCGACTTGAGCACGACGCCGAAGCCCGCTTCGTGCTCGTCGGCGCCGACGTCGCCCTCGCCGCACGCGCCTCCGAGTCCCTCGCCACGACCTTCATGCACGACAAAGACGATTCGACCCGCCCCTCGCACTGACCCCCTACTCGACGGCTTCCTGGTCAGCGGGTCAGGCGACGGCGGCGCCCCAGCCGAACTGTTCGAGACGGTGCCGGGCGACCTCGGTCTCGGCGGGGGTGAACAACTCCGCGAACCTCGGCTGCACGACCAGAGCCTCGACCGTGAGGTCCAGCCGGCCGCGCTCCCACAAGGCCGCGAACCCGTCCGACACCGCCGGCGAGCGCAGCAGCCTGCGAGCCGTCGCCAGGCTGCCATGCTCGGCCAGCATGCTGAGGAAATAGGAGGCGTGATAGTTGGCCTCGCTCCGCGCCCGGTCGTAGACGGACCGCATCGCGGCGTCGAACTCGGCGTGCACGCCGCTGCTCGCCGTAGGCGGTGGGGCGACCGGCTCCTGCTCGTCTCCCGCCGCGGTCTCGTTGCGGCGCGTCGCGTAGCCGAGCAGCGCATCCACAGAGGTGAAGACCTCATACCCCAGCTCTTCCAGCCTCGGCAGGTCCGCCACCTCGGGGTCGAGCTCCAGGACGACCGGCTTGCCCTGGCCGGGCTGCAATCCGTCGGGCCAGAAAGCCTCGGCCATCGCCAGCGCCCGGCCGCTCACGGGGTCGGCGATCTCGCTGTCCAACGCCGGCTCGGCGTAGCCCAGCCGTGCCAGCTCCTCGACCATCGCCTTGATCTGGGCGGCCCGTACGTCGTCCTGCTCGTCGGCGATGACGGCCACCGGACGCAACTCTCCAACGGCCTCCACGGGGGCGGCGCCGTCACGCAGTTGCGTGAGGAAGGACTGGGCGGCCTGGGCGAGCAGCTCGCGCCGGGCTTCGAGGAAGTCGAGATAGCGGTCCACGCGCCACAGATCCGGATTCATCGGGATCCACTGGGAGGCGAGGACGCCGGGGTGCTTGTCCTCGGCCTCGGCGAAGTAGTCCTCCGGGCTCCGCTTTCCGATGGCGAGGTTGGTGTTCTGGGTCAGGAAGCAGAAGTTGGCGACGGCGTTGACGTGGACGCGGTCATATCCGGCCTTGTACAGCAGCGCCTTCGGGAAGATGTGATGCACCTGAAGTGAGGTCAGCTTGCCGAGCATCTCGGCGTGCAGCTCCAGCCCGCTGCCGAAGTCACGGGCGCCGTGCACCCGGGTGAGCATGTAGAGCAGCGGATAGAACCGCGACCCGCGCGTCGAGCCCTCGAAGTCGTGCGGCCTGACCTCCAGGTTGCCGCCGCGCCACCGTTCGAGGGCGGCGATGAGGCCGTCGATCCCGGATCGTTCCACGGTGTCGTAGTCCTGAGCCAGGATGGTCTCGGTGGAACCGGCGAAGCGCCCCCACAGCGCGGCGTGCACGTACCAGAACAGCACCTTGTCACGGTGGGCACTGTCAAGGAACGTTCCGCCGGGCGTGAGATGGAGCAGGCGGGAGACGACCGGGATCGCGTATCGGCCCATGAGGACCTGGTCGTGGTCGAGCCCCAGCCGCCCCGACACCGCACCGAGCAAGGTGTTCACATATCCGACCGACCTCGTCAGGGCCGTTTCGAACTCGGTGTCCGTCACGGTGTCGAGAGCCGTGAAGACGGCACGGCCGGTGGCGACGGCGGTGATGTTGCGCAGCAGCCAGTCCAGCGAGAAGTCGAAGCCCTTGGCCTGCCACTCGTTCAGATGGTCGCGCATGACCTGACGCGCGGGCGCCCACTGCGCACAGATCTTCGCCAGGGCCAGATCACCCTTGGAAAGGGCGGTTCCACCGGAGTTGACCCGGTTGAAGATGTCCACAACGACATCGACGTTCTTGTCCGGGCCGGTGATCTTCTCCTCGTGGAACTCCCGGTTCTCCAGATTCTTCAGCTTGTTCAGCCGCGCGATGTAGGTGGCGAACTTGTCCGAGTGCTGCGCGAACGCGCCGATGAACGGCTCCAGCCCCTCCATGAACAGGCGGGTGACGTCCACCCAGCGTGGATCGTCACGCATCTTCGCCGGGCCGTAGAACTCGAACGTCTCGTCCTCGACGTTGAAGCGCAGGCCGGTGAAGGCGGACGGGTCCCCGTCGAAGAAGGCCGGGGGCTTGCCGCGCATGATTCCGTACAACGACGTGATCCGCTGCTGTCCGTCCAGGAGCAGGAGACGCACGCCGCCGCCGGTCGCGGCGCCGCGGACGGAGGCCATCTCGGGCTCGGTCGCCCACAGCAGCAGACCGCCGACCGGATAGCCGCGGTACAGCGAGCGCATGAGCCCGCGAACCTGGTCGCGGGTCCACACGTACCCGCGCTGGAACTCGGGGA
Organism: Microbispora sp. CSR-4; assembly: GCF_008033685.1. Classification (NCBI taxonomy): domain Bacteria; kingdom Bacillati; phylum Actinomycetota; class Actinomycetes; order Streptosporangiales; family Streptosporangiaceae; genus Microbispora; species Microbispora sp. CSR-4. The sequence continues at coordinate 93,969 of NZ_VJVX01000013.1, forward strand.
GAAGCACGGTGCCGTCGTCGATCTGGTGGAGGAGCACAGAGAGCGTGGCCAACAGTCCGTCCCTTGGTGAATCCGTTGACGATCTTCGGAACTTCACTGTAGGCACGAGCTCACCCAAGTTTCAGGCGGTCTTGTAACGATCCAGGGTCAGCGCGCCGTGGCGAGGCCGTTAAGCAACTCCCGGACCTTGCTGACGTTCGGGTGCCCCGAGCCATACCGACGTTCCAGGTCCGGCAGCAGGTCGCGCAGTGTCCGGCCGGCCCGGTCGCGGTCGCCCGCGCCGAGTTCCAGCAGCCCGATGCGGCGCCGTAGCTCAAGGATCCGGTCCTCGTCCACCCCGAACCGTTCCTCGTCCGTCAGCAGCCGCCGCATCTGTTCGAGAGCGAGCGCCGTGTCGCCCAGCGCGGCGTAACAGTTCGCCTCCATCAGGCGGAACCGCAGGACGAGATGATCGTCCTCACCTCTGCGAGTGGCCAGGTCGGCGGCCAGTCCACGGAATTCGGACGCGGCGCGCCGGTAGTCCCCGGCGAGGAACAGCACGTCGGCCAGCTCGATGCGCAGCTCCACCGCCCTGTCGTCCGTCGGCTCGATGGACCGGACGGCCTCCACCAGCAGTTCGGCGGCCTGCCGGAAGCGGGACTCGGCCTTGAGCGCGCCGGCTTCCCTCCGTACGCGCTGGATGTCCTCGCCGCCCAGCACCCGTCGCCCGGGTTCCCGGGCTTCCACCGCCGGCGCCTTCGTGGCCGTCACGGCGACCCGCCCGACGACGGCCGCGTACATCCGCACCGGATGGACGGCGGACCCGTCCACGAAACCCGGCAGCGGCGACAGGTCACGGCAGAACGGCACCAGCCGCTCGTAGACGAGCGCGGCGCTCTGCGGACGGTCCGCGGGCCGCTTGGCCAGCAACCAGAGGATCAGCCGTTCGAGGCCCTCGGGCACGTCCGGGCGCAGTTCGCGCACCGGCCGCGGCGGTTCGTCCACGTGTTTGCGCATGCAGGCGAGCGGAGTCCCGGCAGCGAACTGGTTCTCGCCTGCCAGCAGTTCGTGGAGTATCACGCCGAGGGAGTACAGGTCGGTCTGCGGGCTCGTCGTGCCGCTCATGGTCTGCTCGGGCGCCATGTACTCCGCGGTGCCGATGACGACGCCGGTGGCGGTCAGCTTGGTCGCCGACGGCGACAGCGCGGCCGCCACCCCGAAGTCGAGCACCTTGACCGTGCCGTCGGGGCAGAGCATCAGGTTCGCGGGCTTGAGATCACGATGCACGAGCGAGTTGGCGTGGGCGACGGCCAGGACCGAGCACACCTGGGCGGCGATCGCCGCGGCCCAGCCCACCGGCACCCGGTCCACTTCGGCGATCAGGTCGGTCAGCGGGTTGCCGTTGATGAGCTGCATGACGAGGTAGAGGTCGTCGCCGTCGGTGCCACAGTCGTAGACGGCGGGCACCCCCGGATGCTCCAGCCGTGCGGTGATGCGAGATTCGCGGACGAAACGCTTGGTCAGCTCGTCGTCCGGCATGCCGTCCGGAAGGCGGTCCACGCGGATGAATTTGATCGCGATCGGCCGGTCGAGCCGCTTGTCGTAGCCGAACCAGACCTCCCCCATCCCGCCCTTACGGCGCGAGTTCGGGTCGAGTTCGTACCGGCCACCGATGATCTTTCCCTGTGCCACCACACCCTCGTCTCACGCAACATTTTCACGAACTTCGCCTCCTATCGGAGACGCCGCAGCACACCACGGCCGCGCAGGCGGGCCACGTGCTGGGCGGCCCGCTGTGGTGCCGTGCCGCCGCGCACCAGCAGCCCGGCCTCGATGTTCCTCGTGACCCCCGACTGGGTCAGGTTCGCACTCGACACCAGCAGCACCCTCTGGTCGGCCACGGCGATCTTGGCATGCATCTTCGCCCCCTGCTCCGTGCGCGCGTCCACCGGCCAGTGCCACACCTGAACGCCCTCGGCGCCGCCGAACGCGTGCGCGGGCTCCGGGCCGTTCAGCGCCGAGCCCGCGCCCTGCAGCGTCTCGACCACCACCATCACGGTCACACCGCGCCCGACCGCCCCGCTCAGGGCCTTGAGCAGCGGCTCGTACGCCGCGGCCGAATACGTCATGAGGATCAGTTCGTACGACGCCTCGTTCACCAGGTCGACCAACACCTGCGCCGTGGAGCGAACGGGCACGGCGTGCGTCGCCGGGCCGGTCCACACCGATTCCACCGTGGTCGTGGCCCGGTGCCGCTCATAACCGGCGGCCACTCCACGCAGGTAGACGGCGGCCTCTCCCGCGGACATCCGTACGGACGCCAGGCCGGCCAGCACCCGGCGGGCGGCGTCGGGGAAGTCCGGCAGCGGCACCGCGTCGACGATCCCGGCCGCCGGACCGCCCTCGGCGATCCGGTCGGCCAGGGTCCGCAGGTGCACCGGCCCGATGCGCTCCACCGCGTCGGCCGCCGCCTTCTCGAATGCGCTCGTCACGGTAACTCGGGATAGATCGCCAGGGCCGGGTCGTCGATCGGCACCACGAACCGCCGGTCGAGGAACCGGTTGCCGCGCTCGCATGTGGTTTCGGAGACGAACAGGCACACGTGGCAGGCCGCGCCGTGCAGGAAGTCCTCCGGCGTACGCGGGAGCCGTTCGGAGCACAGCGGGTCGGACGAGCAGCTCATCGCCCCGGTGAGCGCCCGCTTGGTCAGCCGCACCAGCTCCTCGGGCTGGGCGAGCGACACCAGGCCGCCGAGCGTGCCCTCGGCGTCCGGCACGGCCGTGTAGATGAGGATCCCCGAGCGCTTGTCGTCCTCCGTGGTCCCCGCGTAGATCCGCTCGGCGAGGCTCGCGGAGTTGTAGCCGCATTCGAGCGCGATCGTACGGATCAGCAGGTGTGACAGCGTATGCAGGACGTAGTAGCGCGGGAGGGGCCAGTAGTCGTATCTGGTCGACTCGTCGAACGGCTGGCCGGTCCGGGCGGAGTAGCGATACTCGCGGAAGCGGCCGTACGCCTCCTTGTGCAGCCGCAGGGCCTCGGACTTCTCCACCTGCTTCTCCCACCGCGACAGCAGGTCCTCGGGCAGCCGCAGGAAGATGCCCTCGCCCCGGACCTCGCTCGCCGGCACCCAGGCCGGCTTGGAACGGGAGAGCGGCACCCGCTTGACGAGCGTCGGGTCCTCCGGGTCGGGAGCGTCGAGCCGGGTGAAGCCGATCATGGCCCGCACCTCGCGCAGCCGCTCGACCTGGACGACGTCGGAGTAGAAGCCCTTGAGCAGCGGTGGAACGGGCCCGTCCGGGGCCCGGTGGGCGGTGAAGTCGTCACTCGGCGGCGGCAGCACAGGGCTGGAGAAGATCTCCCACTCCGGAGTGAGCAGGTCGGGGTAGCTCTCCGGCCCCTGGTCCTGCCCTGCCGCCTGCTCCCCCCGGCGCCGTTCGATGGCCGCCCAGACCTCCTCGTCCGTCCATTTCTCGAACTCGAACGAGAACGGCGGAACCGTTCGCATGAACGGGAGCATCTGCGGGCCGGGAAGGTTCTCCAGGTTGGCCCAGAACTTCGCCACCTGCGTGTCGAGCTCGCTCCCTCCCGTCTTCGGCACGGCGAGGGCCGACAGCGTCTGCGCGAACCACTGGTTCGACGCGCCGACGACGAGCACGTACGGCTGCTCCTGACAGGGCGTGAACGTGCCGAGATGGGGGTGGCGGCCTCGGCACTGCGGCAGCTGGTCCCGGCCGCGCTTGCCCATCGCCTGCCGGATGTTTCGCTCCCTGCCGCAGCGCTGACAGACGATGCGCACGTTCGCGCCGATGTTGCCGCCGCGGTCCTCCATCAGCAGGTTCGGCTTGGCCGCCTTCTCACACGGCCGGCCCTCGTGGACGAACTCCAGGTAGGGGAAGTCGTCCAGGTGCCCGTCGGTGCAGGCCAGCACGAACCGAGCGCCGACGACGAGACGCTTCTTGTTGCCCTTGCCGCACTCGTGGAAGAACCTCGCCTCGTGCGGCTTGCTCGGCTTGTCGTTCTCGAAGCCGAACGCCCGGGAGTCGACGCGCGCCAGCAGGTTGCACGCGGTGCAGCGCATCCAGCCCGGGAACGGCACGACCGGCACACCGGTCCTGGCCGCCTCACCGTTGGGGTTCGTGTCGGTGCCCGGCATCCAGGGCGCGGGGCGCAGTTCCCGCACGGTCTTGCTGAGCAGCGATTGCACGGCCGACAGGAGCCGGGGCTCGGTGATGAGCGCGGGGTTGTTCTCCGGGTCCTCGGGTGCCCTGTATTGCCAGTCGTCGAGACCCTTCACCAGCACGGAGAAGTTCGGCAGGTCGACGAGCGAGCCGACCCCCGAGGTGAACATCAGGTGGCTGGGCCGCACCGCGCCGACCCGGCGCCGATAGGTGGAGTACGCGGCCATCACTTGCCCTTCCCGTCCATGGTGGTCACGCCCATCTCGTCGCCCACCGGCTCGTCGTCGGCCTCCCCGGCACTGCCGGGGAAGCCCCATTCCGGTGCGCCCACCGGCGCGAGGAAGATCTCGTCGTTCCCCGGCAGGAGCAGGTTGATCTCGTTTTCCGTCTCCCGCATCGAGTTGCCGACCGTACGGGCGTCCCAGCGGCCGTTGCCCGCCCGATAGAGCAGGCCGTCGACGATCTCCTTCGCGTGGCCCTTCTTCCGCTCGTAGCCGAGCCGGGCCGAGCCCTGCTTCGCCGCGTTCCAAAGGTCGGTGAGCGTCTTCAGCCGCTCGTCCAGGGCCTGCCTGCCGCGGGGGCTGCCCGCGACCTCGGCCCTGGTGAGGAAGCGCTCGACGAAGCGGGTCACGGCAGCGGCGTTGAGATCCACGTCCTCCGCGTCGCGATTGCGCGAGTGCGCCTCTTCGACGTTGCGTACGGCGGCGACGAACGCGGCGGTCGTGCCGCGGTCCAGCGCCCGCGCCGTGTACGGCGTGACCGACAACGCCTCCACCTGGCGATAGAACGTGGCGTGGTAGTGCTCGAAGTCCTCGTAATGCGCGAGGTCACGCGGGCGCGACCAGTTGTAGAGCGTGACCACCAGCCCGGGGCGCGCGGCGTCACGGCCGACCCGGGAGGACGCCTGGATGTACTCGGCCGTGTTCTTCGGCTGGCCGGTCATCACCATGAGTCCGAACCGGGACACGTCGACGCCGACCTGCAGCATCGACGTGGCGAGCACAACGTCGACGGGTGGCTGCGCGGACCGCAGGCTCCGCAGCGTCCGGTAGCGATCGGCGAGCGGATGCGCTCGCCTGCGCTTGGACTCGTCCCTCTCCCTCATGACCTCGGCGATCTCCTCGCGGCACTCCCGTCTGCGGCGCGAGGTGTCCAGCTCTTGGTCGAAGCCGATCTCCAGCTGCTTCAGCACCTCGCTGATGTCGCCCGAGGAGATGCGCGAGGTGAGCTCGACGATGTTCAGCAGGTCCGTACGGCCCGGCAGCCGGTTGGACAGCTTCTTGCGCCTGCCGTGCATGCGGATTCTGGTGGTGACGTCGTCGTCCAGGTAACGGCGCATGCCCGCCAGCTCACGGGTGGCGTTGAAATAGCCGACGAGCGTCATGTACGGATCGGCGGGCTCGCCGTACCGGTCGAAGAGCGTCTGCCCGGCCAGCAGCAGGATCTCGGCGAGCCGGATCTCTGCCTGCTTGAGGCGCACGCCGTGCGCGCACACGCCGAGGTAACGCCGCCCGGGGTTCTCCGGGGTGACCGGGACCTGCCGGGAGAAGAACGTGTCGGCGACGTCGATCACCTGCGGCGGGAACACGGCGAGCTCGCGGCCGAAGATGCCGAGCACCTGCGCGTCGGCCCGCTTGGTCGTCGCGGTCGACGCGATGATCTTCGGCCCGGTCGGCCTGCCGTCGACGGTCCACGTGCACAGCTCGTCCACGGCCGCCTCGAACAGGCCGACCACGGTGCCGAGCGCGCCCGAGATGAGGTGCAGCTCGTCCTGGATGATCAGGTCCGGCGGCCGGAGCCGGACGACGGGACGGCTCTCGACCTTGGGCAGCCTGCCCTTGGCGTTGTGCCTGCCACCGCAGCCGATCTGGTCGTCCATGTCGTCGTGCCGGTAGCCGTGCCGGGGGCAACGCCGGCTCACCCGGCCGAACAGGTGCCCGGCGAAGCCGCGCCACGGAAGCTGCGCCAGCTTGTCGACGGTCGCGATGACCAGGCTGGGCGTCAGCCGGTAGATCTCCTCGTCCACGGTGAGGATCGGCAGGCCCTCGCGCCGCGCGTACGCCTCGTCATCACTCGTGACGGACGGCAGGGCCCGCAGCATGCGGTTCTCCCCCAGCCGGGAGAACGGGCACGGTTCGGCGTCGCCCTCGCTGCCGCGCCCGCAGTAGAGCAGCACGCGCCGACGGTCCTCGTCGAGGTCGAGGTTGACGTCCGAGGCCAGCTTCTCGCCGCACCAGGGGCACGACAGCGTCTGCAGAACGTTGGTCTCGCGGCTGGACTCCCTGGCCTCCTGGATCTGGTCCCTGGCCGGGCCGAACCAGTTCGGCGAGACCGCGCTTCCCACCCACAGGCCGATGCGGAACGGCTCCTCGCCCCACGTCGCCGGGTCATCGCGCCGCAACACCTCACAGGCGCACACCAGCGCGGCGGCTCGCTGGAACTGCTGCGCGGTGAGCAGGCGCAGCGTGTAACGCATCAGCACCGCCACGCCGTCCAGGCCGCTGCGCGCCTCCGTCCCGGACCCGACGACCTTCTGCAGCCGCCGGATCGCGAACGTGTACGCCGTGAGGCCAAGATACGCCTCGGTCTTGCCGCCGCCGGTCGGGAAGAAGAGCAGGTCGACGGTGGCCGTGTGGTCGGCGGCCCGCTCCGGGTGCGCGGGATCGGTCAGCGAGGGCAGGTTGAGCAGCATGAACGCGAGCTGGAACGGCCGCCACGACGCCGCCTTCGCACCCTGTGCGTCCACCTCCGCCATGGCCTGCTCGTAGCTCAGCCCTTGTTCGTCGCGGAGCTTCGCCATCGCCGTACGGCGCCGCTGCAGCGCCATCGCCTCGTTGGCGAACTTGAACGCCGCCAGCGCCTGTCCGTGCCCGTCGGTCGTGGCCTGCGTGAGCAGCGCGATCCCGGCGCGGATGCGGTCGGCGGCCCGCCTCGCCTTCAGGACGGCGACCTCGGCGGCCTCGCGCAGCGGCTCGGGCAGCTCGGGGATCTTGAGGTATTGCTTATCGAGCCAGGCCGTGTAACCGTCCGCGAGCGGCGTGAGCCCGGCGGCGAGCTCCTCGGGCGAGGCGTCCGCGAGGGCGTCCATCGACAGCTCCACACCGGCGAGGGGCGTGCCCTGCCCCACCGGGGCGACCGTCGCGGGCACGTCGTGGTGTGGCAGCCAGGTTGTGCGCAGCTCCGTCGCCCGCCGCTCGCCAGGGGCGACTGTCGCGTGTACGGCGACGTTCCGGCCGACGGCATACCTGCGCTCGTTCCGGTAGAGCAGTCGCAGGTGCTTGTCCTCCAGATCCTCCTGATCGCCGTCCTCCCGGCCGCCGTCGAGAGGGTCGTCGATCGGGAGGAAGACGTCCGCGGGTCCGTCCGACGGAGCGGCGGCGACGAGCTCGGGCTGGAACAGCCACGCGGTGTCGGCGCTCGTGTCCGGCTCGATCTGCTGGTTGACCAGCGTCATCTCGACGACGCGCCGGTGGTCGGGCCGGGGCCGTACGGCGACCGCGAGCAGGACGCCGGGCTCGTCGGCACGTTCCATTGTGAGAGGGATCTTCTGGGTGGGCTCGTCGAGCCGGATCGTCATGCGGTGCTCGACCGGCCTGCGCCCCCAGATGCGTTCGGTCCGCGACTTGCCGTTGGCGCCCTCGATCTGGGTCTCGGCCTTGACGTACTGACCCCAGCGGGCGGTCACCGCAAGGGCGTCGAGGTCGGCGGGCACCGCGAACGACATGCCCATGGACGACGCCCACAGACGCCCGAGGTTCTGCGGCGTCAGCACGTCGGGCAACTCGCCCTCGGCCCCGTCACCCTCGGCACCGATCTCGATGTCCGGCAGCTCGTCGGCGTCTTCGGCGACCCGCTTGGGCGACGGCTTGGGGCCGAGCATGCCGACCAGGTAGCGCTCGCGCGGGCCCAGCGACCGCGGCGGCAGCTCCTCGAAGTCGCCGTCGTACGGCCCGAGCAGGTCGCGCTCGACCAACTGCTGGAAGGCGTCCCTGACCTCGAACGGTGTGACCGGCGGGAAGTCCTGCGGCACGTCGAGCGGATGCCGCGCCTCTTCTGTGGGCTTCGCCGCCGCCTCGTCTCCCGGGCCGAACAGGTCGCCCTGGTCTGCTCCTGCGGCGAACAGCTTCTCCTGCCGATCGAACACGTGGGGGTGTCCTTCCCTCGCCTGATCTTTGGCGCAACGTTAGTTGCTCTTGGTAAGCATCTGCATGACGCGTGGCCGGATCGTAAGGTTGCCCTCGATCGCTGGTCGAGACTCCTTCTACCGAGAAGGAAGACAACGATCCCGAGCAGGTTGTCGCCCCTCGACGCACACTCGATTACCGGCTGTAACCTCCTGGCCATGACAGCGATCGACCGCGGAGCGCTCCTGGGGCTCGTCCGCGCCCGCCCCCTGCTCGCGGCAGAGCTTCTCGGGGCCGTCCTTGCCGCCGGCGGGAAAGGACCGATCGACGGGGAAGCGCTCCGGAGACGGCTCCCCTGGACGGACCTCGCGAGCACGGACGCGCCCACCCTGGCCTCCCCCTGCCAGGGGATCATGGCCGACGCATGCAGGGCTCGCGCACACGAGGCGGGAGCCGCGTTCGAGGGGTTGATCGCGTTCTTGCGCGCCCGCATCGCGGAGGGTTTCGACCAGGCAGACAGCGCTGCGGACGACGGGGAGCCCGGCGTCCACAAGGCAGAGCGGGATCTGGCCGCGAAACGGGACCGCGTGGATTTTCTGGAGTCCGTGGTCGTCCACGGCCTCTACCTGACGGTCGAGGAGCACCTCCAGGCGGAGCACCTGCTCAAGCTGGAGGCTTCGGCGTACGACTGGCACGACGACTACGAGGACGCCTGGCAGCCCTGAGTGGCGAGCCCGTCGAGCGAAGGAACCGACTCGGGGCCGCAGTCCGTCGGCAATGGTGGTGACGTACGTGCCCCGCACGTTTCATTGCGCAGACGCCGTGAGGCGTTTGCGCAATGAGGGGCGAGTTCACGTGCGCCGCTGCCGGGACAGGGATGCTGCCATCTTGCGCAGGATGTCGATGACGAGCACGACACCCAGCACGGCGAGCAATCGCGTCAAATTGGCCTCACTTACGAAGCGCCGTTCGATGTTCTCCTTCGCATGAGGAAGCGGATCGGCGCTGCCGGGCGGCTCCCAGACAGGGGCGATCGGGTTCAGGCGAACGACTTCTTGGTATTCGGCGTCAATGATCCGGTTGAAACGGCGCTCCCGACGCGTGCCCGAGCTCGACATGCGCAACGCTCTGACGTCTTGCCAGAACCTTCGACCGATCGGCCCTTCGAGGACCGTGCGAGAAATCTCCCGCAGATGCGTTTCGGTGATTGCCCGCAGCTCCCACATGAGCAGCCAGTGATTGAAAATCATGTTGACGTACATGTGCGCCTTTTGACCGTCCTCCTCATCCGCAGAGAAGAAGGGCCCCCAACATGCACGATAAAGCGGGTCGTCCATCGCCATTCTCATCAGGTCGCCGTGCAGCGCTCGCAAGGCCTGTTCACGAGTGGCCTTGGTCTCTCTCGCCTGCAGAATCAAAGAGAACGACACACCGATCAGGGCGAATACCGACAAGAGTGCGGACGCCACTCCATAGGTCTGCCCTATGTTGCTCAACAGCAACCAGTCGTCACGCTTGGCTTTCAGCGAGTCGAGAAACAGTGGCGAGGAGATGACGAGAACGGAGATGAGAGCAATGGACGCGAAGAGGATTGTGCTGATGACGAAGCGACGACCGATGGCACCGGCCATGCGAGTGATCGGACGTCGCTGATTCATTTGGATCAGGCGATGGGAGTGCCGGACTGTTGCAGAGGCGGAGGAAGAACCGCGCGTTCCTCGTTCAGATAGGGAAGCAGATCCCGACCCACGATGAACAAGCTCTCCACGTCGCGTCGGCAAGACTCGATCAAGGCTCTGCCTACGATCTTCCTTGCTCCCGTGAGCGTGCCGTCCGGTGTGTAGAGGACCTCGTACATCACCATCGAATCCAATATCACCAGCTCAGGCAAGCGATAGGTGAACCCGTGAGCCGGCAGGAGATCCGAGTCGATGACCCTGATATCTTCACCGGCCTGCGCCCGATGACGAATGTAATAGAGTTCCCACTGGATATACGGAGTGAAAGGTTTTTCGACGATACGCACTCGCCGCATTTCAAATCCATGCACCTGTTTTACAGGTTCCTGGATCTCTTCGCGACGTTCGTCGATGAGACGTATGGCTTGGTTCCAGTCCCCCGAGTCGAACGCCCGCCAGCTGGAGTCGTCCGGCTCCCGGAAACTCTGATAGGTCTCCAGCTTCCAAAAGACATCCTGCAATCTTTGGAAGTACGGCCAGAAGTCGGAGAGGTACTCTTCCGAGGTCAGCGTGACGGCCTCCGCCTCGGCCACATTCCTAAGCATCTGGAATATCCGGCTTGGCGGCGACGATCATGGTGCGGGGAATGACGACCAGGCGCTCGTCGTCGCCGACGCTCACGCCCCATGGGAGCCGGTCAGCATAGGCATGGGTGAGATCCCGGCCGATTATGGCGATATCTCCGTTGGACAGCTCCCAGATGTCAGGACACGACGGGCTGCCGGTTGTTTCACCCAGTTCGAGCGCGGATTTGCCGAGACGTCTCCGAAGCTCCGCCGTAGCGTCGGCTTCCCATGGACGAGACACGACATACCTCTTTTCCGCCGATACGGGTTGCCCCGAGTGTCGCACGGGATGACAGAACGGGCAAGCATCAACCGTGGAGGCCACTAAAAGTAGGCGGGAAGCATCCGCATATCGCGGATTTATTGCTGTCACTCGATCTGTCGCAGGCATCCTATGCCCCAGGGATTGCCCATGCAACAGTGATCGCATGGCCTGCGGTAGAGATTGGCACGCGTGAAGTATCAACGCGGCTACAGCCGCCGCATACACAAATAGGACAGCGTCCTCTTTTGCCCGTTTCCACTTTTCTGACCAGAAGAGAATCAGATAGTCCTGCCCTACCTGCCGATTTGCAGAGAGCTTGCGCCCGCCGACCACGAACGACGGCGACCCGAAACGCCGGCCATGACCGGAGACCGGCCGGGAGGGCGGTTCAGGTGGCGGGGCAGCGGTGGGCGGCGTCGCGGTTCGGGGAGCAGCAGATGACGGCGCAGGTGACGAACCGGCCGCCGCGTAGCCAGATGCCCCATTGCACGTCCAGTCCGGCGGCCAGGGCCTCCCCCGCGTTCTCCAGCCGTAGGCCGAGCCCGATGCGCACCTCGTCCTCCGGCCGCAGGAACTGCGGCTCGGCCGCGCGGTAGCGCCCGGTCAGCCACTCCAGTGCCTCCCCCACCGACCCTGGCGAGGCGTCGATGCGGCTGCGTGGTTTCAGCAGCCAGTCGCACGGACGCATCGGCGGTAGCGGTGAGGCCAGGAACGGCCCGGGGTCGCCGGACGGCGGGGGCGGGCGGCGTTCGGCCTCGTTGCGGCGGTCGTCGCCGATGCCCGTCCAGGAGTAGCAGTGCAGATGCATGTGGCCTCTCGGACGTGGTCGTTACAGTGGGGTGCGGTCCCTGCCTGCTATCACCGGGCAGGGGCCGCACCCGGCCTCGTAGGGCTACAGGAGGGCGGTCATCCCGGCGGCGCGGAGTTCGTCGCCGGTGAAGCGGAGCGTCCCGGCGTTGGGGTTCTTGCTGTCACGCAGGGCGAAGGCGTCCGCCGCGCCGGGGATCGGGGCGATCTCGACGCAGGTCTCCTGCTCCTCCTCTTGCTGGTTGCCGCCGCACAGCCGGCGGAACCGCACCCCGGCCAGGTCACGCTCGTACAGGTCGGTCATCCCATTCCTTCTTCCTTGTCGTTCCGTCCCCGCCTCGTGTGGACGGGTTCCTCTGCAGCGGGCGGCCTGCCGCCAAACCCCCTCAGGTGTGCGGCAGGCCGCCCGGACCCCGCCTGCTCGGCGGGGAGCCCTTATCGGGCCTGGCCGGCGAGCAGGCGGCGCCACCAGCCGTAGGCCTCCTCGCGCCGCCAGCAGCGGGCCGTCCAGGACACCGGCGGCACATCGTGACGAGCAAGGGCGTGGCGGCGGAACTGGTAGACGCCGCCGCAGCGGACCAGTTCGTAGGAGGTCATCTGGCAGGCGCAGGTGTGGGCGACGACCCGGCCGCGTCCGAGGCTCTCCTCGATCCACCACAGCCTCGTCCAGCCGGGGCGCGGCACGGCCGGATGCGGCGACACACCCGGACAGTCCTCGTCGCCGTCCTCTTCCGCGGCGGTGACGTCGAGCACCGCGGCAGGCGCGGTCACCGGGCCGCCTGCTCGGCGAGGCCCTCCTGTACGGCGATCACCTGGCACAGCTCCACCAGGTCGTCGGCGTCGACCGTCCGGTGCGCGCCCGCCTCCTCCACGGCCGCGGGGAACGGCCGCTCGCGCGTCGCCCACAACCGCCCGGCGTCGCTTCGCATGATCCGCCACCCGGCGAACACCGGACGGGCGGCGGCGACAGTCCTACTCTGTGTCATGGGTCAGGACCACCATCCTGATCAAGGGGTCCGCACGGCGGTCGCAACGCCTGCGGACCCCGCTTGTTCGCGTCGTCACCTCCAAGTACAACAGTGCGTAATCTCTCCATCACAGATGTTGGTAGGGGACACTAAGGGCGGTCAGGACGCCCCCGGTCTGACGAAAAAGGTGCACGCAGTGGACGCCGAACTCCCCCCATGGGCCGTACGGCTACGCGCCGAGCGGCGCAGCCGGCTGTGGAGTCAGAAGGAGATGGCCCGCCGTCTCGTCGAGGCCGCTGACGACGAGACGCGCAAGGGCCTTCCCTGCCGGGAGACGATCGTTCGCCGGATCAAGGCGTACGAAGCTGGTCACAACCAGCCGCGCGATCCCTACCGGCTGCTGTACACGCGAGCCTTCGCGGTGAGCGAGGAAGACCTCTTTGGCGAGCGAATATCGCCCGGCAACGAAGCACGGGAGAGTCTGCCCGACGAATACAGAGCATCGGCCGACGAGCGGCTGAACTATGTGATGGAGCGTCCGGGTAGCGTCGATCTGGTTGCGGTCGCACACGTACGCGAGCGGGTTCACGCCCTGGCTGCGCGGTACGACAACGTCTCGGCAGCATCATTGCTGGTGGAGGCCGCGCGGTACTTCGGTCAGGTGGCCTTCCTCCGAACGCACGCCTCTTCCAGCCTCGTACAGCGCGAGCTATGCACGGTGGAAGTTGAAGCCGCGACGCTTATGGGGCAACTCGTCTGGGATACCTCCCAACGACGCGATCACGCGACCACCCGCGCTTACCTTGCTCAGGCAATAGCGGCAGCGAGGCAGATTCGGGATGGGGCCGCCGAAGGGCATGCGCTCCTGCGTATGAGCTTCGTCTCGCTCTACACGGAGAAGAAACCGCAAGTCGCGCTCGACCTGGCCTTGCAGGCAGCCGACCGCGCCGCGCACAGCAGCCTGGTGCTGCGGGGTCTTGGACTGCTCCACGTCGCCGAGGCATACGCGATGCTTGGACGGCGATCGGACTGCGAACACGCTTTGGGTGAATCCGAGACGTGCTTCGAGCAGATCAGCCCGGTAGACGCAGCGATCGAGATGTTCTCACCTGCCCAGCATGGCCGGCTCGCCGGCTCGTGCTACCTGCTCCTCAACGACGCCAAGCGAGCGGAATCGATGCTCGAAAGCGCTGCTCAGTCCCTCCAGGATCGTCCGAAATCCCAAGCGATCGTGCTCGGCAACCTGGCTCTTGCTCGCCTTCGACAAGGGGACCTTGAAATGGCAGCGGCGTCGCTCCACGCCGCCATCGACCTCATAGAAACGACACGGGGTGGCGGTGGGCTGAACGTCGTGTTCAGCGCGGGCCGCGAGCTTCAGCCATGGCGGGAAATGCCGATTGTTCGAGATGTGTTCGACCGGTTGTTTGCGCTCGTCGCTGCCTGAAGGGTGATCGCAATGGTGAAAGACCAGGCCAAGCAAGAGGTCCGGGAGCGCGTGTGGGCACTCTTGGAGCAGGAGCGCGTCGTCCCACCCGGTGTTCGCGGTCGCATCCCGGCATTCGTCGGAGCCGAGGCCGCCGCCGAACGGCTCGCGAAGCTATCGATCTGGTGGGAGGCGGCGGTTATCAAGGCCGTCCCGGACAAGGCGCAGCTTCCCGTACGGGCGCGGGCCCTGGCCGAAGGCAAGCTCGTCTACATGGCCGTACCCAAGCTGGCCGAGGCACAGCCGTTCTATCTCCTGGACCCGGCAGCGCTGACGGTGCCCGCGACCGAGGCTGCATCCAGCAAGATCGCCGCAACCATGGCACGCAGAGTCGACGTAGAGGAGATGCGGCCGGTTGACCTGATCGTGTGCGGCAGCGTCGCTGTGAACCGGCAAGGCGTCCGGCTCGGTAAGGGCGCCGGCTACTCCGACATCGAGGTAGCGCTGTTACACGAAGCCGGGTTGATCGGCCCGGATACGACGATCGTGACGACGGTGCATTCCTTGCAGGTCGTCGCTGGAGACCTGCCTGAGGCCGAGCATGATTTCCGTGTCGATTTCATCGTGACGCCCGACGAAGTCATCGAATGCGGACCGCCTCGCCGACCTCGTGGTCTCTACTGGGAGAGCCTCCCCCAAGAGATGATCGACGCGATTCCCGCGCTCGCAACTCGCCGTTCGCGTGGTTGACGAGCGACCGAGGCCGAAGGAATGGGCCCGGCGGGCTCCTGGCCCGAACCTGGCTTGTCACGAGAGCGGGTGGGAGCCTGGTTATCGGGCCTGGCCGGTTAGCAGGGCGGCGCCACCACGCGTACGCCTCCTCTCGCGATGGCGTAGAGCACGTTGTCGCTCGGGTTCCGGCTCCCCTGCTCCAGCTTACGGATCATGCTGCGAGAGACATCGGCCGCCCGTGCGAGTTCGCCCTGCGTCATCCGGCGCGCGGTGCGGACTGCGGCGATACGACCTCCCGGGCCGTCGTTACGACTCCGCGCCACGACCATCGCTCCGCCCGAATGTGGACAGCAGAGCTGGGAGGTCGGCAAGACCGTCGATTCGTACATCAGCCGGTACGGCCGGATCGTTGCCCCAGAGGAGCCCCCACGGTCCCCGTCTGATCAGACAGCTCGCAAGACCTGCTTCCTTCGCCGGCACCACATCGTTGACCGGATGATCGCCGACATAGAGCGTCTCTCCAGGAGAGACCCCGGCGAGCTTGACAACACGATCGAAGAACGCGGCGTCCGGCTTGGCCACTCCCCATTCTCCAGAGGTGGCGATGGCGTCCACGGGAAGACCCAGCCCGCGTAGCAGACTGCCCGCCTTAACCGTCTGGTTCCCGGCGACGCAAACCCGCAAGCCCATGCGTTGCAGTGCCTGCAGGCTGTCACGAACATCGGGATATAGGTCGGTCTCGTCGAGAAACTCACCCCGACCCGAGTGCTCACGTTCCCGGTACGCCGCCTGAAGGTCGATACCGGGCCGGATCATGCGGATGGCTTCGGCGTTGTCCAGCCCGAGTGCGGTCACCGCACCCACGAGAGCGGACATCGTATGACGGGGGACGCCGAGCCAGTCCGCCCATGATCCCCAGTAGCGGTCATCGCGGACCAATGTCTCGCCAATGTCGAACACCACAGCCTTGACCACACCGGCAACGTAAGCCAGCGATCACTCCGCGTACGGCGAGTTTTGCAGGACAAGTCGAGACCGTGAGTAGGCAATCCGTTACTCTTCGACTCGTGTCCCCCACACAAGCCGCGACCCACAACGCGTTCGAGGTGCCGGTGAATGAGGCCGACGGTCATCTCCCTGACGTCATTGCCGCTGCCATTCAAGGCATGCGATCGCTTACCTCACCAACCAGGGTCACCGTGTCGCCGCCATCGTCCCGGCAGACCGAGCCTCATACTGGACAACTTCGCGGAGATCGAGAGCCGGCAGACGGAGTTCTGGCTACAGCGGCTCCGCTGTACTGGATTATCCCGACGGGCAGGTTGACGTGCCCGTGCCGCAGCAGTGAACCGAACCGCCACCTCGATCGTCCAACCCTTAGCTGTACGCGGGGGGCGCTTTATAGCAGGGACACATCACTGGTGTCAGACTGAGGGCGTGCCAGAGGAGAACCCCGTCGTGGAGAACTTCGCCATCGTAGTCGACTGGAGCGACGCTGCAGGCGTGCCGATCACGCACGTGAACCAGTTCGTCGCGCAGCCAGGTCCGCCGACACTGGAGGGTGGCCCTGACGGCATCTACCTCCTACTCGGTAGCATCCCTCCACCTCTCATCCCGAGGGACACTGAGGGGCAACGGCGAGCGATCGAGACCTTGAAGGCGACAGGCCTCAAAGTAGATATTCATGGCCGTTTTCATATGAGCAGAGCTCGACTGGAGGAACTCATTCAGGTGCTGCAGACAACTGCGGATACCTACGACGCTGCAGTCGAGCGTATGGCCCAGGATCGATCTGAAACTGAGGAGGGCTAACTCCATGACCACCCCCCTAACATCGACCTTCATCTCAGCAGGAACTAAGAGCGAGTTCAAATACGAAAACCCCATTGCTCGCCCTCAACCCCGGCCACACAGGCGGATAATCACTGCCAGGCGGCGATCCCCGGACATCATCGAAGGGCCTTGGTCAACAGTCGCAAGTAACGCGCCGCTGGCAGTCGATATGTCCTATGAGGATGACGGCACCGACGAGCACGTGAGGGCGTACGTGTCACGGCTATGGACTGAGGATTGGGACAATCCCGAGGACGCCCTGTACGACAACCTATGACTCCCGGAGAAGTAAGGCTGGTGTGGTTCCCCTTCAGCCACTCAGAAGCCCAGCCATATAAGAAACGACCTGTCCTGATTCTTGCAGCCACCGGCGCAGGGCCGACCCGAACGATTCTCGCCGCCATGGTGTCATCCAGTGCCAAACGTGCCGCGATGATGGGACCATACGACGTGCCGATCACCGACTGGCAAACTATCGGCTTAGTGGCGCCGTCATTTGTTCGGGCGAATCGTATCTGGACCGCCGAAGACCGAGACTTCGACAACCGTCTCTTCGGCACGGTGAAGGACGACGTCCTTCAGCAGGTTCGCCACCATGTCATGAGCCTCCTCACCATGTGAACGGCTTTCTAATGTCATCACTGACATCGCCGCCAGAGCCGAGATGGAGATGGGACGGTACGTTAAAGACACCCTGTTGCTTGGCAAGCATCTAATTGAGCGTGTGCCGCAACTGATGTCACACAACGCGAAGCCTGGGTCCCCGTCAATTCCAGCGGTAAGCCCGGGCTCACTACATCTCCTCTCGCAGGAGTCGGCATCAGGGAGAGTACTTCCTGCTGTAAGTGAAACCGCGTGACTCCCGACACGCAGTAGGCCGAGAGGGGCGGCCTCGGGCCGCTTCAGCGGGCTTACATGTGTTCGGTGCCCATGCAGCCGGGGCATGGAGTCCAGCCGTCGGCTCGGGCTTCCGCTTCGGACATTTGTAGGACGTTATGCAGGCGGTTGCCCTGGCTTTCGCTGCCGAGCCGGCCCGCGAGCCACATGGGGCATTCCTCGCTCGCGTGGTAACGGTCGCTACCCCTCGTGGTGATCACCTGGGGAAGGTTTGGCACGCCTCGCTCCTCTCCGGAGTCCGGCGAGCAGGGGGACGTCTCCCTGCTCGCCGACGCTGCTGGTCAGGCAATCGCTCTGGGCTCAGCAAACGGGCTGAAGTGCATCGGCTGTCAGTCGAACTATGACCGCTCCCGAGGCGAGCCGCTACCGGTTCAGAACAGGCCGGGCGGGGCGGCTTCGGCGTCCTTGGAGGCGCGGGCGGGCTTGGCCGGCTTGGGCTTGGCGGGCTTCTTCTTGTCGTGCAGGCCCTTGGCGACCTCCTCGGCGTAGCGGGCGTGGTTGAGTTCGAGAAGACGGTCCACAAACTCGCGCTGTGCGTAGGGGCCGACCGTGTAGCGGGTTTCCCGGCCCCCCACCGCGTGGAAGCCGTGGTCGAGCTTGTCGAGCATGTCGTCCCAGCCATAGGCCCGGCAGACCGCCGCGTCGATGTTTCGGTGAATGCGGCGCAGTTCGACGATGTCCTCGTCCTGGCAGGCCTGATCGTTGACCAGGTTGTAGGTCGCGGTGAGGCCGGCTTGGCGAGCGAGCATAAGCTCCCGCCGGTACGTGTCGAGCCGATCCCCCAGCTCCCGCATCTCCTGCGTAAGTTCGGGCAGCGGCAGCGTTTCAAAACAGTCCGAAGGAATGTAACGCTGATCCGCCTTCATTTTTGCCGCATACTTGACAACCCACCAATAGTGCGGGGCGCTTGATAGCAGCGTCAGCAGGGCCGAATCGCCAGATGCGAAGACCACGAGCATATGCGAGAAGACTTGCCCAGTCGGCACAAGAACTGGCATCACAGTCTTGCTCGTCTGCGCAATCACAATGACTCGCTTGAGCCCTGCGATAGCTGCATATAACTCTGGCCGCGCTCTTTCAAACAGCCACCAGCGATCTCGCGCAGTCTTGCTATATTTATTTGCGGCCCGCTCGGGCTTAACTAGCCGTAG
Organism: Microbispora sp. CSR-4; assembly: GCF_008033685.1. Taxonomy (NCBI): domain Bacteria; kingdom Bacillati; phylum Actinomycetota; class Actinomycetes; order Streptosporangiales; family Streptosporangiaceae; genus Microbispora; species Microbispora sp. CSR-4. Next base: position 112,631 of record NZ_VJVX01000013.1, read on the forward strand.
TACCTGGTCGTACGGCTCGGTATAAGATCTTGCTTTTTCCTCTGACCAGTCATGGAAGTTGATGACCCAGCGACTCCCGGAACAGTCCGGTCGGGAGTTGAGGTCCTGGCCATTCAAGTAGGGGAAGAGCACGTCCTTATTACGCGGATCGCGTCCGATCATGCTCTTCGCAGCGTCCGGCTCCATGGTGAAACCCAGGCCGAGCACGTAGGACCCAATAAACGAGAGATTGGCACTGCCGGACAACCGATACGGATTCCCCGATACGCGGGACTCAGGGTCGAGCGACGGCGTGATGGCTGCAACTGCAACGCCGTCCGCCACTCGCTGAACCTGATCACTAATGGCAGCACGAGTGGTCCAGATAGCGCAGTACTCCAAGACGGCGGACTTGGAGGGCCAGGGCTTGCTCTTGATGGCCTGGCGAATGGTTATGCCCTCGGCTACAAGCTGATCGAGACCGACCTCCCGGGTGTCACCCTGAGCAAGGGTGTTCGTGGCAATCAAACCCGTCTGGCCGTGCTCGTTCAGGATGTCGTGTGCGCGGAGCACGAAGTAAGCCACAAGGTCAGCGCTGCCGCGCGCGCCACGGCCAATGGCGCTCACTATGTACTCGCGGTAGGCGACCCCCAAGGAGCCCGTGAGCTTCTGCCCCCCAAAGAATGGCGGGTTGCCGATGATGGCGTCGAAGCCTGGACCGGCCGAGGCCGAGGGGGTCGAATCGCCGCCGGGCTCAGCCGAGTGGCCCGCAGATTTCTCTTCGAAGACCTCGGGGAACACCAGCGGCCAATGCACCGGCCGACGATCGAAGGTGCCGGGGACCTGGTCGGTGGCGAGCCACTCCTTCCGCGCCTCTTCGGCCGCCGGCCAACTGCCGGGCTCGCCGCGAACGACCGCGCTGGCGAGATGCGCCGCCTGCAGCGAGGCTCTGTCGAAGCCGCGGAGCTTGCCGATCTCCGGCTCCACCTCACGATCACTGATCTTGCCCTGCTCCACGGCGTACTTCAGCGATGCCCCGACCAGCAGGTCGGCGAAGAGCCGGTGCTGGCGGGGCTCGCTGTCGATCTCGAACAGGATGCTGCGCTTCTTGTTCAGCGCGTCGATCCCGTTCTCCTCCACAGAGATGTCGACGAGGCGCCGCCGCTTGTCGGCGGTGCCGCGCACCATGCGCTGCACGTCCGCCGTGAAGTCGAGCGCCGAGTCCCTGAACAGCTTGCGCCCGCGCGACGGCACGAGGTGCATGTATTCAAGCTGCTCCAGCGACGTGATGCCGAGCAACGCGTCGCCGACCACGAGACGGTCGTCCACGAAGGTGAACGGCCGGGAGGAGTCCATAGACACCAGCCACAGCGACAGCTTGGCCATCTCGACGGCCATGGGGTTGATGTCCACGCCATAGAGGCAGTGCTCGATGACCTGCCGGCGGGCCTCGATGACGACGGGGTCCGCGTCGGCATCGGCCGTACGGTCCTCGGCGGTCTCCAGGTAGGCGGCGGCCTCCTCGCGGCCTTCCTGCGACCACGCCTCGACCAGCCGGTCCCCCAGGTAGCGTGCGGCGGCCACGAGGAACGCCGCCGAGCCCATGGCGATGTCGGCGATCTTCAGGCCGCGGTGGCCGTCCCCGCCCACGATCTCGGCCGAGCTGCGCAGCTTCCACTGTGAGCGGTCGGCCGTCTGCAGCGGTCCCGGCGAGTAGACCAGCGGCTCCAGCGCGTTCTTGACCACGTCTTCGGCCAGGAACTTCGGCGTGTAGTGGGTGCCGGTGTTCTTGCGCAGGGCCGACTCGGTGACGTACAGCGCGCCGGGCAAGATGACCACGGGCAGGCCGCGCAGGTCGTCGCGCAGCAGCCCGGCGAACGGCAGCAGCCGCCGCGCGAGGTCGGCGTCGCCGCCGGTGACGGCGAGCAGCCTGCGGGTGGCCTCCAGCGCGCCGGCCTCGTCGAGCGGCGCGAGCCGCTTACGCAGCGCGGCCACGCTGCCGATGCCCGAGTCCTTGTACTTCTCCGCCAGCTTCTCGGCGAGGTCACCGGAAGCGTTTCGGGCCAGCGCCTCCAGGTCGTGGAGCTCGACCTCCTCTTCCCGGCCGGGCTTGCCGACCAGGCCGACGACCACATCGGCGGCGCGGAAGCCGTCGAAGGACAGCAGTCCCTCGTACACGTAGCCGATCTGCTCGACGTCGAGCATGCGGAAGCTGAGCGTGCGGCGCTCGCGGTTCTTGCCGCTGCCGACCTCGACGTACTGCACGGCGCGCAGCATGTGCATGACCGTGCGGTCGTCGATCGTGAGCGGCATCCAGGCGTACGCGTCGGGGTCGAACAGCGATCCGTCGTGGGCGTGCATGGTCAGGCGCGGGTGCTCGACCCCGCTGTGTACGGCGCGGAACAGCGCGAGCAGGCGGTGCCAGGCGGCGTGGCTGTTCTCCAGCTCCTCCTCGCTGCCCTCGATGGCGCGCTGCTCCAGCTCGGCGCAGAGGCGCCCGGCCGAGTACGCCGTGGCGTACACCTTGTTGTCGGACGGCAGCAGGCCGCGCTCCTCGGCGAACAGCAGGAAGACGACGCGCATCATGACCGAGACCGAGCCGCGGTAGACCTCGTGCGCGGTGACGTCGTCGGGCACGCCGGCCCGGCCGATGGCGGCGACGAGCAACTCCACGGCCTGGCGCACCTGCACGCCGAGGGCCTCGGTGATGTCCTCCTGGCTGTCGAGGCTGGCCTTGAGCAGCGCCGGCAACCGCTGGGAGTCGGGGAACGAGAAGAACCGGTCGAAGCCCAGCAGCGACACGAACGCGCGCAGCACGTCGCGCTCGGCCGCCTCCGGCCACGGGATCGCGTCGAAGGTCGCCGTCGTCGTCACGCCGCCGCGCGGCGCCCACACCAGCGTCCACCAGCGGCCGTCGGTGACCAGGCCAAGCTCCACGCCGTGATGGCGGCAGAGCTGCGCCATCCGGTCGGCGGGGGTGGCTGCCCACTTGGCGTGCTTCATGCGGGCCGTCGGATGCCCGCTGGTGATCATGCCGAGCAGCCGTACGGTGTCGGGCTTGGGCTGGTGGCCCGGCACGGCAAGCGCGAACGACGGCGTGATCGTGGTCTCGTGCTCGGGGACGTCCAGCGCCAGGTGATCCAGCCCGCCAATGTGGACGGCATCGTCCCAGCGCAGCAGGCCGCGCAGGACGTGCTCGATCCAGTCGCGGCGGTCGCCGCCCTGCTGCCAGGCGGTGTGGGCGAGGCGGAGCCTGTCGCGCCGCTGCTTGTCGACCGCGTCGAGGGCCGGCCAGGTGGCGCGCAGCACGGGGAGGCTGAGGAACGGACCGCTCACCTCGACCAGCGCGAGCCACCCCTGGTGGTCGACGTCCTTGCTGACCATGCTCCTGAATCTGCTCATCGGACTGCCTCCCGCCTCGGCACGACGAAGACCACAGCCACTGGGAACCGATGCGGCCTGGGGTCGCGGTAGCGCGCCGCGATCTCCGCCAGCTCCCGGTCACGCTCACGGCCGAGCCCGGCCAGGCGTTCCTCCCAGGATCTGCGATCTCTGCGGTATTGGTCCCGCTCCTCCTTGGACACCGCCTCGTGGCGGCTGAACAGCGCGTCGCCGTCCTGGTCGCCCTCGGCGAGCTTGGCCCGCAGGGTGGCCTCGAACCGCTTCAGGTTGGCCTTGACGCGCTCCTGCTCGGCCTCCATCCGCTGGGCGAGCTTGCGTTCGAGCTGGCCGCGCTTCTGCTCGGTGCGCCAGTCGATCGACTGCAGCAGCGGCCCGGCCACCCGCGGCCACGCCTCGGCCAGGCGGTGCCGTACGGGGGCAGAGGCCGGGGTTCCCTGCGTGAGCGCACGGTCGAGGATGCCGCCGAGCACGGTCAGGTTCTCCAGGCGGCGGAACCGGCCGCTGTCGGACGGCACCCAGCCGCCCGCATACAGGACCTCCTCGTGCAGCCGCACACCGTCACCACCGACCAGCACGAACCGGGAGAACGCCCCGGCCAGGGTGGTCTCCAGGGCGGGGTCGTCACTGACGACGGCCGTGACGCGATGCAGGCCGATCTCGGCGTTGGAGACGGCGGCGCGCAGCAGCCGGGTGGACATGGCGACCAGCGGGTGCCCCAGGTGGGCGAGCACGACGTCGTCGCGCACCCGGCCCTCGGGGTCGAGCGTGGCCTCGGGGTCGAACGTCACCGGCCTCTGGCGCGGTGTCTCGTCCTTGCGCGTCGTCTTGGCCAGCAGCCCGGCGCCCGCACGTTCCCATGAACCGGTCAGCGGCGGCACATCGAACAGGCCCTCGGTGAGGTGCTTCTCGTCGAGATGCGGTGTGAGCGGCTGCTGCCGGGCCAGCGACAGAGCGGTGTCGACGACCCGCTTGACGTTCGCCGGGGTGAGGCCCAGCTCGGCGACGGTCTCGTCCAGGTTGGCGCGGAGCTTGCGCACCTGGTCGCGGACGTTCGTCTCGGCCGGGACCGCGCTCGCCGGATCACCGGCCTGCTCGACGTCGTAGTCGGCGATGTCGCCGAGCATGCGCCGCTGCACGGCTCGCGCGAGCACCGCGTTGACCGAGCCAAGGTCCTCTTCCATCTGCGCGACCTTGTTGGCCACCCGCGACAGGAACTCCAGGTCGGCCTCGTAGGAGTCGACGGCCGTGTCCCAGCCGGTGCCGACGAAGTGGCGGATGTCGGGCGTGCGCTTCTGGCCCCAGCGGTCGACGCGGCCTATCCGCTGCTCCAGCTTGTTCGGGTTGAACGGGATGTCGTAGTTCACCAGCCGGTGGCAGTGGTTCTGCAGGTCGATGCCCTCACTGGCGGCGTCGGTGGCGACCAGGATGCGTACGGGATGCTCGCTCGGGTCCTTCTGGAACGCGACCCGGAGCTGCTCGCGCTCGTCGGCCGACATGCCGCCGTGCAGCACGGCGAGGTGCTCGTCGCCGAGGTCCTCCTGCCGCAGGAGGTCGACCAGCCACTTCTGGGTGTCGCGATATTCGGTGAAGACCACGACCCGCTCGTTCGACCAGTGCTCGTCGGGGCGGCAGACGGCCCGCAGGTAGTTGATGAGCTCGCGCGCCTTGGTGTCGGGCGACGACTCGTAGTCGCGGGCCCAGGCGCGCATGCGCTGGAGCAGCTCGATCTCCTCGTCGCCTGCGACGCCCTGCAGCGGCGCGGCCAGCGACAGCGCGTCGTCTTCGGCCTCGGCGAGCGGCTCGTCGTCGAGAGTGGCGGTCTCCTCCCAGAAGTCGTCCATCCACTCCTCGACGTCGGCGTCGTCGTCCTGCCTGACCTCGACGGGTTCGCGTACGCCGTCGAGATAGACGTCGAGGGTGTGGGCGAAGGCGGCGGGGCTGGAGAACAGGCGCTTCTTGAGCAGCAGCGTCACGAGGTCGGCGGCCTTGCGGCCCTTGACGTTCTTGTTGAGCCTGGCCCGGCGCACCTGCGCGAACCGCTTGAGCAGGTCGTGCACCTGGCGTTCGTCGGGCGGGTAGAGGACCGGGATCGCGCTCGCCTCCCGGTCGACGAACCGCTTGGTGCCGTCGGCGTTGACGATGTGGCGCTTGAGCCGGCGGATGACCGTCTCCTTGACGGCGGCCTGGTCGGGGTCGACGCCGCGGGCGAACCGCTGGTCGTCGAGGATCTCCAGCAGCGCGGTGAACGACGCCTGATAGCCGTTGTGCGGGGTCGCCGACAGGAACAACCGGTGGGTGAAGTGCGGGGCCAGGCGGCGGATGAGCTTGGTCTGCTGGGAGTCCACCGCGTACACCTGCTTGGGCGCGGCGGGCGCAACGTGGTGGGCCTCGTCGAGGATGAGCAGGTCGAAGCGGCGCTCCATCGCGCCGGGGTCGAGCACCTCGTCGAGCAGCCGCTGCGCCTTCTGGCCGCGCAGCCAGGGCAGGCTCACGATGCTCAGCGGATAGACCGTGAACGGGTTGGCCGCGCTGCCGTGCGTACGGCGGACCTGCGCGCAGCGCTCGGTGTCGATGATCGTGAAGTCGAGGCCGAACTTCTCGGCCATCTCGTCCTTCCACTTGAGCGTGAGGCCGGCCGGGCACACGATCATCACGGTCCGGGCGCGGTGGCGCAGCAGCAGCTCCTGGGCGACGAGCCCAGCCTCGATGGTCTTGCCGAGGCCCACGTCGTCGGCGAGCAGCAGGTTGACGCGGGGCGCGTCGAGGGCGCGGGAGACCGGTTCGAGCTGGTAGTCCTCGATGGCCACTCCGGACCGGTACGGCGCCTGCAGCGTCTTGACGTCGGCGCTGGTGACGGCCGACCAGCGGATGGCGTCGAGGAACGCGGCCAGGCGTTCGGGCGAGTCGAATCCGTCGGGAGTCACGTCGGGCAGCGAGCCGCTGGGCAGCACGCGGCGGCCGGGCTCGATCTCCCAGACGACCTCCAGCGTGTCGCCATACCGTCCGTCCTCGACGCTCTGCAGGGTCACCAGCGTGCTGCTCTCGCCAGGCTCGACCTCCCCGACCACCCATCGCTGCCCGCGTATCGCGACCAGCTCGCCGATGGCCGGTCTTTCCGACGTCGCGCTCGTCACCCGTTCACCCCTCGCCGACGACCCTTGCCAGCTTGCGCCGTGCTCCGCTACACCAAGACACCGTAATGCGGCTTCTGCATCATGGCCCGAAGGATCGGTCCAAAGCCGACTGCGGGAAGATCCCGCCCGGAAGCACGCGCCGCAATCTACGCCAGATCATCAATACCTGTCTACACCAAGATAGGATTGTGTCTCGAATTCACAAGTGATCTACTAGTGGCCCCGAACATGCGCTAGACATGACAGCCCCCGACGCCGGCCGATGGGAGTCACATGGCGGATCGCCGGGAGCCGAAGCTCGGCACCGTGGTGCAGAAGGCGCTCGCGTCCGGTCCCGTGCCACGCGACGCGCTGCTGCAGGCGGTGCAGCAGGCGGGCCTGCGGCGCATCGATTTCGGCCTGCTCTGGGAGACCTGCGTCACCCACGGAATCGCCGACCTCGACGGCGAGCTGTGGGTGCCCCGGGGCCGGGCCGCACCGGTCGCCGAAGGACCCCGCGGCAGGAGCCCCCCGGCAGAACCTCTTCGAGGGACATGCGGCAGCGGTCGTGCGGCGTCCGGCGGAGGCGGCCGATCTTCCCGCCGTCGAGCCGGTCCCACCTGTCGGGCCGTCCCCTCAGGCTGGGCCGAGGTGGCCGCGGGAGCGGCCCGAGCACTGCGCGACGGATTGAAGACCGTGACGAACCGCCGGACGCAGAGCGACGTGCCCTTGTCCGGGGGCGACGAGGCGGGTGCGGCGGGCCGCCGCACGCTGATGCGGTTCGAGGCCCAGGGCGAGCTCGGCGTTGCCGAGGGAAGTCCGGCCACTCTGATCGTCAAGGAGCTCGCCATCGAGGTCGAGGTGGTCTCGGTCTTCGGCAACGTCGTCACCCTCTCATTGCCTCCGGGAGCTCCTACGGCGCGGGAGGCGACCCTGCGGCTGGACCTGTCGTGGCTGCTGACGGCCCAGAGCAAGCGACTGGACGAGCCGGCCCACGGCGGCCCCGGCTTCGACGCGGCCGCCGCGCTGGCCGTTGTGTCACCGGAGCGGGGCCGCGTCTCGACCGCACACGGAAGACTGCCTGTTGAAGAGCTGGACGGTCTCAACGCCGGGCAGCGCAACGCCGTGGAGCTTGCCCTCGCGCCGACGCTCACATGGTTGTGGGGCCCACCGGGCACCGGCAAGACCAGTCCTCGACGAGGCCAGCATGACCAGCGCGGCCCTCGCCATGCTCGTCGCCGGGGCCGGCCGCGGGCACACGGTGATCGCCGGGGACTTCCGCCAGCTGCCGCCGGTCACCGTCGCGGACACCCCGGCCGCACAGGAATGGCTGCGGCGCAGCCCTTTCGAGAAGGCGGGGATCACGAGCGCCGCGTCCGAGGGCCGGATGCCCGCCCGCCTGACCGCCCTCACCGAGCAATATCGGATGCGCGAGCACATCGGCCACATCGTCAGCACGGCCTTCTACCCCGAGAGCCCGCTCGTCACGGCCCCGAGCGTCGCGGGCAGACCAGTCCGAAGCCGAGTGCCATGGGCGAGCGCCCAACTGGCCCCGGCACCGGTGTCGTGCTGCGGACCGAGCACCACGCGTTCGCCGACGCCGTACGGCGCATGCAGCGGCGGCGCTCGGGATCGGCACCCGGGAGCGGCCGTCCCGGCGACGACTGCGGACGCTGCCGGCGCATGCTCGTCCGCTATGAGCAGGACCGCGCGGGGCAGCCGGACCTGCGCTACGAGTGCCCGGCGTGTGATCGAACGGCGCCGGGGAGCAACTCCAGGCGGCGACTGTGCTCATGAACGAGGTGGCAGCCACCCGCTGTCGCCGACCGCGAATTCTCCCGAATCACACATTCGCTCTATTGTGCGAGTTTCGAATCAAGGACCGTTCGCCAACAATAACGACGGACCGAATGCCATGCGAAACATCAGGACAAAATCCAGACGCCTCAGCGCATGATTTAGCATCGGCTGCCGGGCAAACGTCGCCGGATGGACAGGCGTTCGGCCACATGGGGGCGTCGTTGGCGTGGAGGGGCCGCTTGGGATGGCGTGATGAAGTGGTCACGGCACTGGACCAGTGGATCGCGTTGGAAGGAGGAGGCGGGCGAGCGCCACAATGGCGGCGGGCCGGCGCCGCGCGGGCCACCGCCGAGCCCGGAATCTTCGTGGTCGACATCCGGGGGTCGGACCTGAGCGCCGACCATCTGAACGAATTATGTCTGGCGGGCGCGGAACCGGGCAGCGTCAAGGCCGGCTTTCGGGCCATGGACGCGACGGTGGAAGGGCGTTTGCTGCGGATACGGGTGGCAGAGTTCGCCGCCCCGCCCGACCCGCACGTCTGGATCCTGCGGCACCCGCCGGACTTCCTGCTCACCGCGTTGCGCGACGGCATCGCCGGGCTCCCCGACGGCGGCCTCGCCAACCTGCTCGCCCGCGGCGAAATCGGCGGAACGCTGTCGGAGGCTCCGGCGCCCCCGGGGCTCTTGCCCGCCCAGCAACTGGCATACCGAGCCTGCCTCGGAGCGGGCGTCTGGCTGGTTTGGGGACCGCCGGGGACCGGGAAGACGCGGCTGCTGCAGGCCGCGATCGGCGACATGATAACGGCCGGCAAGCGGATCCTGCTGGTCTCCAGCACCAACATCGCCGTTGACAACGCCCTGAAGGGGGTGCTGGCACAGCAGCGTCATCGGCCGGGCGAGGTCGTCCGGGTGGGGCCGCCGCAGCTTCGAGAGGTCGCCGAAGATCCGGACGTCTGCCTGCCTCTGATGGTGCGCACGCGGCTGGCCGAGGTCGAAGAGCGACGCCGGGCCGTGGCGGAGCAGCTTCTGGAGATGCGTCGCGACGAAGACCGGTTGCGCCATCTCGATGCCCGGCTCACCGGCTTCGACGCCGCGGCATACGAAAAGGCGCGCATCCGGTTGCGTACGCCCGGCCTCGGCACCGAGTCCCTGGCGGAGGCTCTCACCGCATGCGAAAGGGCCGCGGAGAACGGCGCATGGGCTGTGGCGGACGCGCAGCGGCGATGCGAAGCCGCCGAGCGGGCGGCCATCAAAGCGCTCCCCGCACGACGCGAGTGGCAGCGGGTCGAGGAGAAACGCCGGGAAGTGGCGAAGGTCGAGGAGGCCGCCACACAGGCCGAGGCCCGCGCCCTGCTCGCGGAGCACGACTGCGCGCGGATCGAAGGCGAGATCAGCAAGCTGCGGCGCCCTTCGGGGAAGGTCAGATGGCGGGATCGGGGCAGGCTGGCGGAGCACGAGCGCGCGCTCGTGGGCGCGGTGTCCCTCCGAGATGAGCTGCGCTCCCACGCTGCGACGGCCCGCCGTACGGCGGAACGCTTCCGCGAGGACACCGAAGCGGCGCTCGCGCAGGTCGTCGCCCGCATCCCGTTCGGGCCTGACGAGATCACGCGCCGCGAGGACTCCGCGCGCCGGGCGGCCGCCGAGCTCAGCGTTCTGCAGACGACTCAAATGGCGACGCTGGAGCGCCTCGAAAGCCTACGGCAGGCCGAGGCGATGTCTCGGGCCGCGGAAGAGCTGGTGGCCGAGTGCGAGCGGCACGAATGGCCCACTCACCATGCGGAGGCCGAAACACTGCGCAGGAAGGCGTCTCGGGAAGCCGCTCGCCGCACCGAACTGGAAAAACGGCACTGCGAGCTGCAGGAGGAGTACGACCGGCTCGCCCGTGACGCCCAGGGAGAGATCATCAAAGCGGCGCGGCTGGTGGCCACGACGCTTGCCAGATTCCGCACCACCAAGGCCGTCCTCGCGGGCCCCTACGACGTCGTGCTGATCGACGAGGTCGGAGCCGCGACACTGCCGGAGGTCCTCCTGGCCACGGCCAAGGCCTCGGGTTCCGCCGTTCTGCTGGGCGACTTCATGCAGCTCGGCGCGGTGCTGCCGAATCCGATCAAAGACAGCGATCGGCCCGACATCCGGCGCTGGCTGGTCCCCGACGTCTACGAACACTGCCATGTCACCTCGCCGGAGGCCGCCGCGAAGCACCAGGGCTGCCTGGTCATGGACACCCAGCACCGCTTCGGTCCGCATGTCATGGACTTGGCCAACCGTCTCGCCTACGGCGGTGTCCTCAAGGCGGGCGCCGGACTGCGGCCCCGCACCGCCGACGATCCGGAGATCGTCTTCGTCGACACGGACGGCCTGCACGAGCTGGCCCAGGTCCACCGTACGGGCCGCAAGAGCGGCTGGTGGCCGGCGGGAATCCTGCTCTCCCGTGCCCTCATCGACCTTCATCAGGACGACGGCGAAACTGCGGGAATCGTCACCCCCTACGGCGTGCAGGCAGAGGCCACCCTGGAGGCGCTGCGCGACATCGAGCAAGCTGATCGGCAGCTGGTCGAGGTCGGCACGGCCCATCGCTTCCAGGGCCGGGAGTTCCCCATCGTCGTCTTCGACACGGTGGAAGGGCATCACGGAGGGGGCATGTGGATGGCCGACGCATCCGCACGCCCTGGCGCCGGGCGCTGGGAGCGCGAGGGGTTGCGGCTGTTCAACGTCGCCGTCACGCGCGTCAGGACCCGGCTTTACGTCATCGGAAGCGGCGAACGACTCTTTCATGCACGCGCCGGAACCGCACTCGGTCACCTCGCCGCCTTACACCAGGAGCGGAAGATCCGTCGGCTGGAGGCGACGAAGCTGATCTCACCACCCGCCGACGTCGCCGCCGACCTCGGTCCCTTCGGCGCCCGGCTGGCCGACGTCCTCGGACGCCACGTGGAGATCACCGCCGTCGACGACGAGCGCTCGTTCTATGAGACCTTCACCGCCCGCCTCGCCGAAGCACGCCACTCCGTCTGGCTGTGGTCCCCCTGGGTGGCCAGGCGGGTCAGGGCCATCCTCCCCGCGCTGAAGGAGGCGGTGGCCCGGGGCGTCCGCGTCACGGTCTTCGTCCGGGATCCCAGCGACTCCTTGCAGCAGAAGGAGAGATTCGCCGATTGCCTGGCAGAACTCCGCTCGATCGTCCCGGCTGTCATCGAGGTCAACGACATGCACCAGAAGATCGTCGTCATCGACGAGCGCCTCGTCATGCTGGGCAGCCTCAACGTGCTCTCCCAGCACCGGACACGGGAAGTGATGGTGACCATGCGCGGTGGCCACTTCGCCCGCAAGATCCTGCAGCACGAGCACGCGGAGGACTTCAGCCGGCCGCCTCGCTGCGGTCGCTGCCGGCAGCGGCAAATCGATCTGCGTCGCCGTAGCAACGGGAATTGGTATTGGCGCTGCTACAACAAAGCCTGCCAGGGAGGGCCAGGGAAAAAGGCGTGGACGGCCGACATCGTCTTTCGCGGCGGCCGCGCCGATCGCACCGTCTGAGATAGGACGAGATTCTCAGGCCGGAGGAGTGAGCTCGCCGGTGCCGAAGCCTTTGACGATGGCGGCGGCGGTGGCGCGGCCGGCGATGTCGAGGTTCCGGAGCTCGTCTTCGAACTCGAAGACCTTCCGGAAGGCCTCGCCGTACCGTCGCTGCTCCTCAATGGGCATGCGCGGCACCACCACGCGGCGCGGGTCGAATCGGCTGATGCTCGATTGGGAGCCGCTGCCCGGCCCGGCAGAGGTCGCCTTCAGGAAGCCCGCGAGGAAGTACCCGTCGATCCGTTGGGGGTCGGGCCGTAGGAGGGTCAGCCGCGGGCCGAGCACGATGCCCTTCTCCGTGACGACTCTCACCGCGAACTCGCCTGCTCTGGCGGCTACGACGACGTCACCCGGTTCTGTGACGATGCGATCGTCCGGCTGGGTGCGGGACTGTGGTGTGGTGCCGGAGAAAAGGTCCTGATCGGTGATGACGATGTCGCCCGATCCGGATATGTCGAACCGTCCCGAGCTGAACACCTTGATCGCCCCGGCCCGCTCCATCTCTGCGAGGTCGACCGAGGGCATCGTCTTGGCCGGAGCGGGAACGGCCTCGGGGACCATCGTGGTCAACCGCTCCAGACGTTTGAGCAACTGCTCGCGGACCGCCGGAAACTGCTGCGCCGGCGCCTGGTCTTCCACACTCACATGCCGGCCGGGGGTGAGGTCGACGTTCTCGTCCATCAACTCGATGACGGGGACGGCGCACACCGCTCCTGCTTGTTCCGCCCGTTGGCCGGGAGCGGAACGGAACTCCCGCCAGCGATCGGCGATCTCGCCGAAGGTCTCCGGCTCGGCCTCGGCCATGAGAACGTGGGACGGGACCGGGTCGCCCTCGGCCGGCTTGCGGAGGACCCACAGGTGCAGAGGTAGGCCCGTGCCCACGCCCATCCGCGACGGCAGGCCGATGACCGCCTGCAGCGTTCCCTGCCGGAGGAGGTTGCTCCTGATCCGCCGGCCTGACCGGCGGTTGGCGGCCACTGCGGGCATCAGCATGACGGCGATGCCGCCGGGTTTCAGGTGTGACAGGGCGTGTTGCGCCCATGCGAGCTCTGATTCGGCCTTGGGCGGCAGCCCGTACTCCCAGCGGGGGTCACTGGCCAGGTCGTCGTAGCCCCAGTTGCGCTCGTTGAACGGCGGGTGGCACAGCACGGCATCGACAGTGAGATCGGGCCAGGAGTCGCAGCGCAGGGAGTCACCGGTCCCCACCGATCCCTCGATCTGCGCCAGAGCCAGCCGTGTCCGGGCGAGGCGTGCGACGGTGTCGTCCGCCTCCTGACCGTACGCGTGGTCCAGATGGCGGATCGTGGTGAGGAGTGTCCCGAGACCGCACGCGGGGTCGAGGACGGATCGGACGTCCGGGCCGGCCAGCCTCGCCATGAACTGCGCGATCTCCGGCGGCGTCTCGAACAGGCGGCGGGAGTGGACGTCGGCGTAACGGTCGAGAAGGAACCGGGCCGCCTCGGCGCTCCCCTGCTCCTCGGCGAGCTCCTGCAGCAGCCGCCAGGCGGGAGCGGCGACGAGACGGCGTTCCCCCTGGCCCAGCAGGAGCTCGGTGGCCTCGGCGACCACCGCTCCCAGGTGCAGGTCGTCGGCGGCGTTCCTGATCTGCTGCCAGGCGCGTTCTCTGAGCGGCACCTCCTCGACCTTGCCCTGGTGGAGAAGCCACTCCTCAACGGCCTTGAGCGAGAAGGTGGGGCTGGTCGCGGTGCCGCCGACCGGTGCCGGGAAGTCCTCGTATCGCTTTCGCCAGTTGCTCACGGCCGCACGGCCGACGCCGACCATTCTGGCGATATCGGCCGCGGTGACGGTCGCCTCGTCCCCCGCCATCATCGGCCTCCTCATCGTCCCCGGCTCACGCCGTCAAGATTTACGTGTACGGCGTTCACAGTTTAGCCGCATGCTTATAACCCCGGAGGTCAGCCGAAGCGATGATCTGCCTGAACCCCTTCCGGTCCTCCGGATGCGCGCTCAGCACGTAGAAGGCGACCTTCGACTGCGGGAGATACCAGATCATCATCGTGTACGTGAGGTTGACCTCGCAGGCGACCTGCCACTCCCGGTAGTACGCCTTCCTGCCGTCGCGCATCTTCGCCAGCCCGGAGTGGACGAGCCGCGAGGCATAGGGATCGATGCCGTAGTACAGCCCCGCCTCTCCCTCGTCCTCCGAAACCGATCCGTACGGATCGCGGAGCACGCCCCCTCCCGTCAGGCAGGGCACGTGCTGCCCCCACATGAAGCCGAATTCGGAATCCTCGATGCCGAAGCCCGGCCAGTCGTCCTTCGTCGACGTGAGCTCGACGGCCATGGAATCGGGGCGGCAGAAGAAGTCCCAGGGACCGTCGGCTCCCCCTGACCGGGGAGACTCCACGCAGGCCCGATCGTCGCCGTCGGTGGTCATCCGCCAGCCTTTGGGGAGCGTCAGCGAGACGCCCTTGAAGGACACCCTCCTGCTCTCGGCCTCCGGCTTCTTCTTCGGGCTCTCCGCCGGCGTCGGAGTGGCCGTGGCCGTCGTGACCGGGACCGTCGTGGCCGTCGCTGTCGTGGCGGGGGCCGGCACCGAGGCTGCAGGCGCTGCCTGGGAGACGGCGGGTGTGGAACGTTCCGATGCGGACGCGGCGATGATGGCGGTCACAGTGATCAGGGTGACCGCGGCCGCGGTCGCCACGTAGGCGTGGATCCACGACGCTCCGGATCGCCGGGCGACGACTGTCACCGGTGCGCCGTCGGCTCCGGAGACAGCCCCGGCGGACTCGACCGCCGCCGGGGCGGTCGCCGGTTCCTCCGGCCGCAGGACCTTGGTCGGCGGAGCGGGAGCGACGCGGACCTCCGGCCAGCCGGGCGCCTCGTGGGGCGGGAGCACCCAGGTCCGCTGGATGAACGAGGTGACGTCGCCCGGTTCCGTCCCGGGCTCCTCGCCCTGCCAGGTCTCGGTCACCGCCGCGAGGACGTCGGCGGCGGCGGGCCGCTGCGCGGGGTCCTTGGCCAGTGCCCGGCCGACGAGGTCACGCAGGTCCTCCGGCACGGCCTGGAGGTCGGGGATCTGCTCGCGCACCCGGTAGGCCAGCACCTCGGGACGGCCGGTGCCGTACGGCGGCTCGCCCGTGGTCGCGTACAGCACCAGCAGGCCCCAGCCGTAGACGTCGGCCGGGGTGCCGGCATGGCCCTCGCCGTACTCCTCGGGGCTGATCCACCCGGGCGAGCCGATCAGCGTGCCGGTGTGCGTCATCGAGGTGGAGTCGAGGACCTTGGCGATACCGAAGTCGATGAGCCGGGGCCCCTGCGGCGAGCAGATCACATTCGGCGGCTTCAGATCGCGGTGCACGACCCCGGCGGCGTGCATGGCCACGAGCGCCTCCGCGACTCCGGCGGCCAGGCCGTACAGTGCGTCGCCGGTCAGCGGCCCCTCGGCCTGCACGTGCTGTTCGAGCGTGGGCCCGGGAATGAACTCCGTCGCCAGCCACGGGCGCTCGGTCCCGGCATCGGAGTCGAGCACACGGGCGAGACAGGCTCCCTCGACTCCGGCGAGTACGGAGGTCTCCCGGCTGAAGCGGCGACGGAACTCGAGGTCGACCGACAGGGTCTCGTGGACGAGCTTGACCGCCACGCGCCGGCCGGAGCCGTCCACGGCCGCGTAGACGACTCCCATGCCGCCCGCACCGAGACGGCCGACGACCAGGTATGGACCGATCCTGCGTGGATCACCCGTCAACAGCGGCTGCACGCACCCTCCGTGCTGATGTCACAAGGCGCGACCGGTTTGGGCGGATTCACCGCTTTGCGCGCCGCAAGTAACATGACACAGAGCCATGTGTGAATGCAACCCGTAAATAAGTTGTGTGCGCGATTCACAGCATGCTTTACTTGCAGCCGTCCCCGTTCACACCCCCGCCGCGGACTCCCGGCCGGCAACGACGAAGAAGGCGTCCCCATGCACTCGAACCCGCAGCAGCCGCCGCACGGCTACCCGCCGCCCTACCCCCAGACCGTCGTCGTGCAGAAGAAGGGCGGCGGCTGCCTGAAAGCGCTCCTGATCGGCGCCGCCGTGCTCGCGGGCCTGATCGTCCTTGGAACGACCCTCAAGGGCGGTGGGCAGAGCGACACCCAGGCGAGCCTGACCGACACACCCGAGCACGCCACCCAGACCCACAAGGCGAAGAAGCCGCAGGTCCCCGGGCTGGGCGACGTGGTCAAGGACGGCAAGTTCGCGTTCAAGGTCACCAAGGTCGAGAAGGGACTGTCCCAGGTCGGTGAGGGCTTCACGGTCTCCAAGGCCCAGGGGCAGTACGTCCTGATCCACCTGACCGTGAAGAACATCGGCGACGAGGCGCAGATGTTCAGCGACTCGGCGCAGAAGCTCATCGACGCCAAGGGCCGCACGTTCGACGCCGACTCCGGAGCCGCCGCGCTCGGGCTCAAGGACTCCAATGCGTTCCTCAACAACATCAACCCGGGGAACTCGGTCAACGGCATCCTGCTGTTCGACGTGCCGAAAGACGTCAGGCTCAAGGCGGTCGAGCTGCACGACTCGCTGTTCTCCGATGGTGTGACCGTCTCCCTGGCACGGTGAGCGTGGGCTACTACTCCAGCGTCATGGGCTGCATGCTCGGCGGCGCCGTCGGAGACGCTCTGGGCAGCCCCGTCGAGTTCATGTCCCTGGCACAGATCCGCGCCACTCATGGACCGGACGGACTGCGCGACATGGTCTCGACCGAGGTCACCGACGACACGCAGATGACCCTGTTCACGGCGGAAGGGCTGATCCGCGCACGGCTTCACCGCATCGACCCCGTCGAGGCCGTCCGGAACTCCTACCTCCGCTGGCTCGACACGCAGCAGTTCCCCGAGCCGCCGGCCGCGGACGACGCCCTGCGCAACGGGTGGCTCAGGCGAGAGAGGTGGCTGTACGCGGTGCGGGCGCCGGGCATGGCCTGCCTGTCCGGGCTGTACGCCGCCGGGCGGCACGTGAACGTCCCCGCCCCCGGCGCCATCGGCGAGATCAACCCGCTCTCCAAGGGCTGCGGGTCCGTGATGCGTTCCGCGCCCTTCGGACTGTCGGTGTTCGACCCGTTCGAGACGGCGGCCCGCTGCTCCTACCTCACCCACGGGCATCCCACGGCCTCGCTGTCCGCCGGAGCGTTCGCCGCGATCATCCACGACCTCGTTCACGGCGACCCGCTGGAGCAGGCCGTACGACGGGCGCTCGGCCGGCTCACCACCTGTCCCGCGCACGAGGAGACCGTCAGCGCGCTGCGCGCCGCCGTCCACCTGGCCGCCGGGCCCGAGCCGACAGCCGAAGCGGTCGAATCCCTCGGGGCGGGGTGGGTCGCGGCGGAGGCTCTCGCGATCGCCGTCTACTGCGCGCTCGCCGAGCCGGACCCGGGAAAGGCCCTCCTTCTGGCGGTCAACCACTCCGGCGACTCCGACTCCACCGGCGCCATCTGCGGCAGCATCCTCGGCGCACGGCACGGGTTCAGGTTCCTGCCCGCCGAATGGGTCGACGCGGTGGAAGGCCGCCGGACCCTCGTGAAGATCACCTACGACCTCCTGACGGAACCCACCTCACACAGTTATTGGACCGACCGCTATCCCCGCTGAGGAGAACGCCCATGTTCCGCCGCATGCTCGCCGTACTGGCCCTGACCACCGCCGCCCTCACGACGCCGGCCACCGCCCACGCCGACACGACCTACCGGGGCGATGGTGACGACGTCATCCGCATCCACGCCACGAAGAAGCCCGGCCTCATCCGTTTCACCCACGACGGCGATTCCAACTTCATCGTCCACACGGTCGACCCGCACGGAAAGGCCGGGGAGTACCTGGTCAACGAGATCGGGCCCTACAAGGGCACCGTGCTCTACAACGACTACGGCACCAGGGGCACGATCGGGCTGGAGATCAAGGCCGACGGAGCCTGGACGGCGACGTTCCTGCCCCTGACCAAGGCGCGCTGCTGGTGCTCGGCGACGATCCGGGGCACCGGCGACCAGGTGCTCAAGCTCTCCCCCACCCGCGGGCTGCACACCGTACGCGCCGCGCACGGCGGTGAGTCCAACTTCATCGTGCACGCCTACCCCCGCATCGGCTATTACGGCGACCTGCTCTTCAACGAGATCGGCCGCTACAAGGGCAAGGCCCTCCTGCCCGTCGGCACCCGGCTTGTCACGGTCCACGCCGACGGTGCCTGGACCCTCACCCGGAACTGACGGCCGGGATCCAACGTCACCCCCACCCGCATAGGCATTTCTAACCATTTGCCGGTGCAATAGTTGACACTTGCACCACGCAATCGGGAAGATCACGCCGATTTCTCGCGTCTGGACCGGTCCATCCGGAATCCCCTTTGACGCTGACCCGAATCTAACGAGAGGACATCGGTCTTCCGTGATGGACCAGGATCTTGCCGCTGAACTCCGCGTGCTCGCCAAGCATCCGGGCTTGAAGCCCCGGGCGGAACAGCTTCGCGAGCTGGCGTGGGCCGTCCTGACGCCCGATGAGGCCGAGCGATGGTGCGAGGTGGACCTGTTCGCCGCCTTCCCACCCGGAGAGTCGGTCCGTTCGATCCCGGCCGACTCAAGTATTGGGCACAAGGCACACAAGATCATCGATGTGGTGCAGCCTGTGCTCGTCTTCCTCCCCATCGTCACCACCTGGTTCGGGCTCAAGATGGCCACGACGGCGTACGGCGAGACCCTGGCGGCCGCAGGCGTCGAGGCGGCTCGCCGGCCGTTCCTGGAGATGTGGCAGCAGGGCTTCGACGGAAGGCTGCCGGGCTGGCTGCGGTTCGACAGCATCGCCTTCATGACCCTGGGGGTGATCGGCGCGCTCATCGTCATCACTCTGTGGGAGAGGCTCCTGCGCCGCTCGATCGAGCAGAGGGCCGAGGAAGAGGCGGCCGCCCTTCGCTCACGCCTGCTGGCCGCACTGACCAAGGCGACCTTGCACCTCGGTCAGGTGAAGCTGGCCTCGCCGGCCCGGTTCCAGGCCGAGCTGACCAAGAGCGCGAGCGAGCTGAACAAGGTCGGCAGGACCATGGGCAAGGTTCACACGCAGGTGGTGGAGGAACTCGAGAAGGCGCTGGAGGCCACCGGCCAGGCCACGGACGCGCTGACGGCGGGCGTCGCCGAGGTGCGGGACTCGATCGCGACCCTCGACAAGCACATGGCCGCGGTCTCCTCCGCCGCGGAGACATTGCTGCACTCGGTCGAGCGCACCGCCTACGCCATCGACTCCGTCGGCGAGAAGACGGACAAGGCGGTGGACCGTGTCGGCGACCGGCTCAGCACCGTCATCCTCGACTCGACCAGCGGCGTACGGAAGTCCGTCGACGAGTTGGCGACGCTGACCGAGCAGGCCGTACGCGACATGACGTCGTCCACAGGACAGGTCGTCCGGGATCTGACGACATCCGCGGGGCAGGTCGTGAAGGATCTCGCGGCCTCGACAGGCCTGGTGGTGCGGGATCTGGGAGATTCGACCGGCCAGGCCGTGCGGGACCTGGCGGACTCGACCGGCCAGGTCGTCCGCGACCTCGCGAGCTCGACCGGGCAGGCCGTACGCGACACGGCGGCGAGCCTGGACGCGCGGGTCGGCGAGCTGGTGAGCGCGACGGCCGGGATCGGTTCCGCCGTCGGCCGGGTGGAGACCGCCGCCACCGACAGCGGCGACCGGATCAGCCATGCGCTCACCAGCGGCAGCGGCACCCTCTCCGCCGTGCTCGGCGGCGCCGGAGCCGACATCAGGGAGGCCCTCGACGACTGGGCCGGGACCGCGAGCGCGCATGCCGCGAGGATCGAGATGGTCTCGGACACCGCCGGCCGCACCGTACGGCTGCTGGAGGAGACGCGGGACGCCCTGGACCGGCTGCCCGCGGACCTTGCCAGGTCTCTCCAGGAGGTTCCGGCGGCCGTCCGTGAGGTCACCGGCCCCGAGATCACCGCATTGCAGGCCGCCATCGCCCGGCTGGACGAGGCGGTACGGCAGGCCGCCGCGGCCGTCACCGCCGGCCTCGTCAGCGGTGCCGCGCGATCCTCCGGCGCCGGCACCCCGCCCGGCCCGGACCGCACGCAGGTCCCGGCCGGACCTGCGGATGATCCGCATGGCCAGGCACCCCTCGACACGGGCGCCGCCCCGGGCACCACGGGGAACAGCGGCGAGCGGTCCGAGGGATGGCACTCGTGATCAGCCGTCGCGGTTCGGCGCCGTCGCTGCTCCTCGCAGGCTGGCTGTTCGCCGACCTGCTGCTGGGGCTCACGATCATCATGCTGGGCGCGCAGGCGCCCCCTCCCACCCCGGCCAAGCCCCTTGCGGGTAGGGGAACCGCCTCGCCCTCGCCGAGCCCGTCCCCATCGCCCTGCGTCACCCGCGCCGCCGGGGTGGCCGCCAAGCCCACCAAGATCTCCTTCCGCGTGAACTCCGGCGCCTCGGACAAGGAGCTGCTCGGCACGGTGCGGCGTGAGCTGCTCAAGCACAGGAAGCGCCTGGCCGGACGGCACGCCGGGATGGTGCTGACCTTCGGCGCCAGCGGAGGAGCGGGGGAAGGCGTCCATCTGGCCACGCGAGTCAACGCGGCCGCGAGCAAGGCGTTCCCCAACATCTTCCAGACCGCGGCCACCCGCAACTTCCATGACCTCGCCGCCCCGAGCGGGTCGATCTCCATGGAGATCTACTTCGTCTCCGGCGGCTGCTCCCCCATCACCGAGAGCTGAGGACCACCTGATGAGCGAACAGGTACTCCCCTTCTATCTGGTCTGCGACGAGTCGTACTCCATGCAGGGACCGCCCCTCGATGCCATCAACCAGGAGCTCCCCCTGATCTACCAGGAGATCGCGAGCAACCCGGTCGTGGCGGACCGGGCCAGGCTCGGCATCATCGGGTTCAGCAGCACCGCCGAGGTGCTGCTCCCGCTGGCCGACCTCAACGACGTGCACTCCATTCCGCAGCTGTCCCCGCGCGGCACGACGAGTTATGGCGCCGCGTTCTCCCTGCTCAAGCGCACGATCGAGCAGGACGTCGCGGGGCTGAAGCAGGCCGGGCACGCGCCGTACCGGCCCACGGTGTTCTTCCTCACCGACGGCCTCCCGACGGACGAGTGGCACGTCGAGCACAAGGAGCTGGTCAGCCGCGATTTCCGGGCTCATCCGACCATCCTGGCGTTCGGCTTCGGCGACGTGGATCCGGCGACTCTGCAGCAGGTGGCCACGTTCCGGGCGTTCATCGCCAACGGCGACATGTCGCCGACACAGGCTCTCCGCGAGTTCGCGCGGCAGCTGCTCAACTCCGTCGTCCAGTCGGCCGTCGCGTCGTCGTCCAATCCCTCGGGCACGGCCCAGCTCATCATCCCCGACCAGGTGCCGGGCTACACGGTCCTCGCCCCCGACCCGCTCTGATCGCGAACCGTACCCGGAAGAGGAACCGCACATGGAACAGGTCCAGGAGCACGAGGCGCCCGCGGCGGCGGAGACGGTGCCCGGGTTTCCCCAGCCGCTCGTCATCGGCCGCGAGCCGCGGGTGATCTCACAGCCGGGTCCGCTGCCTGCGGTACGGCGGCCGGACACCGAAATCGACGGCGCCGCGCTGCCCGGGCTGGAGGTGCGTGCCGCATCGATCCGAGGCGACGCGCACCGCTACTACGGCACCGTACGTCAGGACGCGATGGGGCTCTGGCACGACGGCGAGGGCACGCTGCTGGCCTGCGTGGCGGACGGGCTGGGCAGCAAGGAGGGCTCGCATGTCGGAGCGGCCACGGCCTGCGAGGTCGCGCAGGCGTATCTCTCCACGCTGCCGATCGCCCCTGACTACATGACGGACGCCCGGGAGTTCGTCGACGGCATCGCCGGCGACATCCGCGACCGGGCGGACGAGCGCGGGATGCCGCCGGACGAGTTGTCCACGACGTTCCTCGCCGCCAGGATCCGGGAGGTGCCCGAGACGTCCGTGCACCGCGCCGTGCTGGTCCGGGTCGGCGACTGCATGGCGTGGCACCTGCACAGGGGCGTCTGGACACCGTGCTTCGGCGAGGACGACGCCGACGCGGGGGTCTCGACCTCGGCGACCCACGCGCTGCCTCGCGATATCGAGCACGTGGAAGTCGGCTATGCCGACCTGTATCCAGGCGACATGCTGCTGCTGTGCACCGACGGCCTGGCCAAGCCGATGCGGGGGCCGCAGGTGAGCTCCCGGTTGGCGAGCTGGTGGAGCCGGCCGCCGTCCCTGCCCGAGTTCTTCTGGCAGATGAGCTTCCGGGCGAAGACGCACGACGACGACCGGACCGCCGTGTGCATCTGGAGGGTCTGAATGGCCTTCACGCCCCATCCGCTCGACCGGCACCGTGCGACGCTGCCCCTGGAGTCCGACCCCCTCGACAAGGGCGGCCAGGGGGTGGTCACCCGTGTGCTCGGGCCGGAGAACCTCGTCTACAAGGAGTACATGCCGCAGGCCGGCCAGGTGAACGGCGCGGCACTTGCGGAGCTCGTCGAGTTCGGTCATCGCCAGACGGCCACCGAGGTGCGCGCGCTGCTGCACCAGTGCGCCTGGCCCGTCGCGAGGGTCGTGCACGGGGGCCAGGTGACCGGCTTCCTGATGCCGCACGTGCCCCGGGACTTCTACGGCACGATCGGCGGTAAGCCCAAGCTCGTCGAGCTGCAATATCTGCTGTACGAACCGAACTGGGCGTGGCAGGACCTGCACCAGCCGGACGTCCACGGCCGCCTTGAGATCGCGACGCTGGCCGCCAAGCTGATCGACCTGCTGCACACCCACGGGTGGATCGTCGGGGACCTTTCCTTCCGGAACCTCCTGTGGCGCCCGGGCCAGCCGTACAAGGTCTTCATGCTCGACTGCGACGGCCTGCGCCGGCACGGGGCGGAACCGGTGTTGCGGCAGGCGCACACGCCGGACTGGAATGATCCCTACCAGCCCTCCAGCGGGCCGGACATGGACACCGACCGATACAAGCTCGCGCTGCTGGTCGGCCGGGTGCTCTCGCGGACCCCGTCCGTGCGGCCCGGTGACGAGCCGGCGCTGCTCCCCGGCCTGCCGGACCATGTGGTCACCGCTGTCGGGGAGCTCTTCACCCGTGCGCAGGGCCCGCGCGGCACACGTCCGATCGCGGCCGAGTGGGTCCAGGCTCTCATCGGCCGCAAGCGCATCGCGGTGACCCGGCCCGCTCGGCAACAGCGGTCCGTGCACTCCGGGCCTGACGCCCCGATCCGCCTGCCGGGCACGGGCCGTGTCAGTGTGCCGGTCAGCAGGCCGGCACGGGGAAGCAGACCGCCCCTGCCGCCGCCACCGTCCCCACCGTCCACGGAACGGAGCTGGACGTCGGTCTCTCCCATGGGCGGACCGACGACGCCCGCAAAGGACGGGAACAGGCGTCAGCCCGCGCATCAGCCGCGTGTCTCCCGACCGGGCGAGACCATCTGCGGCCTCCCCGTGGCACACGAACCGGTGCGCTCCAAGCCCGCACCTGCCGCCCCTCCCCCAGCACCGGTGCCCGTAACACCTGCCCAGCCGATTGCACCTCCTGCGGCAGTGACAGCTCTGCCAACCCTTGGTCAGCGGGTGGTGGCCTCGGATACCTATGCCGAGCAGCGGCGGCTGGCTCCCCGGGGCGGCGTCGTCGATGACGATACGGTCGCCCGGATCATCGACCACCTCGCCGGGGGCACCGGACGGGGCTCGGTGGCGGACATCGCGCAGCGGCTCGGCGAGACGCCTGACCGGACGGTCCTGTTGATGCGGGCGCTGAAGAACCTGCTCAACGTGGAGCAGACCGATGTGATCATGCTCAAGGACCGCGACCGTACGGTCGAGCTGAACGTGCGACTGCTGGAAGAGCAGTTCCTCGAGGAGGATGAACCGTGACGGCGAAGGTGAGCCGGGCAAGGCGGCGGCAGATCATCGACGCTCTCGGCCGCGGGACCGTGCCGCGCAACGGCCTGGATCTGTTCGCGGTCGGCATGGAGCGGTTCGAGAAGGCGCTCGACGACGATCTGACGGCGGTGACCGCCGGAAGCTCGGGATTCAAGGCGGTTCGCGGCGAGTACGGCTCGGGCAAGACGTTCTTCGCCCGCTGGCTGGCCGAAAGGGCCAAGCGGAAGAAGATGGCGACCAGCGAGATCCAGATCTCGGACCGGACCACGCCTCTGCACCGGCTGGAGACCGTCTACCGGTCGTTGATCGGTGGGTTGAGCACCGCGAGCTCGCCGCCGAGCGCGTTGCAGGACATCGTGGACACATGGCTTCTCGCTCTGGAGGATGACGCCGGGGTCGCGAAGGACGACCGCAGGGCGATGAGCACCGCGGTCGAGGAGCTCATCGAGTCACGGCTGGCCGAGACCGCGAAGAACGCGCCGGCGTTCGCGACCGCGCTGCGTTTCTACCGCCGCGCCAGGCTGTCGGGCGACCATGCGACCGCGGACGGCCTGCTCGCCTGGGTGCGCGGCGAGCCGAACGTCGCGTCGAGCATCCGCCGCTATGCCGGGCTCAAGGGGGACGTCGACTCGACTTCGGCCCTGTATTTCCTGCAGGGCCTGCTCGTGGTGCTGCGCGACTGCGGTTATCCGGGGCTGCTGGTCGTGCTCGACGAGGTCGAGACCCTGCAGCGGATGCGCAGCGACAACCGTGAGCGGAGCCTCAACACGCTTCGGCAGCTCATCGACGAGATCGACAAGGGCCGCTTCCCCGGCCTCTATCTCGTCATCACCGGCACTCCCGCCTTCTATGACGGTCAGCAGGGCGTGCAGCGATCCCCGGCCCTGGCCCAGCGGCTGCATTCCGACTTCAAGACCGACGCGCGGTTCGACTCCGCCCGCTCGGTGCAGATCCGGCTCACCGGCTTCGACCGCGACAAGCTGGTCGAGCTGGGCTGCGCCGTACGCGACCTGTACGCCCAGGGAGACCCCGCCGAGCAGCGCATCAGGAACCTCATCGACGACGCGTACGTCAAGGACCTGGCCACCGCCGTCGCCGGGCACCTGGGAGCCGGCGTGGCGCCGCGGATCTTCCTCCGCAAGCTCGTCGCCGACGTGCTCTACCGGGTCTCGGACCACGAGGATTTCGACCCCCGGCGGGACTACCGGCAGGTCACGGTCACAGAGGGAGAGCTGAACGACGACGAGCTGAACGCCTTCCGCCGCGGCCGCCCGGCGGTCTCCGCGGACGATGTGGAGCTCGACCTGCCGTGACCTCGCCGACACTCGCACTTCACCCGACGATCGCGTACCACCTCACCAACACGCTCGGCTGGGCCCGGCTGCGGCCGCTGCAGCAGGAGGCGCTACGTCCCATCGGCGAAGGGCGGGACGCGCTGTTGATCGCGCCGACGGCCGGAGGCAAGACCGAGGCGGCGACGTTCCCGCTACTGTCCGTGATGGAGGAACAGACCTGGACCGGCCTGTCGGTGCTGTACGTCTGCCCGCTGAAGGCCCTGCTCAACAACCTGCTGCCGCGCCTTCAGTCGTACGCGGGCTGGCTCGGCAGGCGGGTCGAGCTCTGGCACGGGGGCGGGTCCGGCTCCCGCCGTCAGGCGATCCTGCGGGATCCGCCCGACATCCTGTTGACCACCCCGGAATCCCTGGAGGCCATGCTCATCAGCAACGGGGTGGACCACCGCCGCCTCCTGGCGGATCTGCGGGCAGTCGTGGTCGACGAGGTGCACGCCTTCGCCCGCGACGATCGGGGCTGGCACCTGCTCGCCGTTCTGGAGCGCCTCACCCGGCTGGCCGGACGGCCGCTCCAGCGCATCGGCCTGTCGGCGACGGTGGGCAATCCTCGTGAACTGCTTTCCTGGCTCCAGGGTTCGGGCGCGGGGAGCCGGCCTGCGGAAGTGATCGCCCCTGGCATGGGAGCGGATTCCGGAGCGGCCGATGTGGAGCTGGACCACGTCGGCTCCGTCGCCAACGCCGCCCGCGTCATCGCGGCACTGCATCAGGGCGAGAAACGGCTCGTCTTCTGCGACTCCCGCAGGATGGTGGAAGAGCTCGGTCAGTTGCTGCGCGACCACGGCGTCACGACGTTCCTCTCCCACTCCTCCCTCTCGGCCGACGAACGGCGCCGCGCTGAAGAGGCCTTCGCCCAGTCTCGCGACTGTGTCATCGTCTCGACCTCCACGCTGGAACTGGGCATCGATGTCGGAGACCTGGATCGAGTCATCCAGATCAACGCTCCGTGGTCGGTCGCGTCGTTCCTCCAGCGCCTGGGCCGTACGGGCAGGCGCTCGGGAGTCAGGCGCAACTGCCTCGTCCTGGGCCTGACCCAGGAGGATCTCCTCGCCTCCGCGGGGCTCCTGCTGCTGTGGAGCACGGGTTACGTCGAGCCCCTGCAGCCGCCGCCCTCGCCTCGGCACATAGTCGCGCAACAACTCCTCGCGCTCGCCCTGCAGGAGGGCCGGATAGGCGACGCCCTGTGGCCGGACTGGTGGCGCGGCCTCGGCCCTTTCCGTGAGCAGCACGCGCGCCCGGTGCTCGACCATCTCATCGACCAGGGCTTCCTCGAGCGAGACGGCGGCGCGCTGCTCGTCGGCCCTCAGGCCGAGCAGCGCTTCGGGCGCCGGAACTTCATGGACCTCACCGCGGTGTTCACGGCCCCGCCGGAGTTCACCGTCCTGCGCGGCAACGCCGAGATCGGCCGGACGGATCCCAGCCTCCTGACGTCCGCCGTCACGGGGCCGCGCCTCCTGCTGCTGGCCGGCCGCACCTGGGTCGTGGACTGGATCGACTGGAAACGACGACGATGCTTCGTCCAGCCCGTTGAAGGAGGCGGCGGCAAGGCCCGCTGGGCGACCACGATGTCCGGCGGCGCTTCCTTCGCCCTGGCACGCGCCATGCGGGACGTCGTTCTGGGCGCCGACCCTCCGGTGAAACTCACCCGCCGGGCGGTGACCGGACTCACGCGGATACGGGAGGACAGCCACGACCTCGTCCACCCGGGCGGCACCGTGATCGTGCGAAACGACGGCGACCTGCAGTGGTGGACCTGGGCCGGATATCGCGCCAACGCCACGATCAAAGCCACGCTCGGCCCGCTCGCCGATCCGACCCAGCGCGTGGACGACCTGCACGTCAGGCTGAGGAACGACCTGACCGGCACTCGGTGGCGGCAGGACCTCGCCGGCGAGCTCAGCCGACCCGACATCGACGACAGGGCGCTGAACGGCCTCAAGTTCAGCGCATTGCTGCCCCGCGAACTCGCCGTCGAGACGCTCGCGACCCGTCTGGCCGATCTCCCCGCCGCGGCCGCCGTGCTTTCGGAGCCCGCGCATTTCACGCTCCGATGAGCATGCCTATCCGGCGATGACCCGGCCTGATCAGTCTGGACCATCCCAGCCGAGTATCTAGAAATTTGTGCCGGTTTTCGGAATGATCAACCGGTTGTCACGTTCCAAAAGAAAGGGATGACTGACGACTATGTCGATCGGCCACCTCGTCGCGCAGTACCAGGCCTATGCGGCAGCCGAGCCAGAGCGGTTCAGTATGACCATCTCCGAGTCGCTGGACGATCTGGTCCTTCGGCTGGGCGATGAGATTCACGGTCTGGAGCAGACGGTGATCGCCGATCCGGACATCGTCCGGGATGAGTTGTCTCGCTCGCTGAAGGCGCTCGCTGATCGGCTCGCCGAGCAGGGGCACCCCGATAACGAGTTGCTCGCGCGCCGCATAGTGCTCGCCCTCTCGGAGGGCCGTGATCGGCTTCAGCTCGCGCGGGCGCTGAGCGAGCTCGCCGTGCCGCTCACGGCGCTGGGCCGGCTCGACGATGCCGTCTCCGTACGGCGCCGCGCTTTCCGCATCCTTCGCACCCTGGCCAAGGAGGACGTTACCCGCTGGCTGGATGTTGCCGCGGAGGCCGAACCGTACAGTGCCCTGCTCGTCCATGTCGGCAGTGTGCTCGACGCGATGATGGTCTGCCGGCAGACGGTCCGCGGCCTCGCTCCACTCGTCGAGATGGGTTTGGACTGGGCGCGGGAACCGTACGCTCGCTGCCTGCTGCGTCTCGCCCAGCGCGTGGCCGAGGACGACGACCTGAAGGAAGGCATCCGGCTGGCGGAGAAGTCCATCGAGCAGTTCCGGGCTCTGGGAGGGGGCTACGGTCTAGCCCTCGCGCTCAACATCCTGAGCAACCTCAAAGTGGACGACGGTGACCTCGCCGGAGCCCTCACGACCTCCCAGGCCGCGCTGGAAGTGGCAAGGAATCTGGCCGACGGCGACTACCGTATGACACTCGCCATGGCGCTGCAGACCACAGCCTTACGGCATGCGGATCTCGAACAGTGGAACCAGGCACACGAGAGCCTCATTGAGGCTGGGGAACTCTTTCCGCTGCTGCTTGCCGAGGATTCCGGAGCGGCCCCGTGGTACGCGAGTTTCCTCAGCAACCTCTCCCAGGTTCAGGCGAAGCTCGGCGATGCGGACGCCGCGGTAGAGACCATGGAAAGGGCCACGCAGCTCTACCGTGACCTTGCCCGGCAGGACCCGGCCGCCTACCTGAGCGAACTCGCGCTCTCCCTCGTCAATCTGAGTCACCGCCACGCGGCCATCGGTCAGCACGCGAAGGCGGTGTATGCGCTCCAGGAGTCGATCAAGCACTACCGTAAGCTACGCAAGGAGGACCGAGAGTGGACATCCGACCTCGCTAGCGCCCACCGCTTCCTTGGCGACCAACTGACAGCACTCGGCCAGCACGAACCGGCGCTGAATGAGACGCGTGCAGCCATCAAGCTCTACCGCGAATGCGCGGACCCTCACCTCGGCGAATCCCTCAAGATCTTGGGAACCCGACTGCATAACCTTGGGCGTACAGAAGAATCGGTGGCAGCCACAGCCGAGGCAGTCGAAATCTTCCGTACCGCTGGAGACCTGCCCCAGCTCGCACACGCGCTGTTCAACCTCGCGATCACGCACAACGTCTCCGACGAAATCAACGAGGCCGTGCGATCCGGCAGGGAGTCCGTCGAGTCGTATCAGCGCCTGTACGACGACGACACAGGCTGGGCCGTGGCCCTCGCTAACGCGCTGAGCTTCCTCGGCTCCGTCCTCGAGCGAGCCGGCCAGTTCGACCATGCGATCACCGCCGTCGAGCGCGCGGTCAGCCTCCTGGAACGGCTCTACGAGCCCGGCGACGATCAGCTCGGTGCGGATCTCGCGCGGGCGCTGCACAACCTGAGCCGCTACCACGAGGAGGAGGGACGCCTGGAGCGAGCGCTGGAGCACATGCGGCGATCCATCTCTCTGTACGGCGAACTGACCCAGCAGGATCGTGACCGGTTCCGCCCCCGACTGGCGAGCGCCTGGCTCTCACTCGCCATCTACCTGTCCCGGCTCGGCGAAGCCGAAGAAGCCAGATCCGCGGCCGCCCTGGCCGTCGATCTCTGCCGGGAGACCGGAGCCCAGGAAGACCTTGCCGATGCGCTCTTCCATCTCAGCAACCGGGAAGCCGACCTTGGCCGTACCGACGAGTGCGTCGCCGCCCTCAGCGCGGCCCTCGAGATCTACGAAGAGCTGTCCCTCGTCCAGCCCGACCCGTACCTTGCCAGGATGGCAATGTCGCTGGACAACCTTGCCACTCGCTATTCGAGCCAGGGCGACCCAGGGCGGGCGCTGCCCCTGCTGGAACGCGCCGCAGACATTTGGGGGCAGATGGACGAGACCGGCCAGCTTGCCGGGACTTTGCAACGGCGGCTCTTTGTCCAGTCCTGCCTCGGGCACGACATCGAGGAGACGGTCGAGCGCGTCACCAACATCCAGCAGGACCTCGCGGTCACGGTCCGCACGCTCAACGACGTGGCCCAGGAGCTGATCGGCGTCGAACTCCTCGACCCCGCGCAGCAGCTCCTGGCTCGCGCCTCCGGGTTGTGGGAAATCCACCTCCTCCAACAGCCCGACGCCGAACCGTTCCCCTACATCCACCTGCTCGACTCAAGAGCCACCATCATGTTCAGGCTCGGGCTTCACGAGGAGGCCGCCGCCGCAGAACTCGGCGTGGTGGAGCTGTTCGAGCCGCTCGCGAAGGAGGATCCCGTCAGCTATCTGGCCGTGCTGGCGACCGTCCGAGCCAGGTTGGCCGATTACCTACGCGCCGCCGGCCGGAACGTCGAGTCCCTCCATCACCAGCGCCAAGTCGTGGAAACCTACGAGAAGCTGGCCGCCTCCGACCCCAGCCGGTACCGGCCCTCCCTCGTCGTCTCCCTGACCGACCTCGGTGAACTGCTTCGAGACCTCGACGACGACGATGCCGACCCTGTACTCACACGGGCCGCCACCCTCCGTGCCGCCCTCTCCGGAGACCTTTGAGTGGCATCGACTCGGATGAGGCCACCGCTGGCCAATATGGGGCTGGTAGTGGGCGGGCTTCGTCGGCCTGGTTTCCTTGCCGGCGCACCCGCGACGCGGGAGAAGGTCGATAGCCGCCGGCGCAGGGCGACCCGCCTGTCGGCCCAAGATCCGGCCTGGTCCGGCCACATCATGTCGCAGGGGGCCGTCCCCTGGATCCCGACGGAATGTCGGTGGGCTGATGCATGCTGAACACTGCGAGCCTGGATTTGTGAGCCTCGATTTGTGAGCCTGGATTTGTGAGGGGGTGTGCGTGCGGAGACCGCGTGATGCCACCGGCCAACGGCGTCAGCCGTACTCCGTTTTCGAGTACGGCGCGCCGACCGGCATCCGGAGGCGTTGCACCACATGTCCCGCACCGACAAGACCGACCCGCTCATCGTCCGGCTCTGGCATGGCGATCTGACCCGCGAGGCCTGCCACGACCACCGCGCCGAGTCCACCTGCGACCTGCCCGCCAGTGAACCGCGCCGAGTTTCGTGGAGGCCGGGTTAGCTGGCTGGGGTGAGGATAGCCGTGGCGGTTTGTGTTCGGTAGTGGGTCTCGAATTCGGCTGGTGGGAGGTCGTTGCAGGCGCTGTGGAGGCGCCGGTTGTTGTACCAGTCGACCCATTCCATGGTGGCGATCTCGACGTCGTCCAGGCCGTTCCACGGGCCGCGC